>JALOKP010000143.1 GCA_025456425.1 Acidobacteriota bacterium | reverse complement strand
ACGACCAGCGCGCCCAGCTTGTCGAGCGGGCTGTTCCCCGAGCCGCACTTGGGCGAGTGGACGCAGGCCGGGCAGCCGTCCTCGCACGGGCAGGCCGCGATCAGCGCGCGCGTCCGCCCGAACAGCTCCTCGGCCCGCGCGAAGCCGGTGCGCGCCAGCCCGACGCCGCCCGGCCAGCCGTCGTAGACGAAGATCGCCGGCCGGTCGAACTGCGGGTGGTGCGCGTAGGAGATCCCGCCCAGGTCCCAGCGGTCGCAGATCGCGAGCAGCGGGAAGAGGCCGATCGAGGCGTGCTCGGCGGCGTGCAGCGAGCCGGCCGGGTGGTACTCGTCGGCCACCAGTTGCGGCAGCAGCTCTTCCGGGAAGACGACCCAGAACGAGACCGTCTCCAGCACCTGCGGCGGCGCGTCGAGCGGGTGGCGGCTGATCTCCTCCTGGCCGAACAGGCGGCGCTTGCCGTAGCCCTCGATGAAGGTGGTGACGCGCACGCGGCCCCACGCGAGGCGGCCCGCGCCGATCGGCCGCTCCTCGAAGGTCTCGAGGATCTCGGTCTCCTTCCGCGCGTAGACCTGCGTGAAGTAGTCGACGTCGGCCGGCTCGAGCGTGATCGTGCGCGTCTCGCGCTCGAGCGACAGCGCGCGGTAGGTCTGGCCGGCGTGCAGGTAGATCGCCCCCGGGTGCCCCTCGAACCAGGCGCGCGCCTCGTCCATCGAGCCGATCTCGCGGCCGTCGCGCAGCTTCAGCGCGTAGGCGGTCCCGGCGCTGCGCAGCGCGATGTCCCGCTGCGGCTGGCGGCGCAGCGCGAACCAGCGCTCGTCCCCTTCGACCTCGACCAGCTTCCCGGCGGAGACCAGGCGCTGGACGCGTTCCATGCCGTGCACGCCCTGCAGCTGGAGCACGTCGGCGGCGTCGATCGAGCGCTCGGCCGCCGCGGCCTCCAGGTGCGCGTCGGCGATCGCGTCGTTCTCGGGGTCCACGACCCGCTCGAACTCGCCGCTGAAGAAGTGCTCGGGGTGGCGCGTGACGTAGTGGTCCAGCGCGTCGGGCAGCGCGACCAGGATCGCCAGCGACTCGCGGTCCTGCCGGCCGGTCCGGCCGATCCGCTGCCAGGCGTTGGCCAGCGAGCCCGGGTAGCCGACCAGCACGCAGACGTCGAGCCCCCCGACGTCGATCCCGGCCTCCAGCGCCGAGGTGCTGATCACGCCGGTCAGCTCCCCCGCGAACAGCCGGCGCTCGATCTCGCGGCGCTCCTCGGGCAGGTAGCCCGAGCGGTAGGAGGCGATCCGCGGCATGAGCTCCGGCCGCTGCTGGCGCAGCCACTGGTGCATCAGCTCGGTGATCCGCCGCGCCTTGGTGAAGGCGATCGTCTTGTGCCCGGCCGCGACCGCTTCGCCGACGACGCGGGTGGCGATCGTGTAGGGGCTCTCGCCGCGCGGGTCGAGGAACAGCACGTGGCGCAGCGCGGCCGGGGCGCCGGAATCGCGGATCGCCGCGAACGGCTCCCCCGTCAGCGTCTCGACGAAGGCCTGCGGCTCGCCGATCGTGGCCGAGCCGGCCATCACCAGGGGGTGCGCCCCGTGGTGCCGCGCCAGGCGCAGCAGGCGCCGCAGCGTGTGGTGCACGTGCGCGCCGAAGATCCCGCGGTAGACGTGCGCCTCGTCGACCACGACCAGGCCCAGCTGCGCGAGGAACCCGCCCCAGGTGTCGTGCGACGGCAGGAACCCGCCCCAGGTGTCGTGCGACGGCAGGATCCCCAGGTGCAGCATGTCGGGGTTGGTCAGGATCACCGCCGGCGGCGCGCGGCGGATCTTGCGCCGCAGCGCCTCGGGGGTGTCGCCGTCGTAGACCTCGGCCGCCTCGGCGGCGGAGTAGCCCAGCGGGGCCAGCACGCGCCGGACCACCGCGAGCTGGTCGCGGGCCAGCGCCTTGAGCGGGTAGAGGAAGATCGCGCGCGCGCCGTCGTCGTGCCGGCGCGCGGCGAGGAAGGCCATCAGGTAGGCGAGCGTCTTGCCCGAGGCGGTCGGCGTGGCGAGCAGCACGTTCTGGCCGCGCGCTGCGCGCTCGAGCGCCTCGGCCTGGTGGGCGTAGAGCGGACCGATCCCCAGCGCGCCGAGCGCCTCGCGCGCACCGGGCGGCCACGGCACGTTCGGCTCCGCGAGCCGCGCCGGGCGCGCCGGCGCGACGCCGCGGTAGACCGCGTACGGCCCGATCCGATTGTCCTTGACGAGGCGATCGAGAAACGATTCCATGGGCGGCCGCCGGGAAGTGCGGATCGTAGCACGCGGCGGCGAGGAGGACCGATGTCCGACGACGCGATGGCTCCCGGATCGATCGCCTGGCACGACCTGACGGTGCCCGACGCGGCCGCACTGCGCGGCTTCTACGGCGCCGTCGTCGGCTGGACCGCGACCGAGGTCGACATGGGCGGCTACGCCGACTTCTGCATGAACCGTCCCGGTGACGGGACGACCGTCGCCGGCGTCTGCCACGCGCGCGGCCCGAACGCCGACCTGCCGCCGGTCTGGATGATCTACGTCACGGTCCCCGACCTCGACGCCAGCCTCGCAGCCTGCGTCGCGCGGGGCGGGAGCGTCGTCAAGGGGCCGTTCGAGGTCGGTGAGGCCCGCGCCGCCGTGATCCGCGACCCGGCGGGTGCGCTGCTGGGGCTCTATCAGGCGTAGGGGCCGTCCGGCAGCGGCACCGCGCTGAGCCGGAACTCGAACCCCGGGAGGGCCACGGGCCGGAATGGCTCGTCGTACGCCGCGGTGGTCCGCAGCCGGTACGCGGTCCCCTCGAGCGCGTACTCCTCGATCGTTCGCGCGTCGAGGTCGACGATCCAGTAGTGGGCCACGCCGAAACGCGCGTAGAGCGCGAGCTTGCGGACGCGGTCGATCCGGACCGTGCCGGGTGAGAGGATCTCGACGCACAGGTCGGGCGCGCCGAGAAGGCGCCCTCCCTGCCGGATGCCGGACCGAGCCCGTGAGACGAACAGCAGGTCGGGCTGGACGACGTTCCAGTCGTCGAGCGTCACGTCCAGCGGAGCAACATGGACCTGGCCGAGATCCTGCTGGCGGACGAACAGCGCGAGCGCCACCAGCATCTCGCGCGCGACGTCCTGGTGCCACGCATTCGGCGACGGCGTCACGACCAGCTCCCCCTCGAGGAGCTGATACCGGAGACCGTCGTTGGGCAACGCGGCGTAGTCCGCGTAGGTCAGCCGGCGGGGACGGCCCGCTTCCGACATCGCAGTCACTCCTCGCGAGGAGGGTAGCGCGCGGGGGACGGCGCGACCGGGTCGTGCAGCGCAACCCGTCCCGCAGCGGCAACCGGAGCCATCGTACACCGGACGCGCGGACCGGTGTTAGTCTCACCGATCCTGCAGGCCGGGTCCGGCCCCGTGCGCAGGAAGGAGCACCGATGACCCTCGTCCCCGGCGACAGGCTCGGCCCTTACGAGATCGTTTCTCCGCTCGGCGCGGGCGGGATGGGCGAGGTCTGGAAGGCGAAGGACACCCGGCTCGACCGCTTCGTCGCGGTGAAGGTGCTCCCCGCACGGCTGTCGAAGGACGCCGAACTGCTCGCCCGCTTCGAGCGCGAGGCGCGGGCGGTCGCCGCGCTGAACCACCCGAACATCCTGGCCCTCCACGATATCGGCACGCAGGAGGGCGTCGTCTACGCGGTGATGGAGCTGCTGGAAGGCGAGAGCCTGCGGACGCGCCTGGAACAGGGGCCGCTCCCCCCGCGCAAGGCGATCGAGCTGGCGGTCCAGGCGGCGCGGGGCCTCGCGGCGGCGCACGAGAAGGGGGTCGTCCACCGCGACCTCAAGCCGGACAACCTCTGGGTGACCAAGGACGGGCGGCTCAAGATCCTCGACTTCGGACTGGCCAAGCAGTTGCTGCGGCAGGAGTCCGGCTACATGAGCCCGGAGCAGGTGCGCGGCGAGAGCGTCGACGCGCGGAGCGACCTGTTCTCGTTCGGCGCGGTCCTGTTCGAGATGCTGACGGGGACGCGCGCGTTCGCAAGGGGCAGCGCCACCGAGACGCTGGCGGCGATCCTGCGCGACGACCCAACGGAGCTCGAGCCGACGACGAGCCGGTCGATTCCCGCGGGGCTCGAGCGGATCGTGCGCCACTGCCTGGAGAAGAGCCCCGACCAGCGCTTCCGCTCGGCCCACGACGTCGCCTTCGCGCTCGAGAACGCGTCGAGCGCCTCCGAGCGCTCGGTCCCCTTCACCGCCCCCTTCGCGCCGCAGAACCGGAAGACCTCGTGGAAGTGGGCCGGGCTGGCGGCGCTGCTGCTGCTCGCGGCCTGCGTCGGCGCGTGGGCCTTGGGGCGGCGCGGCGCGGCCGGCCCGTCCCATCGGGCGGCGGGCGGCGGCGCGGGCGAGGTCACCCGGCTCTCGATCGTGCTGCCCGAAGGCGACCTCCTGGCCGAGACGAACCGGCTGCCGCTGGCCCTCTCACCGGACGGACGGCTGCTGGCGTACGTCGGCCTCCGCAACGGCAAGCGCCAGCTCTTCCTGCGCGCCCTCTCCGAGCGCGAGCCGGGCGCAGTGCCCGGCACCGAGGGGGCCGCCACCCCGTTCTTCTCTCCCGACGGGCAGTGGATCGCCTTCTTCGCGCAGGGCGCGCTGAAGCGGGTCGCGGTCGGCGGCGCGGGTCTGCAGGTGATCTGCGGCAACGTCGCCGAGTCGCGCGGAGGGAGCTGGGGCAGCGACGGCAACATCTACTACGCACCCAGCAACAGCTCCGGGCTGTCGGTCGTCCCGGCTTCCGGCGGGACGCCGAAGGAGCTGACGCTCGTGGAGCGCGAGAAGGGCGAGATCAGCCACCGCTGGCCGCACGTCCTGCCGGACGCGCGGACGCTGCTCTTCACGATCTGGACCGGCCCGGGCAAGGACGAGCGCCAGATCGTGGCGCAGTCGCTCGAGACCGGCGAGCGGCAGGTCCTCGTTCCGGGCGGGGACACGGCGCGCTACCTCCCCTCCGGCTTCCTGCTCTACGCCCGGCAGGATTCGCTGTACGCGGTCCCGTGGCGCGCGGGTCAGCCCGGCGCCGGGAGCGCGGCGCCCGTGACGCTCTCGGAGTACCCGCGCCTGGAGAACGAGGGCGCGGCCGCCTACGCGGTGTCGGACAGCGGAACGCTCGCGTACCTGGAGGGCGGGCCGACGCGCTATTCGTATCGCCTGGTGTGGGTCGATCGGGACGGCAAGGTGGAACCCCTGCCGTTCCCGGAGCGGGACTACGAGGCCGTCGCGATCGCGCCGGATGGCCAGCGGGCCGTGGTCCAGGTCTCGGAAGGGACGGTCGGCCTCTGGATCTTCGACTTCACGCGCCACACGATGACCCCGCTGGTCACGACCGGGGGCAGCAGCCAGGCCCCGGTCTGGACCACGGACGGCAGCCGGGTCGCCTACCGGGCGACGCGGAGAGGCACCCGCACCGTCTACTGGAAGGCGTCCGACGGAACCGGCGACGAACAGCCGCTGACGGTCGGCCGGGGCGTGACGGAGACCCCGACCTCGGTCTCCCCCGACGGGCAGTGGCTCGTGTTCCAGGACATCGGCGGCGAAGCGAAGGGCGCGATCACCACCTGGAGAATGCGGCTCTCGGGCGACCGGACGCCGCAGCCCCTGGGCCAGCCCGGCTCGACCCAGACGGGGGGGCAGGTCTCGCCGGACGGACGGTGGCTCGCTTTCGTCTCCTCCGCGTCGGGGCAGAACGAGCTCTACGTCCAGCCGTACCCGGGCCCCGGTCCCAGCAAGCTGCTGTCGAGCGGCGGCGGCTCGGAGCCGCGCTGGTCGCGCGACGGGCGCGAGCTGTTCTACGTCAGCGGCAGCCGGTTCCTGGCCGTGGACGTGCCTGCCCGTCCCGGGGCCCCCTGGGGTGAACCCCGCGTCCTCTTCGAAGGGCAGTTCCGGCGGGCCAGCAACGCCAACACGGCTTCCGACGTGTCGCCCGACGGGGGCCGCTTCCTGCGGATCCAGCAGTCGGTCCCCGACCGCTCTCAGGATCACATCGACGTCGTGCTCAACTGGCACGCGGAACTCGATGCGAAGGCGCCGGCTCGATAGGCTGTTCGGCGGGCCGGCACGGAGGCCGGCCCCTACCGTTCGCGCCGCGTGCCGTTACGCCGCCGGCTTGGCGAACAGCGCCGGGTCGACCTTCGGGTCGAGCGTCACCGACTCGATCGTCGCCGTCGCCGCCTCCTGGCCGTCGAAGCGGGTCACCTGCTTGAACGGCAGCTTCACCCCGCCCGTCTCGCGCCAGTCGGAGAGCAGGATCTCGGCGTTGCCGGGAGCGCGCGTCGCCGGGTTCATCGTGCTGTGCGCCTGCTTGATCACGCGCCCGTCGGGCCCGATCCAGAGCCGCGTCTCGGCCCCGCGGTAGGTGATCTGCACGATCTCCGCCGCGACGCCGTCGACCGTCTCCTTGCCGGCCGCCACCGCTTCGAGGCCGGGATCGCCGGCGTAGCGCAGCAGCGTCGTCAGCTGCCGCGCGAACTCGCGGCTGGTCCGCTCGAGCTGCTCGCCCGCCAGCGGCATCGAGCGCGGCCCCATCTGGACGAAGCCGCCGGCCCCGTCGAGCACCGTCACCTGCTCGCCCATCGGCAGGACCTGGACCGTGCGACGCCGGTCGGGAAAGACCGCCAGCGAGGTCTGCTTCAGCGTCATCGCCATCGGCTGGGTCAGCGCGATCGACGAGACGGTCTCCAGCGCCGCCGGCGCGAACGGCTTGCCGCCGGTCATCGCCTGCACCGCGCGCTGCCAGGCCGCCTTCCCCGCGGCCAGCGAGGCTGCGGTCTTTTCGACCTTCGGCCCCGCCGCCGGCGGCGGCGGGATCGCGATGTCGAGCGTCGTCACCGTCCCCAGCTCGGCCAGCGGCTTGTCGAAGTCGGCGGCCTTGCCGACGACCAGCACCGACAGGTTCTCCGGCTTGACGTACTGCTTGGCGACCCGGGCTACGTCTTCGCGCGTCACCTTCTCGATGTTGGCGCGGTAGGTCTCCAGGTAGTCCGCCGGAAGCCCGTAGAAGGCGTAGCTCAACTGCTGGCCCAGGATCTTGCGCCGCGAGTCGTAGTTGAAGATGAAGGAGTTCAGGATCGACTCCTTGGCGCGGCGGATCTCGTCGTCGCTGGGCGGGTTGGCGACCAGGTCGTTGATCTCGAACTTCATCGCGTCGATCGCCCGCGACATGTTGGATGACGCGGTCTGGAGCCCGGCCTGGAACATCCCCGGGTAGAGGAAGTCGGCGCCGAGGCTGCCGCGCACGCTGTAGGCCAGCCCCTTCTTCGAGCGGACGTTGGAGAAGAGCCGCGCCGAGAAGCCGCCGCCGAAGGCCTCGTTCATCACCTGGACCGGGAAATAGTCCGGATTCTTCTGCTCGATCCCCAGTTCGGCCAGCACGATGTTGGCCTGGTTGACGTCGCTCTTCTCGATGAAGAACAGGCCCGGATTGGGCGTCGTGCGATAAGGAACCGCAGCGCCGTCGAACGCCGGCCCTTTCGGCCAGTCGCCGAAGGCGGCCTGCAGCTTGGCCAGCATCTCCTTGCTGTCGAAGTCGCCGACGACCCCCAGGTAGACGTTGTTCGGGTGGTAGTACTTCGCGTGGAAGTCGACCAGGTCCTGGCGCGCGATCGCGGCGATCGTGGCGTACTCGGTCTGGCGCGCGATCGGCGAGTCGGCGCCGTAGACCAGCTTGGCGATCTCGCGGCCGGTGATCCCGCCGACGTTGTCGTTGCGGCGCGCGATCCCGGCGTTGGCCTGGACCTTGGCGACGTCCAGCTTGTCCTGGGCGAAGGCCGGCCGGCGCAGCACGTCGGCGAAGATCGGCAGCACGGCGTCGAAGTCCTGCCCGAGGCAGTCCATCGAGGCGCTGCCGGCATCGTCGCCGATGAAGGTCTCGACCGACGCCGCGCGGGCCGCGAGGAAGTCGTCGATCTGGTCGCCGGTCATCTTCGCGGTGCCGCCGGTGCGCTGCACCGAGCCGGTCAGCCCGGCCAGCCCGATCTTGCCGGCCGGCTCCCAGTTGGCGCCGGCGCGGACCAGTGCGGTGACCGAGATCAGCGGCAGCTCGCGGTCCTCCAGCAGGAAGACCTTCATCCCGTTGGGCAGGTCGACGACCTGGGGCTTCGGGATCGGGAAGGCGGGGAGCGCGGGGTACTTGATGTCGGACCAGGCCTTGGCCTGGGCGGCGGCCGGCAGGATGGCGGCCGCGGCGAGCAGCAGCACGGCCGCGAGCTTCAGCGCGGGAAGGGACATCGAGGTTGTCTTTCGCATCGTCATCCCCTCCTCAGTTCTTCGCCGTCTTGGCGTCTTCGTTGACGATCATCGCGACGGTCCGGTTCTCCGGGACGAAGGTCGCCTTCGCGATCCGCTGGATGTCGTCCTTGGTGACCTTGTCGATCTCGGTCACGCCGGTGAAGATCTCGCGCCAGTCGCCGTAGATCGTCTGCGCGATCCCGAGCTGCCGCGCGATCCCCATGTTGTTCTGCAGGCCGCGCACCAGCCCCGCCTTGGCCCGCGACTTGACCATCGCCAGCTCCTCGTCGGTCACCGGCTCGCTCTTGATCTTCTCGATCTCGGCCCGGATCGCGGCCTGGACCTCCTCGTTGGTCCGCCCCGGCGCCGGAATGCCGAAGAAGACCGTCAGCGCCGGGTACTTCCCGCCCGGGAAGGACGAGAAGACGGAGGCCTGCACCGCGACCTTCCTGTCGCGCACCAGGCTGCGGTAGAGGCGCGAGGTCCGGCCGGTCCCCAGGACCTCGGCCAGCGCCTGGTAGGTTGCATCCTCCGGGCTGGTCGCGGCCGGGCGGTGGTACCCCTCCATGTAGACCGGCTGCGACTTGTCGAGCTTGACGACCGTCTTCTCGGCGATCGCCTTGGGTTCGACCGTCCGCAGCGGGTCGGGCTTCTCCCCCTTCGGCAGCCGTCCGAAGTAGCGGTCGAGGATCGGGATGATCTCCTTCGCCTTCACGTCGCCGACGATCGCGATCACGATGTTCGACGGGACGTAGTACTTCGCGTAGAAGGCCTTGGCGTCGGTGGCCGAGAACGACTGCAGGTCGCTCATGTAGCCGACGACCGGCTGCTTGTAGGGGTGGGCCACGAACGCGGTCGCCAGGAACTGCTCCATCAGCCGCCCGGTCGGCTGGCTCTCGGTGCGCAGGCGCCGCTCTTCCATCACGACGTCGCGCTCCTTGTAGAACTCGCGGAAGACCGGGTCGCGGAAGCGCTCGGACTCGAGGTAGGCCCACAGCTCGACCTTGTTGGCCGGCATCGAGTAGAAGTAGTTGGTCTGGTCCGAGCCGGTCGAGGCGTTCATCCCGGTTCCGCCCTGGCGGTCGATGATGTCGCCGAACTCGTTCTTGACGATGTACTTGTCCGCCACCTCCTGGGCGTCCTTGAAGGCCTTCTCCAGCTCCTTCAGCTTCGCCGGGTCGGCGCCGCCGACCTTCGTCCGCTCGGCGTAGAACGCGTCCCAGGCCGCTTCGACCTGGTCCAGCGCCTTCTTCTCGGCCGGCCAGTCGGTCGTGCCGATGACCGTCGTCCCCTTGAAGGCCATGTGCTCGAACATGTGCGCCATGCCGGTGATGCCGGGCACCTCCTGGGCCGCGCCGACGTCGACGTGGGTGTAGAACGACACGACCGGCGCGCCGGGGCGCTCGTAGATCAGGAAGGTCAGGCCGTTCGGCAGGCGGTGCTCGGTCAGCCGCTTTTCGAACGACGCCAGGTCCTGCGCGAGAGCCGGCGCGGCGGCGAGGACCAGCGCGGCGGCGAGGACGGGGACAAGGGCCCGGCGGCCCGGGCGGACGGTGCGTTCCATGGTGCCTCCTGGGGAAAACGGCGACGGGTAAGCCGGGATTATGCCGGAGCGGGCCGCCGGCGGCAGCCCCGACCCCCGCCGGTCAGGCGCCGATCGTGTGCTCGACCAGGATCCGGGCCCCGATCGCGATCAGGATGACCCCGCCGGCGACCTGGATGTTCCGGCGCCAGCGCCCGCGCAGCCGGTGCTCCAGCTCGAACCCCAGTACGATCCCGGCGAACGACATCGCGAAGGTCACGAGCCCGATCACCAGCGCCGGCGTCGCGATCTCGACCTGCAGGAACGACAGCGACAGCCCGACCGCCAGCGCGTCGATGCTGGTCACGACCAGGAGCGCGAAGGCGATCCAGTGATCCCAGGCCTCGATCTGGTGCCGCACCGAGAGCCCCGCGGCCCAGCCCAGGACCGGCATCGCGGCCTGAAACAGCCCGAAGGAGAGGGCGATCCGCAGCGCGCCGAGGTGCTCGCGCCGCTGGAAGGCGAAGCCGCACGAGACGGCGACCGCGAACGCGTCCATCGCCAGGCCGACGGCGAGCAGGAGCAGGTCGAGCAGGTGCATCGCGGGGAGCGCCGGCGCCGTTCCTGCGCGGGGGCGTCAGGGCGCGGACGGGGGCGGGGGGGCGGCACCCGGCGGCGGCGGCGCGGGCGTGGACGGCGAGGCCTCCGGGACCGAGACGTTGACCGCCGCGCAGTCCGCCCACTCCGGCGGCGCCGGCAGTTGGGCCGTACCGGTGACGCCGGCCGCTGCCAGTTTCTGGACGAGGTCGGGCCAGCGGTCGCGCGTCACGGTGATCCGGACCCGCCGCGGGTTTTCCATCAGGATCGACCGGCCGCCCGCGGCCTGGCCCGCGCCCCCGACCGCTCGCTCGGGGTTGCGCCCTGCGGAGGGCGGCCAGACGGCCTGGCGAGGCGCGCTCCAGGTGGCCTGGCAGGCGGCGACGCTGGCCGCGGGGGCGACCGGGGCGGAGGAGGAGGGCTGCGGCGTGGCGTCCGCCAGCGGGGGCGGCGCGGCGGCCTGGGCGGCGGCGGCGGAGCGGGCGGGCACCTCGGCCCTATTCGCGGTCGCGGCGCCGGCGGCCGCCTCCGGCTCGGCCGGCCGGGCGCGCGCCTGCTGGTCCTTGGCGGCCTCGGGCAGCTCGTTCGCGCCGGCCGGGGCCGCGCCTTCGACCCCGCCCACCGCGCCCGGGCGCGCCTGCTCGAGCGCGATCTGCTCGGCGGTGCGGGCCGGCGCGTCCGCCTCCTCCGGGACCGTCACCGGCAGGTCCTGCCCCGGCGCGAGCCCCGGACGCTCGCCGGCGGCGGCGTAGTCCGTCGCCGCCGGTCCAGCGGGCACGCCGAACGTCCCGGGCGCTCCGGTCGAGGCGGCGAGGTCGGTCGCGGCGACCGACGCGTCCGCATCGCTGCCGGACCCGGGAGGCGCCGCGCCGGACCCGTTGTCGGCCAGGACCGGCGCCTCGCGCTTGGCTTCCATCGCCGGCTGCGGCGGCGCGGCGGCCTCGCCCGCCGACTCCGCGACCGCGCCATCCGATGGCGGCGACAGCCGCGGCAGTCTCAGCCGCGAGCTGACGCCCTCGGGCAGGTACTGGATCAGCAGCGCGCCGACGATCAGGGTCGCCGCCAGGGCCGCGCCGGCCGCCAGCGGGAAGGTCAAACGCCGGCGGGTCGCGCGGTACGGCATCCGGTCGCGAGCCGGAGGCACCGGGCGCTGGCGCCCGGTGCCCGCGGGCAGCCGTTCCTGCACCCGCGCGGCCAGCCCCTCGGGCACGGGCGGGTCGACCGGCATCGCGGCCGAGATCGACTTGATCTGTTCGAGCAGTCGCCGGCAGCGGGGGCAGCTCTCGAGGTGCTCCTTGACCTCCGTCCACTCCTCGGGCGCCAGCTCGCCGTCGAAGAGCGCGGAGATCAGCTCGTCAGGGTGCCGGTCGTCGCGTGGGCTCATCACGACCTCCCCTCGATGCAGTCGCGCAGCGCGACGCGCGCGCGGGCCAGGCGCGACCGGACCGTGCCGAGGTTCAGGTCCATCGTCTCGGCGATCTCCTCGTAGCTCAGCCCCTCCCCCTCGCGCAGCGCCAGCGCCGAGCGCCACGGGCCGGGGAGCCGGTCGAGGCACTCCGCGAGCCGCGCGGCCAGCTCCTTCTCCTCGAGCGCCTCGAGCGGGCTGGGCCCGGTGGCCGCCGGCTCGGGCACGCCCAGCTCCAGCTCGGAGGGCCGGAGGTCGATCGGCCGTCCCGCCCGGCGCACGCGCTCGGCCATCCGGTCGAGGTGGTTGAGCGCCCGGCTGGTCGCGATCCGCGTCAGCCAGGTCGAGAGCTTGGCCTCCTGCCGGAAGGCGGGGATCGTCCGGAAGGCGGCGAGAAAGGTCTCCTGCACGACGTCCTCGGCGTCCTGCTCGTGGCGGACGATGCGAAAGGCCACCCGCCACACCCGCGGAAGGTGGGCCTCCATCAGCTCGTCGAAGGCCTCCCGGTCTCCCAGGCGGGCGCGCTCGATGAGCTCCCGCTCCCGCGCCTCGGTCATCTCACGGTGCTGGGCCATCCTCGGGAGGATGCCACGGCCCGTGGCCGTTTTGCAGCCGCCGGAGGCGCTCCGGCGCGGTTCCTCGTGCGGTTGGACCGCCGCCCGCGGCTTTTGTTCCCGGCCGGCGGCGTGCAAGATGGCGGCCCATGGAGTTGCCGCTCGACACCCCCGTCCGCCGCGACCTCTGGACCCTCGATCCGGGGGTGCTGTTCCTCAACCACGGCTCGTTCGGGGCCTGCCCGAAACCGGTGCTGGAGTTTCAGTCCCGGCTCCGCGAGCGGCTCGAGCGCGAACCAGTGCGCTTTCTCGCCCGCCAGCTCGAGCCTCTGCTCGACGCGGCGCGGGTGGCGCTGGGGGCCTTCGTCGAGGGCGACCCGGAGGGGCTCGCCTTCGTCCCCAACGCGACCACCGGCGTCAACACGGTGCTGGCGTCGCTGCGGCTCGATCCCGGCGACGAGCTGCTGACCACCGACCACGCCTATCCCGCGTGCCGGAACGCGCTGGAGGCCCGGGCCGCGCGCTCGGGCGCGCGCGTCGTCGTGGCCCGCGTGCCGTTCCCGCTGGCGGACGCGGAGGAGATCGTCGCGCCGGTGCTCGCCGCGGTCACGCCGCGGACGCGGCTCGCGCTGCTCGACCAGGTCACGGCCCCGACCGCACTGCTGGTGCCGCTGGCCCGCCTGGTGCGCGCGCTCGACGCGCGCGGAGTCGACACGCTGGTCGACGCGGCCCACGCGCCGGGCCTGGTGCCGCCGGCGCTCGACGCGACCGGCGCCGCCTACGCCACCTTCAACGCGCACAAGTGGCTCTGCGCGCCCAAGGGCGCGGCCGCGCTCTGGGTCCGCGCCGACCGGCGCGAGGCGATCGCGCCGCTGGTGGTCAGCCTCGGCTACGGGGGGCCGCGCCCCGGCCGCTCGCGCTTCCGGCAGGAGTTCGACTGGACCGGCACGGCCGATCCCACCCCCTGGCTGGCGATCCCCGAGGCGATCCGCGTGCTCGAGGAGGCCGTACCCGGCGGCTGGCCCGCGATCCGCGCGCGCCAGCGCGAGCTGGCGCTGGCCGCGCGCGAGCGGGTCGCGCGCCGGCTGGGGATCGCGCTCCCCTGCCCCGCCGAACTGCTCGCGGGGATGGCCTCGCTGCCGCTCCCCGCGCCCGCACCCGGCGCGCCCGCCCGCGGCCTGGCGTGGGACGCGCTGGAGGACCTGCTTTACGAGCGCTACCGGATCGAGAGCAAGATCTTCCCCTGGACCGGTGCGCCGGGCGGACTGCTGGTGCGGCTGTCGGCCGCGCTGTACAACGCGCTCGGCGATTTCGACCGGCTGGCCGGGGCCCTCGCGGAGGCCTGCGGCGTGCCGCAGGAGGCGGAGCCATGACGGACGGCGCGAGCGGACTGCCCCAGAGCGTTCCGGTCTTCCCGCTGCCGGACCACGTCTTCCTGCCGGGCCTGCCGGTCCCGTACCGGATCTTCGAGCCGCGTTACCGGGCGCTGGCGCGCGACCTGCTCAAGCTCCCGCCGCCGGAGCGCCTGCTCGCCATCCCGCGCCTGACCCCCGGCTGGCGGCCGGAGGAGTACGAGTTCGCCCCGCCTTTCGACCCGGTCGCGACGCTGGGGCAGGTGATCCACTGCGCGCCGCTCCCGGACGGCGCGTTCCACGTCGTCGTGCAGGGGCTCGCACGCGTGCACCTCGAGGAGCTCCCGACGACGGGCCCCTACCGCCTCGCCCGGCCCGAGCCGTACGAGGACGACCCGCCCCACCCCGGCGAGCGCGCCGGGCGCGCCGGCGGGATCGACGCCGTGGCTCAGTCGGCGTTGCGTCTCGCGAAGATGATCGGGCCGCCTGCGGAGGAACTGGCCCGGCTGGCTGCCGACCGCAGCGACGAGGGGCGCTGGATCTTCAGCCTGGGCAGCGTGCTGCTGTCGGACGCCGACGAACGCAGCCGCTTCCTCGCCAGCCGCAGCCCCGGCGAGCGGATCGACATCCTGCTGGGACAGCTCGCCTTGCTGCTGCACCTGGTCGGAACGAAGGGGCCGGGCCGGGACCTGCTCCCGGAGGGGTGAGCCCGAGGCGCCGGCTCAGTCCGTCCGGACCATCGGCCTGGGCTCCCCGCGCCGCACCCGCCCCTCTTCGAGCTGCTCGAACCGGTCCTGCGCCTGGTCGCAGCCCCAGCGCAGCGGCATCGTGATCTGCTCGCGCAGCTGCCGGAACATCCCCTCGGTCTCCCGGTCCTTGCGCAGCACTTTGAGCGAGATCTGGTTCAGCAGCTGCAGCGCCCCGCAGACCTCATCCGCGCTGAAACCCTCGTGGTAGCGGCGCTCGGCGATGTCGCGGCAGTACTCGGCGAGGATTGCGCGGTCGCCGGTGCGGATCGCGTGCAGGACCTGCCGCAGCAGCATCTGCAGCGCCCAGCGGTGGTCCTCGGTGTCCATGTGCTGGTAGCTCGGGAAGCGGACCTGCCCCTCGGGGCCGTAGATCCGGTCGAAGAACTCGGCCTGGATCTGTTCGCCGTGCTTGACCAGCAGCCAGTAGATCCGCAGGTTGTCGCGGACCTCGGCCTGCTTCAGCGCCGCGCGGTTGCGCCGGTTCCACTCGATCGGGTCGGTCTTGAGGTTCTCGATCAGGAACGGCATCCGGGTCAGGATCGACAGCCGCTGGCGCGGCTCCCAGCCCAGGCGCTGCCGGGTGCGGCTGGCGTCGATCGTCATCTGCGTGTCGATGTAGCGGGCCATCCACGGCCGCTCGAAGGGCCGCTCCCCGGTCAGCTTGCCGGCGCTGTCCATGACCCACATCCCCGGGCCGCACAGCAGCTTCGGCATGAAGACCGGCGTCCTGGGCTTGCCGTACCAGGCGCGGGTCGCGGCGCGGAACAGCTCCAGGTGCGAGGTCGCGCCGTCGGGGCTGGCCACCAGGACCTCGCCCTGCTCGAACTCGGGCAGGCGGTCGATCACGCGGCGCAGCAGGAAGACCGCGTCGCGCACGTGCAGGAACGGGATCGAGGTCTCGCCGCGGCCACCCAGCACGCGAGCGTTCCAGGCGCCCGACAACCAGGTGTTGAGGAACATGAAGAGCGGCGGGTACTCGCACCAGCCCGAGAACAGCGCCGCGAAGCGAACGATCACCGACCTGAACTCGTGCCGGTACTGCTCGAGCATCTCCTCGCCGATGCGCTTGGTTCGGGCGTAGATGTGGTCACCGTCGGGAGCGCTCGTCTCGTCCAGCACCTCGCCCCGCGGCGGGAGGCGGCTGGCGGCGACGGAACTGGAGAAGACGAAGTTGCGGATTCCGGCCTCCCGGCAGCATTCGAGCAGGTTGCGGTGGCCATCGATGTTGGTCCGGATGTACTCCGGGTGCTCCTCGCCCGAGAAGTCGTAGTGGGCCGCGAGGTGGATCACCGTGTCCGCCCCGCCCTTGTCGCGGATCCGGTGAAAGACTGCGCGCAGCGGAGCGACGTCGCCGATGTCGACCTGGTACCACTTGATGTTGGGGTGGACCGGGGCCCCGGAGCGGGCCTGCGAACGGCGCGCGATCCCGTAGATCAGGAACTCCTCTTTGAGCGACTCCAGGAGGAACCGTCCGATGAACCCGGAGGCGCCGGTCACGATGATGCTGGGCAGGGACATCGGCGCCTCAGATCAGGAACACGACCCCGAACATCACGAACCAGACGACGGTCAGGAAGTGGGTGTAGACCGTCGCCGAACGCACGCCGGGATGATAGCCCGCCGAGTAGCCGCCGCGGAATGCCTTGGCTGTCACGAGCACCAGCACGACCAGGCCTCCCACGACGTGCGCGGCGTGCAGGCCGGTCAGCATGTAGAAGGCGAAGCCGAACAGGTTGGCCCCCGGGGTCAGCCCCTCGCTGGCCAGCGTGCTCCAGTTGGCCGCCTGCAGCCCCAGGAACAGGACGGTCAGTGCCAGGGCCGCGGCCAGCCCCAGCCGGAGCCCGCGCTGACTCCCGCGGCGGATCGCGCCCAGCGCGGCCTGCACCGCGGCGCTCCCGGCCAGCAGCACGAGCGTCGCCAGCCACAGCCCGCCCGGCAGCGGGGGTGAGCCGGCCGGCGGCCACTCCGGCTGGCGGGCGCGGATCAGGAGAAAGCCGACCACGCTGGCGGCGAAGAACATCGTCAGCGCCATCAGGAACAGCGTCAGCGCCAGCGGCCCGCTTCCCGGCGGCGCGGGGGACTCGCGCGTGGCCCGGCGGTCGATCCCGCCGCCCGGCGTCGCGGCGGTCAACGCGCTACTTCTTCTGCATCGCCGGCGCGTAGCCCGGGATCATGTCCGGCTGGTACTGCCGGGCGTCCAGCAGCGTGATCCCGATGAACAGCGCCACGAAGACGAGCGAAACGACCAGGATGAAGCCGTTGAAGGGGTGGTCGTACTTGAGGTGCATGTAGTAGAGCGCGACGAGCGAGGCCTTGACCAGCGCCACGCCCAGGGCGACCGCGAGGTTGAACGGGCCAAGGTCGAAGTAGGTCACGCCCACCGTCAGGACGGTCAGGATGATCAGCACGACCCAGATCCCGACGAGGACCGCGACCGGCATGACGTGAACGCCGCCGATCGACTCGCCGGGGTGCGCGGAGTGGCCCTTGGTGTGCATCGTCGTCTCCGGCTCAGTGGATCAGGTACATCAGCGGGAAGAGGAAGATCCAGATCAGGTCGACCAGGTGCCAGTAGAGCCCGCCCAGGTCGACCGGCGCGAAGTACGACGGGCCGAAGTCGCCGCGCAGCGAGCGCTTGAGCAGCCAAGCGATCACGCCCATCCCGGCCAGCACGTGCAGCGCGTGGAGCCCGGTCATCATGAAGTAGATCCCGAAGAAGATCTGGACGTTCTTCGGGACCGCGTTCCGGTCGGCGCCGAGCGGCACGACCTCGCCCACCGCGAGCCCGGGCGGGCCGTCCGCCGCCGGCTTGATCAGCGAGCTCTCGTCGCCGGGCTTCGGCCCGGGCGGCAGCGCGGACGGATCGGCCGGGGCCGCCGGCACGGCTGCGGCCGCGACGGGCGCCGCCGGGGCGGGCGCCGCGGGGGCCGGCGCTGGGGCGCCCCGTCCGACCATCCCCGGCAGGACCCGCTCCTGCAGATCGTGGTGGCCCGGCTCGGCGCCCTTGCCGTCGTTCACGTGCGGCGGCGCGGTGGGGTGGAAGCGCTTGCCGGGAAGGAGCCCCTCCTCCCACTTGGACTTGTACTCGACGAACTTGATCCCCAGGAACATCACCGCGAAGGCCAGCGTCAGCGAGAGCATCCAGACCAGGATCTTCTTCTGCCCGAGCTGCGCCGCGCGAACGCCCCAGGCCATCGTCAGCGACGAGGTCAGCAGCACGACCGTGTTGACGCCGCCCAGCTCCTTGCTCAGGTAGATCCACATCCCCAGCTTGCCCGACGCGACCTGCTGCTCGGGCGTGTCGAAGTGGTGCGCCAGGTTCGGCGGGTGCGCGTGGTGGTCGTGCGCGTCGGCGGTGTGGCTCATCCCGTCAGCCCTTCCGGACGTAGCCCTGGACCGACCGGTCCCAGGCCAGCTCGTTGTAGTCGTACGGATCGCCCGCCACGGGCTCGGACGAGAAGTTGTCGGTCGGTGGCGGCGAACTGGTGGACCACTCCAGCGACGCGGCCCCCCACGGGTTGTCGGGCGCGGGGCGTCCGGCGAACAGCGAGTGCAGCAGCGCGACCGCCGAAAGCCCGAGCCCGATTGCCAGCACGTACGAGCCGTAGGTGGAGAGCTGGTGCAGGCCCTGGAACTCCGGCAGGTAATTGAAGTAGCGCCGCGGCATCCCGCGGCTGCCCAGCACGAACTGCGAGAAGAACGTCACGTTGAAGCCGACGAACGACAGCCAGAAGCCGATCTGCGCCCACCGCTCCTCGACCATCCGCCCGAACATCTTGGGCCACCAGTAGAACAGCCCGCCGATCAGCGCGAACACCGAGCCGCCCATCATCACGTAGTGGAAGTGGGCGACGATGAAATAGGTGTCGTGGAGGTGGACGTCCGTGGTCAGCGCCCCCAGGAACAGGCCGGTCAGCCCGCCGATCCCGAAGACGAAGATGAAGCCGACCGCCCAGAGCATCGGCGTCTTGAGCTGGATCGAGCCGCCGTACATCGTCGCGAGCCAGTTGAAGACCTTGACCGCCGACGGGATCGCGACGCTGAAGGTCAGCGCCGAGAAGATCATCGTGGCCATCGGCGACATGCCCGAAGTGAACATGTGGTGCGCCCAGACCAGGAAGCCGAAGATCGCGATCGCGACCGACGAGTAGGCGATGAATCTGTAGCCGAAGATGTGCTTGCGCGAGAAGACCGGGATGATCTCGGAGATCACGCCCATCGCCGGCAGGATCATGATGTAGACCGCCGGGTGGGAGTAGAACCAGAAGAAGTGCTGGTAGAGGATCGGGTCGCCGCCCAGCGCCGGGTCGAAGATCCCGATCCCCAGCGCCCGCTCGGCGATCAGCAGCAGCATCGTGACGCCCAGCACGGGCGTAGCGAGGATCTGGATCACGGCGGTCGAGTAGAGCGCCCAGAGCAAGAGCGGCATCTTGAACCAGTCCATCTCCACCGGCCGCAGCTTGTGCACCGTGGTGATGAAGTTCACGCCGGTCAGGATCGAGCTGAAGCCCAGGATGAAGACCCCGAAGGTCATCGAGATCACGGCCGTGTTGGTGGTCGTGCTGTAGGGGGTGTAGAAGGTCCAGCCGGTGTCGACGCCGCCCATGATGATCGAAGCCACGGCCCAGAGCGCGCCGATGATATAGAGGTACCAGCTGAGCAGGTTCAGCCGCGGGAACGCGACGTCCTTGGCCCCGAGCATGATCGGCAGCACGAAGTTGCCGATCGCCCCGGGGATCGACGGGATGATGAACAGGAAGACCATCACCGCACCGTGCAGCGTGAACATCTTGTTGTAGGTGTCCGGGCCCATGATCGTCTGGGTCGGCGTCAGCAGTTCGGTCCGGACCAGCAGGGCGAAGACCCCGCCCAGGAAGAACGCGGTCAGAGTCGAAACCAGGTAGAGCACGCCGATCCGCTTGTGGTCGAGCGTCGTGAGCCAGGACAGCAGGCCGTGGCTGGCGTTGAGGTAGTTCGCCTGCCGCGCCGGGCCGGGCCGGGCCGTTCCGGGCATGGTGTGGTCGATCGTCGCCATGGTGTCGCCCTTCTGCTACTTCAGCGTCTTGATGTATTCGATGATCGCGGAGATCTCGCGGTCCTTGAGCCGGCCCTGGTAGGTCGGCATCACGGGGTCGAATCCGGCGACGATCTGGGCCTGCGGGTTCAGGATCGAACTCCGCGTGTAGTCCTCGTCGAAGAGCACCTTCTGGCCGGTCGTCAGCGCGACCTCGTGACCGAACGCCCCCTTGAGGGTCGGGCCGATGATCCGCGTGCCGTCGATCGAGTGGCACTGCGTGCAGCCGCGCTGCTTGAACAGCTTCTCTCCGGCCTCGGCCGGCGACATCTTGTCGAGGAAGTTCGCGGCGTTCTCCAGCCACTTCTCGAACTCGCCGGGGGGGTGGACGATCGTCATGGCCAGCATGTCGGAGTGGCTGGTGCCGCAGTACTCGGCGCAGAAGATCTGGTACTCACCGGGCTGCGTCGCCCGGAACCACATCTTGGTGTAGCGCCCCGGCACCGCGTCCTTCTTCAGCCGGAAGGCCGGGATGAACAGGCTGTGGATCACGTCGTCCGAGGTGATCACCAGCCGCACCGGGGTATCGACCGGCACGTGGAGGTTCTCGTCGATGTAGCCGTTGGGGTAGCCGAACATCCACTTCCACTTCGCGCCGACGACCTGGATTTCGTAGGCGCCGTCGGGCGAGATCGCGCCCTTCATGTAGCCGGTGAATCCGATCCAGAAGATCGCGATCACCAGGATCAGCGGGATCACGGTCCAGGTGATCTCAAGCGGGGTGTTGTGCGACGGTCCCTCGCCCAGCTCATCGGGCGAGCGCTGCCGGTAGCGGAAGATGAAGTAGGCCATCAGCCCGACGATCAGGGCGAAGAAGAACAGCGAGATGTAGTAGATGAAGTAGAACAGCCAGTCCACGGCGGCGGCGTTGGCCGAGCCCCGCACCGGCATCCAGAAGTCTCCGGAGGTGGTGGTGGGCGGGTTGGCGCTGGCGAGCAGGGCGAGCAGTCGGGTCATGGGTGGCCTTCCGCGGGGACATTCGCGGCCCGGCGGCGGCGGCTCTCGCGCAACCAGAACGAGGCCAGGACCGCACCGACCACGATCAGCGCCAGGACCCCCCCGGCGCGCATGATGTTGATCGCGGCAAACGAGTAGCTGCGCGAGGACGG
>JALOKP010000245.1 GCA_025456425.1 Acidobacteriota bacterium | reverse complement strand
GGCTGCGCTGCAGCGCGACCGCGCACTGCGCGGCGAGCGCGGTCGCGACCCGCTCGTCCTGCGCGTCGAACGGCCCGCCCCGGCGGTTCAGGACCTGCATCACGCCGACCAGGGCGTCGTCGTGCCCGACCAACGGTACGGTCAGCAGGCAGCGCGTGCGGAAGCCGGTACGCTGGTCGAAACTGCGGTCGAAGCGCGCGTCGGCGTAGCAGTCGGGAACGTTGATCACCGCCCGCGTCTGGGCGCACTCGCCGACGATCCCGCGGCCGGGGGGGACGCGGATCTGGCCGCTCCCGGTGGCCACCTTGGTGTACAGCTCGCCGGTCTTCGCGTCATAGAGGAAGACACTGCCGCGCTCGGCGTCCAGCAGCGCCCGCGCGGCATCGACGATGTGGGTCAGGAGCGCGTCCAGGTCCAGTTCGTGCGCCAGCGCGCGCGTGACGTCGAGCAGGCGCTCGAAGTCCTCCACCCGCAGGCGGCTGGGGCTGCTGTCTCGGTCCATGGGTTCTCCACTCGGTGGCCGCCCACGTACGGTACCGCAGCTTCCGGAAAATGGGGACGGTTACCGCTTTCCCGGAAGGTGGGGGTCAGCGGGTGGACGGGATGAGCGCCCAGGCCCAGCCCAGCGGCGTCCGACCGGGCAGCCGGCCGGCGCGGTCGAGCGAATCGTGGCGGAAGACCGTCGCCACCAGCCGATATTCGCCGCTGGCGGGGACGCGCACCGAGAGCGCCTCGTAGCTGCCGGTCGCGGTGCGGCTCTCCGCGACGATCCTGCCGTCGGCGGTGACCAGCGCCAGGTCGAGGTCGGCCATCGCACCCAGCCCCGCCGCGTGGTACCGGCCCGGCTGGTCCCAGGCGATCGCGGCCCGGACCTGCTGACCGCGCTTGAGGCGCAGGATCGTCAGCACGCGGCGCGTGCCGGCGTCGGCCGTGACGAGATCGAGCCAGCCGCAGCGGCCCTCTGCCGCGCTCTCCGCGGCGATCTCGGCGCGGGGGTAGCCCTCCCCCGCTCGGTCGCCGGGGCGCCGCGCCGCGTCGGTGGCCCCGGGCTGCAGTCCGGCCGAGGCCAGCAGCAGCGCCCGGACCGCCGGCCCGTGCCCCGCCAGGTCGGGGCGCGCACCGAGCAGCAGCGCAGCAACGGCCGAAACCGCGGGCGCCGCGAGCGACGTCCCCGAGGCCCGCGCCAGCGCCTGGTAGCCAGGAGCAGCAGTCGTCACCTCGGCACCCGGCGCCACCAGCTCCGGCTTCGCGCTTCCGGTCCGCGGGTCGATCCACGAGGAGAACCCGGCCACCGCGTCGTCGCGTACGCTCTCGGTGTCGCGGTCGTCGGTCGCGCCGACGGCCAGCGCGCCGTGCGCCAGCGCCGGCGACCAGACCGCGCCCGCGTCGTTCCCCGCCGCGGCCACGATGACGGTCCCGCGGCTCCAGGCGATCTCGTCGACCAGTGCCGCCGCCGCGTCGTAGGCGCCGCCGGTGGGCGTGCCCCAGGAGAGATTCAGCACGCTCGCGCCCTGCACCAGCGCCCAGTCGATCGCGGCGAACAGGTCGCGGTCGCGGGCCGAGCACGCGCCGGCGTCGAGCAGCCGCACCGACGACGCGATCCCGTCGTAGCCGCGATTCCAGCTCGCCGCGGGGCGCAGCGCGATCACCCCGCCGACCATCGTGGCGTGCCAGGTGTCGGCGCAGCCGCCGTAGCGCAGGAAGGGGATCACGGTGTCGGTGGTGCGCCCCAGCCCGCCGATCTCGACCAGGCCGACGCGAACGCCCTCGCCGCGACCGGCGATCCGCCAGGCGCGCGCGATCCCCAGCGTCGGGCGCATCCAGCGCAGCGCCGGCTCGCGCTCGCCGAGCAGTTCGAAGCGCGTTTCCGGGCCGGCGGCGTCCACCAGGCGCGGGGCCTCGGCGGCGTCGATCTCGACCAGTTCGAGCCCGGCAGCGGGATCGAGACGCAGCACCACCGCGCGCTCCCCCGCGGTCGCCCCGTCGAGCCACGCCTCGAGCGCCGCGGAGCGCGCCGGGCGCGTCGCGCTCTGCCCGCGCAGCGCGTCGTTCATCGCCTGCGCCGAGGCGGCCGCGATTGCCGGGGACTTGTCGACCAGCACCGACAGGGCACCGACCTCGACCGGCTCGGGAGGCGCGGCGCCGGCGGGCAGGAAGGCCCCGCACCCCGCCGCGGCGAGGAGCGCGAGGGCGCGGTGCGTCCACGGACTGCGATGCGGTCGACCGACCACGCGATCCCGGCGCCTTCTTCCCTGGAGGCCCCCGGCGGGCGCTGAGGACCGCCGGAAGGTACGCCGATCGCGGGTTTCGGGCTAGGAGCCCGTCCAGGTAGGGGCTCCGGGGGGCGGACCGGATCGAACGGGTCAGTTGAGGCCGCTCTCCCCGCGCGGCATCCGCGGCGGGGGGAGCCGCACGTCGCCGTTCCGGCCCGGGAAGTCGCGCAGCGCCTCGCGCAGCTCGGCCGGGATCTGCCCGACCGGCGCCTCGCGGACCATGTCGATCGCCCCGCGGTG
>JALOKP010000142.1 GCA_025456425.1 Acidobacteriota bacterium | reverse complement strand
GGCGGGACCGACAACCACCTGCTGCTGGTCGACGTGCGCAAGTCGCGCAAGCTGCCGGGGAAGCGGGCCGCGATCGCGCTGGAGCAGGTCTCGATCGAGCTGAACTTCAACACCGTGCCCAACGCCTCCGAGCAGCAGAAGCCGCTCTTCCCCGACGGGATCCGGATGGGGACTCCGTCGGTCACGACGCGCGGGATGCAGGAGGCCGACATGGCGCGGATCGCGGAGTTCATCGACCGCGCGCTGGCGCTGGTGAAGGCGGGGAAGATCCCCGAGGGCGAGAGCATCTGGACCGACGAGACGGCGCGCGACGCGCTGCGGGCGGAGGTCGAGGCCTTCGCTTCGGGGTTCCCGGCCTTCACGCCGTAGGGGCCGGCCTCCGTGCCGGCCCGCATCGCGCACGGATCAGCCGGGCCGGCACGGAGGCCGGCCCCTACGATTCGTCGCGCGGCCGCGGCAAGGCGATCCGGCGCTTCTCGGGGTCGGGCTGCTGCCGGTAGAAGATCCCGACGTGGCCGACCACGCCGACGCAGGCGCTGCCGGTCCGCCCCTCGATCTCGGGGACTGCGATCGCCTTCTCTTCCTTGAAGGCGACGAAGCGGATCTTGATCAGCTCGTGGACTTCGAGCGCCTGGTCGATCGCCGCGAGCAGCCCCGCCGTCAGCCCCTCCTTGCCGACGCGAACGGACGGCTCGAGGTGGTGGGCCTCGGCGCGCAGGAACTTGCGCTGGTTGCCGGCGAGGGGGCGCGTGGTCATCGGTGCGGCGCAGGATAGCCGACGAGCCAGGTCAGCGGCACCGGCAGGCGCGGCACCCGGCTGACCCCCGCCTCCCAGGCGTAGCCCTCTCCCGCGGCCGCGGCCAGGGCCCGCAGCTCGGGAACGGTGTAGCTGCGCAGGCAGGAGACGATCCCGTCCCAGAGCACGACCAGCGGGATCGCCGGGACCAGGTAGGTCCAGGCGAGGCGCGACCAGCGGAACGGGCGGATCCACGGGACCAGCCCCAGCGCCAGCAGCGGGCCGCCCGCGATCAGCGCGGTAGTGCGCGCGCGCCGCGCGGTCAGCTCGAAGATCGCGATCCCCTGCCGGCTGCGGACCGCGTCGGCCAGGATCGCGGCGGCCTCCCCCGGCGGGAAGTGGTGGAACGAGGTGAAGAGCGTGCGGAACCCGTCCAGCTCCGCGGGCACGGCCAGCGCGTCGACCGGCGCGGGCCAGGCCGTGATTCGGCCGCCCGCCGCCGCGCCCAGCCGCGCGGCCGCGTCCGGGTTGGGGTAGCGGTCGGTCAGGCGGATCGTCACCTCCCCGCCCAGCTGCTCCTCGAGCGCGGGACGCAGCGACCGCCACGGACCGCCCCCGCCGGCGCAGAGGTCGACGATCCGGCGCGTGCCGGCCGCGCGCAGCGCGCGGGCCAGGACCGGCGCCACCGCGGCGTGCACGCCGCCCCAGCGGGCCACCAGCTCCAGGTAGCCGGTCGCGCCGTCGCGCACCGCGCGCGGGCACCACGGTTGGTCCTCCAGCTCGAAGAGCTGCAGGCGGCCGAAGCGCGGGCCGGCGCGCGCGGGGAGCGGAGCAGGGGTCGTCACGGGAGATCCGGGGCCAGGATGATAGCGGGCGCGGTATGGCGACCGCCGGGAACCGGCGCGGGGGCGGGGGCGGGCGCGGGGGCGGGGGCGGGCGCGGGCGCGGGCCGGGACGCGGGCGGCGCCGCGCTGGGACGGCCGCTATCCTTCCCGGCCCGATGCAGATCTTCAGCGCCGATCGCTTTCGATTTCCGCTGCCGGTGGACCACCGCTTCCCGGAGTCCAAGTACGCGCTGCTGCGCCGGCTGGTCGAGGCGGCCGGCCTGGCGTCGGGCGGCGCCCCCACGGAACCCGACCAGGCGGACGACGAAGCGCTGGCGCGAGCCCACGCTCCGGAGTACGTGCGGGCCGCGATCGAGGGCACGCTGCCGGACGCGGCGTGGCGCCGCATCGGCTTCCCCTGGTCGCCGGAGTTCGCGGAGCGCAGCCGCCGCTCGGTCGGCGGCACGGTCGCCGCCTGCCGCGCCGCGCTGACGGACGGCGTCTCGGTCCACCTGGCCGGCGGCACGCACCACGCTTTCCGCGACCGGGGTGAGGGGTATTGCGTCTTCAACGACGCCGCGGTCGCAGCGCGCACGATGCAGGCCGAGGGATTCGTCCGGCGGGTCGTCGTGATCGACTGCGACGTGCACCAGGGGAACGGCACCGCCTCGATCTTCCGCGACGACCCGAGCGTCTTCACGCTCTCGATCCACGGTGCGAAGAACTTCCCGTTCCGCAAGGAGCGCTCCGACCTGGACGTCGCGCTTCCCAGCGGGACCGGCGACGCCGAGTACCTGGCCGCCCTCGACGCTGGGCTGGACGAGGCACTGTCCCGCGCGCGCGCCGACCTCGCGATCTACATCGCGGGCGCGGACGCGTGGGAGAAGGACCGGCTCGGCAAGCTGGCGCTCACCGCGGCCGGGATGGCCGAGCGCGACCGGCGCGTCTTCGCGGCCTGCCGTGCGGCGGGGCTGCCGGTCGCGGTCGCGATGGGGGGCGGCTACGCCCGCGACCCGTCCGACACCGCGCGGATCCACCTGCAGACGGTGCTCGAGGCCTCACGCCTGGGCTGAGACCGCCGCCGAGCCCGAGACTCCGCCCGAGACGATCAGCGTCATCGCCGTCCGGCTGTCGACCGGCAGCGGACGCACCCGGTCGGCGGGCACCACGATCAGGTTCCCCGCGAAGTTGTACGACTGCGGCAGGTAGACCGCGGCCTGCCCGGGCAGCCCGAGCGAGGCCAGGTCGTCCCGCGTCACGAACCCCAGGACCTCGACGCCGTCCGCGACCCGCACCACGACCGGCCGGTCGAAGCGGCGCTTCTCGCCGACGAAGGCGTCGATCAGGTCGCGCAGCGAGGTGTAGATCAGCTGGACCAGCGGGGTGCGCTGGAAGAGCCGGTCGATCGCGCCGAAGAACCAGCGCATCGCGAAGCCGCTGGCGAGCGCACCGGTCAGCACGATCAGCGCCACCGTCAGCAGGAACCCGACCCCGGGGATCACCGGCCGCCTGGCGATCGCGGCGATCGCACGGTCGACGGTCGTCACCGTCAGCCAGACGACGTAGATCGCGGCCGCCGCGGGAACGATGACGAGCAGGCCGCGCATGAAGTAGGTCGCGAAGCGCTGGAACATGGGGGCGTCTCCCGGGAAGGCGCCGACGGTACCACGCCCCGGACGGGCTAACCTCCGGCGATCGCCATCTGCCAGTGCTTCACCGCCTCGAGCGGCCAGGCCAGCATCAGCACGTTGAGCAGCAGGCTGTCGCGGATCGTCGCGATCATCGCCAGCTCGGTCGCGACGAACAGCGCCACCGAGGCCCGCACCGGGATCCGGGCGGCGATCCCGTAGCCAAGTGCGCAGAAGAGGATGTCGCCCAGCGTGTTGACGACGCTGTCGCCGAAGTAGTCGAGCGACATCGTCGCCTCGCGGTAGCGACGGATGATGATCTCGGAGTTCTCCAGGACCTCCCAGCCCGCCTCGATCCCCAGCGCCAGCGCGAAGCGGGCCCCCCGCGACAGCGGCAGGCGGCAGAGCAGCGCGTAGAACAGCAGCCCGTGCAGCACGTGGCTGAAGCTGTAGGGGTCGACCAGGTGCTGCGAGTTGTGGCTGCTCCAGACCTGCCACGACGACAGGTTCCACCCGCCGCAGGCGCACCACCAGGGCTGGCCCTGGAAACGAAGCCAGGCCGCGGTCACGACCAGGATCGCGACCGCGGCCACGGAACCCGCGGCCCACCCCCCGCGATCGGGCGGGGCGGGCGGATGGGCCGCCCCGCTCAGCGCACGTCCGCCGTCGAGCCCTCGACCTTCTGCCACGGCTCGGCACGCCCGCCGAGCTGCTGGGCCAGGAACTCGTCGATCCGGCCGTAGAAGTCGAGCCGGTTGTTGGGGCGCGCGAAACCGTGCCCCTCGTCGGGGTAGACGACGTAGGTCACGGGGATCTTGTTCTCGCGCATCGCGGCCACCATCTGGTCGGCTTCGCGGATGTTGACGCGCGGGTCGTTCGCCCCCTGCGCGATCAGCAGCGGCACCTTGATCTTCGTCGCGTGGAACAGCGGCGAGATCTTCTTGTTGAACGCGTCGTCCTTCTCGACGTCGCCGACCCGCAGCGCGAGGATCTTCTTGAAGGTCGACCAGTAGGGCGGGATCGACTCGAACAGCGTCCGGAGGTTCGACGGCCCGACGATGTCGACGCCGCAGGCGTACAGCTCGGGGGTGAAGACCAGGCCGGCCAGCGTGGCGTAGCCGCCGTACGAGCCGCCGTAGATGCAGACCTTCTTCGGGTCGGCGATCCCCTTCCCGACCGCCCACTTCACGGCGTCGGTCAGGTCGTGCTGCATCGCACCGACGCCCCACTCGCCGTTGCCGGCGTTCAGGAACTTCTTTCCCAGGCCGGTCGAGCCGCGGAAGTTGACCTGCAGCACGGCGTAGCCGCGATTGGCCAGCCACTGCGCCTCGGGGTCGTAGCCCCAGGTGTCGCGGGCCCACGGCCCGCCGTGGACGTTGAGGACCAGCGGCAGCCCCTTCGGCTCTACCCCGACCGGGAGCGTCAGGTAGGAGACCAGGTCGAAGCCGTCGCGGGCCTTGATCACGACCGGCTCCATCTTCGCCAGCTGGTACTTGGCCAGCTCGGGCTGGTTGACGAACAGCAGCTCGCCCTTCTTCCCTGCGCGATCCCAGAGGTACCAAGCGACCGGCCCGTCGTCCCCCTGGAAGACGACGATCCAGCGCTTGTCCGCCCGGTCGCGGCTGACGACCGTGAACTCGCCGCGGTGGAGCTTCGCCAGCGCGTCGAAGTCGCCCTGGATCGTCGGATCGAGCACGGTCCACTCGCTCTTCAGGTAGTTGAAGCCGACCGCCTGGACCTCGTAGGTGTCGGGATGGATCATCACGCCGCCCGCGTCGGCCTTGGGGTTCTGGGCGATCTTCGCCAGCTCCTTGCCGCTGGCTGCGTCGACCCGCAGCACGCGCGTCGTGTCCGAGCCCAGCGAGCTCTCGATCACCAGCGACTTGCCGTCCTTCGCGAAGGTCACCGGGCCGCCCTCTTCCAGGAAGGGCCACGTGATGAACTCGCGCCAGGGTTTGTCCTTGCCGTCGCGCAGGCGCAGCACGGTGCTGCCGTCCGCCGCGTTGACCGCGGTCGCGCCGCGGATCACGAAGTTGGCGTCGGTCGACCAGCCCTCCACGTCGCCCGGGTTCTCGGTGTCGAGCACGACCGCGCCGGTCACCAGGTCGACCCGGTACATGTCGAAGACCCGCCGGTCGCGGATGTTGAGGCCGACCAGCAGCTCGTTGGGGTGGTCCCTATCGGTCGCGAGGTTGGTGGCGCGGATCCCCTGGAACGGCGTCAGGTCGCGGACCACCTTCGTCGCCAGGTCGACGGCGTAGACGTGGAAGTTCTCGTCGCCGCCGATGTCCTGCAGGTAGAGGATGCGCGAGCCGTCCTCGGACCAGAAGTACTGGCGGATCCCGCGGTAGGTGTCGTTCGTGACCTGGACGGCGTCGTCCTGGCCGAGCGTCCGGACGAAGACGTTCAGCACGTCCTTGTCGTTCGGCGCCACATAGGCGAGGCGCGTCCCGTCGGGCGAGATCTTCGGCGAGGCCTTGACCGGGTTACCGAACAGGACCTCGCGCGGGATCAGCGGCGCGGGCGAGCCGCCACCGGATGCGGGCGCGGCGGCCAGCGCCAGGGGCGCCAGCAGCAGCAGGGAGATCACGGGCAGGATTCGCTTCACGGGGGTCTCCTCCAGGAACGCGGGGAACGCGGGCGCCGCAAAGATACAAACGAGCAGCGCGAGCGCGGCGAGGCTTCCCGTGGCGGAGGCGGCGAGCGGTCCCGGGCGACGGTTCAACGGGCACGCGCCGGGCGGTTTGTCGGTCATGCGAGTTCCTCCGCGATCTCGTCGGCCCAGGCGTCGAGCCACCCCAGATCGCTGGCCAGGTCGAGCACGGTGTAGCGGCGGCGCAGGTGGCGCGCCGCGCGCAGCGCGTGCGCGGCGCGTGGCCGCGTCACGTCGATGGCCGCGAAGCGGACCGGGGTGCCCGCGGCCGCCAGGTCGTCGTCGAGGCCGCGGCGCGCCGAGAGCAGCGGGGCGAGCCGCTCGGCGAGCGCATCCCATCCGGCGGCGGCGCGCACGGCGCGCGGCCCGCGCCCGCCGGCCAGCTCGCGTTTCGCCGCGGCCTCGCGCTCCAGCTCGGCCCGCGCGGCCTCGTCGAGGTGCGCGTGGAGCGCGTCGAAGGCGGGGCCGGGCGGGTCGTCCGGCGCCGGCGCGTCCGGAGCCGGTCGTCCCGCGGCGTCGAAGAGGCGCCGGTAGAGCGACAAGGATGCGAGGGTGCCGACCGCGACCTGCTCTCCGTGCAGGTACGGCGCGCGCTCCCAGCCGGCCGCGCTCATGTCGAGGTAGTGCGAGACGAGGTGCTCGCCGCCCGATGCGGGGGCCGAGGTCCCGGCGAGCATCATCGAGATCCCGGAGAGCAGCAGCGCCTCGGCCAGCGCGGCCAGCGCCTCGCCCTCTCCGGCGGCGATCCCCGCCGCGGCGGCGCGCGCCCGGGCCACCGCCTCGTCCGCGACCGAGAGCGCCACCGGACACGGCGCCTCGCCCGACAGCCAAGACGCCAGCACCCAGTCGGCGCCCGACACCGGCTTGCTGCAGAGGTCGCCGAAGCCGGCCGCGGCCAGCTGCCGCGGCGCCGCCGCGAGCACGTCGAGGTCGACCACCAGCGCGCGCGCCGGCTCGGCCGGCACGGTGACCTTGAGGCCGCCCACCGTCAGCGCCGCGATCGGCGAGAGGTAGCCGTTCATCGAGGCGGCGGTCGCGACGGTGACCAGCGGCACCGCCAGTTCGGCCGCCAGCGCCTTCCCCAGGTCGTTGATCGTCCCCGAGCCGACCGCGACGATCGCGTCCGGTGCGGCGCCGCCGCCCAGCCGCTCGCGCAGCCAGGAGAGCGCCGCGTCGTCGGCGTGCGGCGCCGCCGGGAAGACGGAGCCGCGCAGCGGGTGCCCGGCGCGCGCCAGGTCGCGCGCGACCCGCGCCCCGGCCGCGGCGAAGGTGTCGGGGTCCGCGACCAGCAGCAGCGAGGCCCGCGGTCCGGCCGCGCGCCCGACCGCGTCGGCCACCCCGTCGAGCGCGCCCCGTCCCAGCAGGACCTCGCGCCGGCCCAGGCGGTGCGCCCGGCCGCAGGGGCACGCGAGCGGCTCGTCCTTCAGCCAGGGGTCGAGTACGGAAGGGGGCGGGCCGGGCATCCGGAGAGTCTAGCCGCTGACTCCGCCCCGGACCGCCTCGCCCTCGCGCCGCGGCTTCGGTAACCTCCCCTCCCGCGCCGGAGGACCGCCATGCGCCGTTCGCTCTGTTCCGCCCTCGCTCTCGCCGCGCTCCTCCCAGCCGGCGCCGCCCCGGCCCGGAAGCCGGCCGCGCCCGCTCCCGCCCCGGCCGCCGCACCGTCCGCCCCGACCCTCTCCGCCCCGGCCGTCGCCGCGCTCAAAGCGCGCTCGATCGGCCCCGCGATCATGGGTGGCCGCGTCTCGGAGATCGCGGTCGACCCGCTCGACCCCGCGACCTTCTACCCGACCGCCGCGTCGTCTGGGTCGGGACCGGCGAGGCCAACGACCGCAACAGCTCGGGCTGGGGGGACGGCGTCTACCGCTCGACCGACGGCGGCGCGAACTGGACGAAGGCCGGCCTTGCGACCAGCCGCACGATCGCGCGCCTCGTGGTCGACCCGCGCTCGGCGGACACCGCCTACGCCGCGGCGATGGGGCACCTCTGGCAGCCGGGGGGCGAGCGCGGGCTCTACCGGACGACGGACGGCGGCAAGAGCTGGTCGCGCGTGCTGGCGGCCGCGGCGCCGGACGATGCGGTCACCGGCTGCGGAGACGTCGCGCAGGACCCGAAGAATCCGGACACGCTCTACGCCGCGCTCTACGCCCGGCAGCGCAAGCCGTGGCGCTTCGACTACGGCCCCGGCGCGACCGGCGGGCGCGACGCCGGCGGGATCTTCAAGTCGACCGACGGCGGCGCAACCTGGCGCCGTCTCACGAACGGACTGCCTCCCCGGACGGGTCGGATCGGCCTGGCCGTCTACGCGAAGGACCCGCGGATCGTCTACGCCGTGGTCCAGAGCGACGAGGGGGGGACGAGCGGGATCGACAACGCGAAGAGCAAGGCGGGCGGGATCTTCCGCTCGGAGGACGGCGGCGAGAGCTGGACCCGCGTCAACCCGCTCAACCCGCGGGCCTTCTACTTCAGCCAGATCCGGATCGACCCGCAGGACGACCGGCGGATCTACGTGCTGGGCTTCATGCTCCACGTCTCGGACGACGGCGGGAAGACCTTCCGCGAGGACCACTTCAAGAACGTCCACGCCGACTGCCACGCGCTGGCGATCGTCCCGCCCGCCCCGGCCCTGGTCGCCGACGCCGAGCGCGCGGCCGCCGAGGCGCGCGCCAAGGCGGAGCCGGGCGCCCCGCCGCCTGCTCCGTTCTTCAGCCGGCAGCTGATCCTGGGGACCGACGGCGGCGCCTACCAGAGCTTCGACGCCGGCGCCTCGTGGGCCCACCTCGACCGGGTCGCCGCCGCCCAGTACTACCGGATCAACGTCGACGACTCCGTCCCCTACCGGATCTGCGGCGGCCTGCAGGACAACACGAACTGGGTCGGCCCCTCGCAGACGAACTCGCAGGAGGGGATCCTCAACGC
>JALOKP010000244.1 GCA_025456425.1 Acidobacteriota bacterium | reverse complement strand
GCGGCCCGACGGAACCTCACGGAAGCGGCCAAAGCCGGCCGAGCTCGGGCTTCAGCGGCCGGAGCCGCCGCAGCAGGGCGCAGCCCTCGCGGCGCGAGGTCTCGGTCGTCTCGACGGACATCGCGAGCCGTGCGATCACGGTCGGCAAGGGCCTGATCGCCAACTCCCGCGTCCGCCTGACCCATGACGATGTGCTGGCGCTTGTCGCGCCGTCCGACGCTCCGCCCGGCCGGGTGGAGCAGGAGATGGTCCCAGCGATCTTCACGGCCAACGTGGCGCGTCTGATCGACCGTGCCCTGGCGAGTGCCGCCGCTACCGGAGACGACGCCAAGGCGGCCCTGCTGCGGCTCCTGCCCATCCGGGTGGCGATGCTGGAGCACCCGATGAGCCAGGTGCGGAAGGGGACGATCCACCGCGTGGCGACCGGAGAGTACGAAGCGATCACGGACTCGTGCGTCCACCACTACGTCGAAGGCCTGCGGCTGACCCGGCCGGACCGGCTCTGGGCGATCGCGCAGCAGATCAACGGCGGGATCTTCGCGGGCGAGGCTCAGGTCGTGCAGGGGAACATCCTCGACCTCCTGCCTTCGATCGAAGCCGACATCGCGTACCTCGACCCGCCATACCCCGGCGTCATGAGTTACGAGAAGGAGTACCGCGTCATCGACGCCATTCTGGACGGGTCGAGCCGCCCGACGAGTCCCTTCACGGCCCGGGATGGCGCGAACCTGATCGACGGCCTGCTCGAAAGGGCGCAGCACATCCCGCTCTGGATCCTGAGCCTCGGGAACGAGGTCGTCACGCTCGACGAGCTGACGGCGAAGATGGCCCGGCTCGGCCGTCGGACGCGGTCGCTGGAGATCAAGCACCAGCACCTCCCGGCGGTGGCGACGGCGGAGAAGAAGGCCGCGAATCGGGAGTTCCTGGTCGTCGGCTGGGATCCGGCCGTGTCCTGGCTTCGCCCGGCGCCCGACACCGTGCCGACCGTCGAGACGATCGACGAGGCCACGGCCTGAGGAGCACACACGATGTCCCAAGTCCTGACCCAACCTGAACGCCACCCGCCGTCGCGCGTCGGCGCCCGGATGATCCCGGTGGACGACCTGCAGCCGCACCCGCTGAACGCCAACGTGATGCCGGCCGACCTGCGCGAGAAGCTCAAGGCCCACCTGCGGCGGACGGGCCGCTACCCCTTCCTCGTCGTGCGCCCGCATCCCGGCGAGCCCGGTCAGTACCAGGTGCTCGACGGCCACCACCGGCTGGAGATCCTGAAGGAGTTGGGGCACGCCGAGGTTCGCTGCGATGTCTGGCAGGTCGACGACCGCGAAGCCAAGCTGCTGCTGGCGACCCTCAACCGCCTCGAAGGCCAGGACCTGCCGATCCGCCGGGCGCAGCTGCTCCACGATCTCCTCGGGGAGATGAACCTCGGCGACCTCGCCGGCCTGCTGCCCGAGACCGACAAGCAGATCCAGGAGCTGCACGCCCTGCTCGAATTCCCGGCCGACGACATCGCCCGGCTTCTGGCCGAGCGGGCGGCTGAGGAGGAGAAGGTCCTGCCCCGGGTGCTGACCTTTGTGGTGACTCCGGAGCAGGAAGAGCTGATCGAGCGGGCCGTAGAGCTGGCCAGCGACGGGACCGTCGGGCGCGATCGGAAGGCCCGGGGCCTGGCGCAGCTCGCCCGCCACTACCTCGAGCCCGCGAGCGATGCCGCGTCACGGTAAGGGGAAGCGCGAGGAAGCGCTTCGGCTCTACCTGACCGGGGAGGTCACCTCCCTGGCCGAGATCGCGCGGCGCCTGCGCGTCAAGCCGCAGACGCTCAGCGCCTGGCGCAAGGCCGAGGACTGGGACGGGCTGCGGCTGAAGGTCGACCGGCGCTCGGCAGAGAAGCTGGTCGAGCAGCTCGCCACCGAACGCGTCACGCTGAACGCCCAGCACTTCAAGCTCTGGGGCGTCGTGGTCAGCCACCTGTTCGAGTCGCTGCAGGCGCAAGGCCTCCAGCCCGAGCAGGTGCGCACGCTGGAGCGGATCTCGACGATTCTGGAACGCGCCCAGAAGGGCCAGCGCCTGGCCCGAGGCCTCGCGCTCGACGGCCAGACCGAAGAGCAGATCCGCGCCGAATCGGCGGCGGAGACCCGGCACCTGATCGACGTGTTCGTCGATGTCGTGCGGGCCGAGGTCGGCGAGGAAGAGACGCGGGACCGGATCGCGCGGTCCCTGCTGGCGCGGCTGCCGCAGGACGACGGAGAGGACGCACATGTCCACGCCGTCTGAGGTCCTGTCGCGGAGCCTCTCGCGGCAGCTTCAGGGCTACCTGCGCGGCCGCGTCGCCGAACTGGCACGGCCCGAGACCCGTGCCGCGAGCGAGCCCCTCGCCCTGTGGGCCCAGCGTCGGATCCGACTCGACGGGCGCCCCTTCCGCTTCGAGGGCCACGCGCGGGCGATCTACGACGACCCGGCCGGTCACATCGTCCTGTGCAAAGCGGCCCAGATCGGCGGCACGACCTGGGCCATCCTGCGCAGCCTGCACGCCTGTCTGGGCGGCCTGAACGTGATCTACTTCTTCCCGACCCGGACCGATGTGCTGGAGTTCTCCAAGTCGCGGGTCGGTCCGCTGCTCGCCAGCAACCCCTTCCTGGCCCGCCTGATGACCGAGACCGACACGGCCGGGTTGAAGCGGATCGGCTCCGCCCACCTCTACCTGCGCGGCATGCAGTCCCCGGTCGGGATGAAGTCCGTCCCCGCCGACATGCTGGTCTTCGACGAACTGGACGAGGCCAGTCCCGACGCCAAGGCCCTGGC
>JALOKP010000141.1 GCA_025456425.1 Acidobacteriota bacterium | reverse complement strand
GCGCGCCGCGCCGCCCCTTCCTCGAAGACGCGGGTGACGCCGCGCAGCTCGACGACCGGCGGCGCCCCGCTCATCGCTTGGCGAAGCGGTAGTGCGAGACGATCCATTCCGTCCCGTCGGCGTAGTTGAACAGCTCGGCGCAGGCCATGAAGAACATCCGCCAGCGGGCCAGCCAGCGGTCGGCGTCCGCCTCGCCGTAGGTCCGGACGAGATCCGGCATCACCGCGTCCTTGCGGCGGTCGAGGTTGGCCAGCCAGGCCTCGGCCGTGCTGCCGTAGTGCGTGCCGTTGACCACCCAGTGGTCGTCCACCCACAGGTCGCGCTGGAAGTGCAGCAGCAGGTCGTCGCTGGGCATGATCCCGCCGGTGAAGAACAGCCGCCCCATCCAGTTGTCGTCCCCCTCGGAGTCGAAGGGGTAGGCGTAGCGCCGGTGGGCGAAGACGTGGACGAACAGCTTGCCGCCCGCGTCGAGCCAGCCGGCGATCCGCGCCAGCAGCGCCTCGTAGTTGCGCATGTGCTCGAACATCTCGATCGAGACCGCGCGGTCGAAGCGTCCCGCCGGCTGGAAGTGGTTCATGTCGTCGACGACGACCTGGACGTTGGCCAGGCCCCGCCGCGCCGCCTCGGCCTCGATGAAGGCCCGCTGCCCCTGCGAATTGGAGACCCCGGTGACGCGGCAGTTCGGGTAGTGCTGCGCCACGAACAGAGTGAACGAGCCCCAGCCGCAGCCCAGGTCGAGCACGCGCTGACCGTCGACGATCTCGGCGCGCTCGGCCGACATCCGCAGCATCATCTCCTCGGCCGCGTCGAGGTCGGTCACGCCGTCGCCCCAGTAGCCGCTGCTGTACTTGCGGTGCCGCCCCAGCACGTGGCCGAAGAAGGAGGCCGGCAGCTCGTAGTGCTGCTCGTTGGCCTTTTCGGTGTTCAGCGCGATCGGGCTGGCCCTGAGCTGCTGCGTCAGGCGGCGCTTCTTCTCGCGCTGCAGCTCGGGATCGGCGATGTGCTCCTCCTCGATCCGCTGCTCGAGCAGTTGCCGGATCCCGCGGCGCACCAGCGCGTCGGGCAGCAACCCGCGTTCGGCCAGTTCCAGGGCGGTCTTCATCGCGTCTCCCGTGTCACGGCGTCCGGGCCGCGCGCCGCGGGAACCAGGGGACGAACGCGCTCGTCGTCCGCTGGTAGTCGGCGTAGTCGCGGCGGGTCCGCAGCGCCTGGGCCTCGGTCGCCGGGATCCCCGTCACCTTGAACAGCAAGTAGAGCATGAAGGCGGGGCCGAGCAGCGTCACCCACCACCACGGCGAGCCGGCGGCCAGAAACGGGTAGGCCCACCAGTGCAGCCACTCGAAGAAGTAGTTGGGGTGGCGCGAGTACTTCCACAGGCCGGCGCGGCAGGTCGTCCCGCGGTTCGCGGGGTCCGCCCGGAAGCGCGCAAGCTGCCGGTCGGCCACCGACTCCCCCACGATCGCGACCGCGATCACCGCCGCGCCCGCCCAGTCGGTCCAGGCGAGGCCCGGCGCGCGGTGGAAGGCGACCACCAGGAACGGGATCGAGAAGATCGCGTCGAAGGCGGCCTGCGCCTGGTAGAAGAGGAAGAAGTTGCGTGGCGCGTTCTTCCCCCAGCTCGCGCGCAGCGCCTGGTAGCGCCCGTCCTCCGGCTTCCCGATCACGCGGTTCACCAGCAGGTAGCCGGCCAGCCGGAAGCTCCAGAGCGCGGTCAGGACCGCGACGATCAGCCGCCGTTGCGGGTCGCCGTCGCCGACCGCGGCGTAGAAGAGGGCCAGCACCCCCAGCAGCGCCGCCCAGGCGACGTCGACCGCCGAGGCGTCCCGGGTCCGGAGCTGGACCGCCCACAACGCGGCCATCACGAGCGCGGCGCCGAGCCAGCCGAGCAGCAGGGCGGTCCAGGGGGAGAGGGGAAGCTCGATCATCGGGGCTCCACGGGGGAGGGGGAGCCTACTCTCCGTCCGTGAATCGTTCAAATCGTCCAGCCGTCTGCCGCTGCGGTGCCCGCCGCTACTTCCCCGCGTCCTTCGTCGCCGAGACCGCCAGCGCACCGTCGGCCCGGCGCAACTCCAGCCGGTCCCCCTCGACGCGCGCCGTCGCCACGGTCGCCAGCGCGGTCAGGAACTCCTGCTCCTGCTCCATCACCCCCGCCGGCTCGGCGCACATCTTCCGCGTCGAGGCCGGCTCGGTGAGCGTCACCTTCGACCCGTCGGCGGTGTAGCCGGCGGTGAAACTGTTGCAGCCCGCCGAACCGCTCGCCCGCCCGTCGGTGCCGAAGGCCAGCGTCGGCGCGGTCCCGGCCAGCACGCTGACCACCGCCTGCTTCCCGTTGTTGATCCCGGTGACGCGCCAGGACGTGCCGGCCAGCATCTCCGCCTGGCGGTCGAGCGTCGCGAGCAGCGTCCCGTCCGCCGCCAGCAATTGGAGCTTCTCCTCCGCGACCCGGTACTTGGCCGCGCCGGTCAGCGCGGCGACGAAGGCCGTGGCCTGGGCGTCGATCTCGGGCGGACAGGCCATCCTGGTGGTGGCCATTTGCGAGGAGACCTTCAGCTCGTCGCCCTTCGCGGTGTACGGGCCGCCGAAGCGGTTGCAGCCGTCGCTGCCGCTGACACGCCCCCCCTCGAAGCGCAGCGTGGCCGCGGGGTCGGCGACCAGCGTCCGGCCGGGGAACGCCGACAGCACCCACGCGGTGCGGTCGAGCGACGGGGTGTCAGCCACGGGCGTGGCGCTCGCGCAGGCGGCGAGCAGGGCGGCGAGAGCCAGGACCAGCACCGGGGCCGGCGCCGGGACGCGGGCGGATCGCATCGGTCGTCCTCCAGCAGGGCATGCCCAGACGCTAGCACGGCCCGCCGGGCGCCGCGTGAGGGGGATCCACGCGAGTCCCGAGAGCTCCTGCTGGGAGTCGTTCGGTTCCGGCCCCGCCCCAGCCGCCCGGGGTTACGATTCCGCCTGCCGCCCGAGGACCCGCCGATGGACGCCGACGCGAAGTGGATGCAGCACGCGATCGAGATCGCGCGGCGGGGGATCGCCGCCGGGCAGTCCCCCTTTGGCGCGGTCGTGATCTGCGGCGGCGAGGTGGTCGCAGAGGCGCACAACGCGGTCCTCGCCGAGACCGACCCGACCGGCCACGCCGAGGTGCGCGCCGTCCGCGCCGCCAGCCGGGCGCTGGGAACGATCGACCTGTCCCAGTGCACGCTCTACTCGACCTGCGAGCCCTGTCCGATGTGTTTCGGCGCGATCCACTGGGCGCGCCTGTCTCGCCTGGTCTTCGGCGCACGGATCGACGACGCGCGGGCCGCCGGCTTCAACGAGCTGGCCGTCTCGAACGAGACGCTGCGCGAACTGGGCGGAAGCGGGATCGCGCTCGTCCCGGACTGCGAGCGCTCCGCCTGCGCCGGGCTGTTTGCCGAGTGGGCCCGGGGGCCGGCGCCGCGGCGTTACTAGGGCGGACCGCCGCGTTATCCCGCGCCGCATCACCTAACATCGCCGCGACCCGGGGGGGAATGGCGCGTGACGATCGGGCAGCCGCCACCTCGATTCTGCCGGACGACGGGCTTCGCGCTCGCGCTCCTCGTCGCGGGCCTCGTGTCTGCTCCCCGCGCGGCGGAGCGCGACCCCGAGTACAAGGTCCCCGAGATCCCCGCCGAGTTCGCCGACGCACCGGCGATCGTGCTCTTCAAGTGGGAGCACTGGGTCGTCATCCCGCGCTCGACCGAGTCGCGGGCGCAGTACGGCCGGCGCGTGCTGATCCGCTCCGAGCGCGGGCTCGACGAGGCCAACCAGTACTTCACCTACGACGCCAAGGAGTCCTACCTCGAGGAGTTCGAGGGGCGGACGATCTGCCCCGACGGCACGATCACGAAGCTCGAGAAGTCGCTGCGCCGCGACGAGCTGATCGTCAAGGAGGAGGGCGAGGAACTGCGGGCCATCAAGTTCGCGTTCTCGAAGGTCCGCCCTGGCTGCATCGTGGAGTGGAACGCGACAGTCCGCTACAAGGGTACGTACACCCACATCTGGTGGGACCTGCAGGAGGATCTTCCCGTGCTCAGCGCGCTGTTCGTGCAGCGCTTCCAGTACGGTGGCTCGGACCTGTCGCGGCTTCACTTCTCGCGCCGCCCGGTCGAGGCCTGGTGCAGATTCGACGAAGGCCGCCCGGACGGCGTGTACGCGCGCTGGGAAACACGCTGCCGCAACATCCCGGCGTACGCGGACGAGCCGCTCACCCCGCCGGAGGAAGATACCCGGCTGCAGATCCTGTTCCGGATGACCTATACCCCGCTCAAGGAGCTGCTGACCGGGACGCAGATCGGCGTCAAGCGCGGCTGGCGCTCTGTGATCGAGAAGTACATGGCGACACGGGCCCAGGCGACGGCCAAGGGCCAGGAGCTGGGTGGGGGCTCGGTCTCCGAGCGCCTCGACCGAATCCTCGCGTTCCTTGCGACCGAGATCGAGTCCAAGTCGGACGGCCCGCTGGCTGCGACCGTGGACGAAATCCTCACGTCGAAGCGAGCCTACTCGGTCGAGCGGACGATGCTGGCGTACGCGCTGATGGAGGGCGCGGGCCTGACCGTCGTGCCGGTGCTGCTGACGGACAGCAGCCGTCAGCGCTTCAGCCCCGAGATTCCCGATCGGGGCCAGTTCCTCTACGGCGCCCGGGTCGTGCTGCGGGTCGAGGACGTGTCGGGACGGATCTTCGTCGACCCGGCCTGCCGCTACTGTCGGCCCGGCTTCCCGGACTGGCGCTATTCCAGCAGCGGAACCGGCGGCATCGTGCTCAGCGACGACACCGATACGGTGTCGATGATCCTGATCGACCCTCCGAGCGCCGAGTCGAACGCCGTCCAGCGGCGCGAGATCGTCACGCTGAACGCGGACGGCAGCGCCGTCGTCGAAGGACGCGTGACCTGGTCGCACCAGTCGGAGGTCGTGCGGCGCGAGCAGTGGCGCGAGCTGACCCCGGAGGCCCGCACCGAGGACTTCATCGGACCGCTGGCGGGCCTGGTCGACGGAGCGGAGCTGACGGTCGACCCCCTCGGCGGCGCCTCGCCGCTCGAAGGACGATTTCGCTACACGCACCCCAACCTTGCGACGCGCGCCGGCGACGAGCTGCTGGTTTCCGCTGGGGACGGCCTGCTCGACCGGCTGGTCCTCCCGAAACAGGAGAAGCGCCAACAGCCAGTGTTCTGGGCCTACGGACGCGCGATGCGGGTGCAGACCGTCTTCCGCTTGCCCGACGGGTTCTCCGTCGGACACATCCCCCCGCAGTCGCGACTGAGCGGGCCGGGGTTGAGGTTCGAGGCCGGCTGGGAGCGCGGCGAAGGGGACCGCACCGTCGTCTTCACGGGACGCATCGTGATTCTGAAGCCGACGGTCGAAACGGGTGACTATCCCGCGGCGCGCGAGTTCGCGCTGCAGGTCGAAGAGTACCTGCGGCAGGCCGCCGTCCTGGCGCCCGCCGGATCGGCCACGGGGGCCGCGCGATGAACCGCCGCGCCGCACGCGGCGCACGCGCCCTGGCGGCGCTCGCCGTCCTGCTCGCGGCATCGGCTGGTCCGGCGGTCGCGGTCGCACGCTACCCGCTGCCGGAATGGGCCGCGGCGCTGCGCTCCGGCGCCGAGACGGCGTCGCGCTTCCCGGAGGCCGACGCGGTCGTGCTGCTCGACGACTGGACCATCACCGCGTCCAAGGGGGAACGCAGCGGCGAGCGTCACTGGGCGGTCCGGGTGATGACCAGGGACGGGATTGCAGCGTCCCGGCTCGAGATCGGCCGCAACCTGTTCCAGGACGTTCGGAAGGTCCGCGCCTGGGTCCGCGATCCCGACGGGACGGTCACGTCCTACGACGAGGATGACGGCACGCTGATCGGCAGCCGGGACGCATGGACGCTGGACGACGCGACCCGGCTCGTACTCGACCTCCCCGAAGTCGAGCCCGGCAGTACGGTCTACGTCTCGTATCGATTCCGGAAGATCAGCGACCTGCCGCAGGACTTCTTTCCGCTGCAGCGCGGCGTGCCGGTCGCGCTGGCCCGCGTGTCGCTTTCGGTGGAGGGCGGTACCCGCGCGAGGGCGCGCGTCGGCGGCGGATCGAACCCGGGACCCGACGAGGTCACGCAGCGCGGTAGCTGGGAATTCCGCGACCTTCCCGGCTGGACGGAGCGCGAGGAGGATGACGAGACCCCGCGCCGCGTCGAGCGGCTCCTGGTGCTCGACTACGCGACCGGCCCCGGCCCTTACCCCTTCGAGGACTGGGGGGCCGTGGCCCGCTGGATTGCCGCGCTCTACGTGCCCGTCCCGGACAAGACGGGGGAACTCGAAGCGCTGGTCAAGGCGGTCGGCGCCGGCGGCGGCGACCCACTCGACGCCGCGCTGAAGGCGGCGCGCGGGCTGCGCTACTTCGCGATCGAGATCGGGTGGGGCGGCTGGCGGCCGCGGCCGGTCGCCACGACGCTCTCCCGCGGCCTGGGCGACTGCAAGGACAAGAGCTTCGTCCTGGTGGAGGCGCTTCGGCGCCTGGGGATCGAGGCCATGCCGGTGGTGATCGTGGCGCCGCGACATCGTACCGTCGATCCGGCCCTCCCCTCCGCGTTCTTCTTCGATCACGTTGTGACCGGCATTCCCTGGGCGGGCCGGGAGGTTCGCCCGGGAATGACGGTGGCCGAGGCCCCTGGACTCGGCCCGCTGCGGCTGGTCGATCCGACGCTGGGGGTCGACGCCCCCGAGGACCTGCACTTCAGCTACGAGGGGGCCAGCGCGCTCCCCGTCGACGCCCGCGCCACCGGCCTGATCGCGGTGCCGCGCAGCCCCGCGGCGCAGAACCGGATCGCCGCGCGCGTGGCGATCGCCTTCCGCGGCGACGCGATCGAGGTCGCCGAGGAGCGCCGCTTCGGCGGCGTCGAGCGCCGCCTGCTCGTCGACGGCCGCGGCGTGATCCACGAGTCGGCCGAGATGCGCTCGCGGGCCCTCTCCCGCGCCGAGGCGATCTGCACCCGTCCCGAAGCGGTCGAGGCCTCCTCGCCAAGATCGGCCACGCCCGAGACCTGGTCCTACACCGCAAGCTTCCGCTGCGCCGCGCCGCTGGTACCGCTCGGCGAGCGCGCCGTGCTGGCGCTGCCGCCGCTCGGCGCGATCGAGGAGGTGCCGCTGCCGCAGCCCGGCGACGAGCCGGTGCCGCTGGCCTACGAGTACACGACCGAGAGCGAGGTCGTCGTGACCGGCCGCGCGGCGCGGGCGCTCCCCCCGCCGTTCGAGGTCGCGAACGCGCTGGGCCGGGTCGCGCTGCAGGCGGCGGCCGAAGGCGAGACGGCGACCGTCCGCCGCAGTTTCACGCTGTCGGCGCAAGAGGTGACGGCCGACCAGCGCGAGCAGGCGATGGCCCTGCGCCGCGCGCTCGACGCCGCCAACCGCGCGGTGCTGGTCTACGCGGCGGGGCCTTAGCGCGCCCGCCGCGCGGGCCCGCTACACCGGGTTGTCGATCTCGAAGTAACGCGCGTCGATCCCGAACCGCTCGGCCAGGTGCTCCCCCAGCGCCTGAACCCCGAAGCGTTCGGTCGCATGGTGCCCGGCCGCGACGAAGTGGATCCCCTCCTCGCGCGCCAGGTGGACCGCGGCCTCCGACGGCTCGCCGGTCAGGAACAGGTCCAGCCCGCGCCGCGCCGCGTCTTCCAGGTACTTCGGCGCCCCGCCGCTGACGATCCCGAAGCGCCGCACCGGCCGCTCGCCGGCCTCGATCACCAGCGGCGCGCGCCGCAGCGCGGCCTCGATCCGGGCCGCGATCCCGCCCAGCGTCATCGGCGCCGCGCACTCCGCGATCACGCCGATCGGCACCCCCTCGTGCTCGAACGCGGTGTCGATCACCTCGGCGCC
>JALOKP010000036.1 GCA_025456425.1 Acidobacteriota bacterium | reverse complement strand
ACGCCGCGGGCCAGGGCTTCCCGCCCCGCGCCCTGCGCCTTGATCAGCGTCCCGTCGACGTCGAAGAGGACCGCGCGCATCGCGGCCGAACGGTACTGCATCGGGCCGTGCGCCGCAGCCGCCCCGGGATAGAATCGCGCGGTCGCGGAGCGGGCGGATGACGGTGCGGTGGGGCACGGTGCGGGGCACGACGCGGGGACTGGCGCTCGTCCTGGGGGTAGCGATGGCGTGCGCGCTCGGCGGGTGCGGCGGGGGCGGCAGCGCGCCGCCGCCGGTGCAGAAGGTCAACATCCTCACCGGGCCGCGCTTCTGGACCGGCGACCCGGAGCGCCCCTGGGCCGACGGGCTGGTCGTCCACGGCGGCCGCATCGAGCGGGTGCTGGACCGGGCCGAGATGGCGCAGCTGATCGCGGTCGGCGGCACGGTGCGGCAGCTCCCCGGCGCGCTCGCCGTGCCCGGCCTGGTCGACGCGCACGGCCATGTCACCTCGTACGCGGTCTGGCAGCGCCGCGCCGACCTGCTCGGGGCGCGCTCGCTGGACGAGACGCTCGAGCGCGTCCGCGCCTTCGCCGAGGCGCACCCCGGCGACGCCTGGGTGCTGGGGCGCGGCTGGGACCAGAATGACTGGCCGGGGCGCGCCTGGCCCGACGCCGAGCGGCTGGAGCAGGCCGTGCCCGCCCGCCCGGCGGCGATGACGCGCATCGACGGCCACGCGCTCTGGGTCAACCGCACCGCGCTGGCCGCCGCCGGGATCAGCGCCGCCACGCCCGATCCGCCCGGCGGACGGATCCACCGCGACGGCAGCGGGCGGCCGACCGGGATCCTGGTCGACAACGCGATGCTGCTGGTGGAGGACGTGATCCCGGTCCCGTCGCCGCGGGTGGTGGAGGAGGCGCTGGCCCAGGCCGCGCCGCAGCTCGTCGCGATGGGGCTGACCGGAGTCCACGACATGGACGCGGGCGCTCCCGGCTACGGCTCCGGCTGGGACGCGATGCGCGCGCTGGCGGGGCAGGGGAAGTTCCCGCTGCGGATCACGGCCTACGCCGCGCTCGGCTCGCCGCTGCACAAGGAGCTGCTCGAGCGCGGCCCGCTCCAGGAGGGACGGCTGCGCGCGATCGGGCTCAAGCTCTACGCCGACGGCGCGCTCGGCAGCCGGGGGGCGCGGCTGCTCGCTCCCTACACCGACGAGCCGAAGAGCAGTGGCCTGTGGCTGACCGAGCTGGCGGAGATCGGCGCCCAGGCCCGGCAGGCCGCCGACGTCGGGTTGGGCGTGGCGGTCCACGCGATCGGCGACGCCGGGATCCGCGCCGCGCTCGAGGCCGCGCGGCTGACCCGCTCGACCACCACGAACCGCGCGCCGGCGCGCTTCCGGATCGAGCACGCGCAGATCGTCGACCCGGCGGACATCCCGCGCTTCCGCGAGCTGGGGGTCGTGGCCTCGATGCAGCCGACGCACGCGACCTCGGACATGCCGTGGGCGGAGGACCGCGTCGGGCCGGAGCGGATCCGCGGTGGCTACGCCTGGCGGTCATTCCTGGAGGCCGGCGTGCCGCTGGCTTTCGGCTCGGACTTCCCGATCGAATCGCCCGACCCGCGGCTGGGGCTGTACGCGGCGGTCACGCGGCAGGACCGCGCGGGAATGCCGCCCGGCGGCTGGTATCCCGGGCAGCGCCTGACGCTGGCCGAGGCACTGGCGGCCTTCTCGGCGGGGGCGGCGTTCGCCGCCGGCCAGGAGCGCGAGCTGGGAAAGCTGGCGCCCGGCTACCAGGCCGACCTGACGATCTTCGGGCAGGACCTGTTCGCGCTGCCGCCCGAAGCCCTGGCGACCGCGCCGATCGCGGCCACCGTGATCGCCGGCGAGACGGTCTTCGCCAAGTAACGGATTGCCGCCGCCGGCGGAGAAAGCGAGAATCCCGCGCATGGAGAGCCTGCCGTCCCTCGTCCCGCTCCCCGCGGCCGCCGCCATCCCGGCCGACGGGCCGCCGTGCCACCGCTGCGTCGCGCTCTGCTGCCGCTACTACGCGCTGGAGATCGACGCCCCGGAGGACGAGGACGACTTCGAGCAGATCAAGTGGTACCTGATCCACGGCAAGAGCTGGGTCTTCGTCGACGACGGCGACTGGTTCCTGCAGGTCGAGGAGGACTGCCGCTTCCTCGGCCCCCGGAACGAGTGCCAGATCTACGACAAGCGCCCGAAGATCTGCCGCGAGTACGGGATGCCCGAGCACCTCGAGAGCCCGGACGAGCCGCTCTGCGACTACTTCACCCGCACCGACCGGCACGACCTGGAGTTCCGCACGATGGACGAGCTCGACTCGTACGCGAAGGTCACGCTGGCCCGCCGCGAGGCGCAGCGGGCACGGCGCTCGGCCGCGGCGAGCGAGGCCTGGGCGCGCCGGAAGAGGGCCCGCAGGGCGCGCTGATCCCGGCGCCGCGCGGGCTGCGGCCCGGGCCGCGGCCCGGGCCAGGCCCCGGGGCAGGCCCCGGGTCATGCGAGGCAATGATGGGACCAGGCACCGCCTTCACGCTCGGCGCGCTCGCCTTCGGCGCCGCGATCTACGGGCTGCACCGGCTGGCGCTGCGGCTCGAGCGGAAGGGGCACATCTACTACCTTCACAGCCAGCCCTCCGGCTCGGCGCTTGGCAACGCGGCCCTCGCGGTCCAGGCGATTCTCGAGCCGGACAGGCAGTACGTCCTGGAAGAGCGCCAGGCCGAGCGCACCGAGCGGCGCGAGAGCGGCGATCCGCCGGACCCCGAGGAGCCGGTGGACGACGCGACGATCGACGCGCGGACCGGCCGCGACGCCAAGCCGCCCCCGAGCGAGACGGCGCGGTGACGGGACACGCCGCCGGGCCGGCGTTCGCCGCGGCCGGCGGGCTGGCCCTGGCCGCGCAGACCTGGCTGCTGCGCGAGCTGGTCGTCGCGCTGCAGGGGGACGAGACGGCGGTCGGGCTGGGGCTGGCGGCGTGGCTGGTGGGGATCTCCGGCGGCGCGCTCGCGGCGCGGGCGGCGGTTGCGCGCGACGGAGGCGGTGCCGCTCCCCAGGCGCCGCTCGGCTCGAAGGATCGGGATCCGCTGCTCGGCGGACCCGCCCCGCGCGCCGCGCGCACGGGGCTCGCCGGGCTCGCGCTCGCGACGCTCGCGGCGGTCGTGCTGGCGCGGACCGGCCGGGCCTGGCTGGGCGTGCCGGCAGGCGAGTTGCTCAGTCTCGGCCCTGCGCTGGCGCTGGCGCTGGCCGTCCTGCTCGTTCCGGGCGCGCTCGTCGGCTGGACCTTCGTCGCGCTGGCCGCCGCGGGACAGCAGGCACACCGCGCGGCGGCCGGGGCGACCGTCGTCGGGCTCTACGTCCTGGAGTCGCTCGGCGCCCTCGTCGGCGCGGTGCTGGTGACGTTCGTCGCGATCCCGCTGCTCCCCGCGGTGCGCGGCGTGCTGGCCGCGGGCGCGCTCTCCCTGGTCGTCGCGTCGGCGTCGGCGCGGCGCGGAGTCATCGCCGGGCGCCGGGTGCTGCCCGCCCTGGCGGCGCTGCTCGCGCTGGGAGCGGTCACTCCCGTCGGCGGCTGGCTGGAGCAGCGCACGCAGGCGGCGCGCTTCGCGACGCTCGCCCCGGGGCTCCCGCTCCTCGCCTTCCGCGACACGCCGTACCAGAACGCCGCGATCGGGGGCGACGAGCTGCGCAGCTTCTTCGCCTCGGGATCGCTCGCCGCCAGCTTCCCCGACCCGGCGACCGCCGAGCAGCAGGCACACCTGCTGACGAGCCTCGCCCCGCGACCGCGCCACGTCTTCGCCGCAGGCGGCGTCGAGGCCGGCCTGCTGCGCTTCATCCTGCAGCACCCGGTCGAGCGGATCGACGTGGCGGTCCCCGACCGGCGCGCATTCGAGCTGACGCGGGAGTACGTTGCGCCGGAGGACCGCGACGCACTGGCCGATCCGCGGGTCCGGCTGTTCTTCGACGACCCGCGCCGCGCGCTCACCCGCGGCGGTGAGCCGTACGACTTCGTGCTGATCCTCGAGCGCGAGCCGGAGACGCTGCTCGCGGCGCGCCTCTCGACGGCCGAGTTCTTCCGCGCCGCGGCGGCGCGGCTCGATCGGACGACGGGGGTGCTGGTGGCGAGTCTGCCGGTTGCCTCGGTCGCGCTGGCCGGGGAGACCGCCGGGCTGGGCGCGTCGCTCTGGGGCGCCTTGCGCGAGGCGCTCCCGGTGGCGCACGCCTCGCCCGCGCCGCAGGCCCTGCTGGTCGCCGGCTGGAGCCCGGAGGCGGCGACCCTCGACCCGGGCGCGCTGGCCGCGCGCTGGCGCGGCCGTGGGATCGCGTCGACGGCCTTCGACGCGGCGCTCTTCCCGGTGCTGCTGCCCCCGGAAGGGGCGGCCTCGCTGGCCCGCGACCTCGAGCGGCTGCGCCTGACGGTGGCGCCCTCGCGCGACGATCGTCCGACCGCCTTCCTGCACGCCTTCGTCCGCCGCCAGCAGGTGGCGCAGAGCGCGGCCGCACCGGTGGTTGCGGCGGCTGCGGCGCACCCCGCCGCGCTGGCGCTCCTCGCGCTGCTCCCCGCGGCGCTCTTCGCCCTGGCGATGCTCGCGCGGAGGGCGCGCGCGGCGCCGGACCTTCGCGCGGCGGCGTGGCACGCGGTCGCCGCGACCGGCGCGTGCGGCATGGCCTGGAGCCTGGTGCTGCTGGTCTCGTACCAGGTGCGCGCCGGGATGCTCTACGGGCGGATCGGGCTGCTCTCGGCGCTGTTCATGGCGGGGCTCGCGGCGGGCGGCTGGGCGGCGCGTCGTGCGGCCTCGGGGGAGACGCGCGACGCGGGACGCGGACTGGTGCTGGGCGCGGCGCTCGGCGCCGCGTTCGGCGCGCTGCTGGCCGGGATGCTCGCCGCGCTGAGCGCGGTCCCGGCGCTCGGCGCGCTGGGCGACGTCGGGCAGGCGGCGCTGCACGGCCTGCTGCTGTTCGTCGCCGGGATCGCGACCGCCGCGCCATTCCCGGCGGCTGCGGGCGCGATCGCCGCGGCCGGCGGGGACGCGGCGCGCGCCGCAGCGGGACCGGAGATCGCCGACCACCTCGGCGCGGCGCTGGCGGCGCTCGCGACCGCGGTGCTGCTGGTCCCGGCGCTCGGCCTGGCGGCGACGGCGCTGCTGACGGCGGGGATCCAGTTGCTCGCGCTGGTCGCTGCGATCGCGGCCGTGCGCGCGTGAGCCGCGGCTAGAAGACGACCTCCGCGTACCACCCCCTGTCGACGATCGTCGTCTTGTAGGGTGCGGAGAGCCGCTGCATCCTCTCGATGATCTGCCGCCCGCGGGCCGTGCCCGCCAGGCGCGGCACGCCGTAGAGCGGTCCCTCGTAGTCGATCGTCACCGGGATCAGCTCGATCCGCTTCAGCTTCTCGGCGTTGAAGGTCATCCGGACCAGCACCCCTTCGAAGACCTCCTCCGGGTCGCGCCGGTCCCAGACCGAGACGTTGGTCGGCCGGGCGACCTCGCCGTCGCGCTGGTGGATCAGGTCGATCGGGATCTTCGACGGGGTCCGGTACTGGTAGATGAAGTCGGACAGGCTGTAGAAGATCGGCTTGCCCTTGTACATCTCGATTCCGCGCAGCACGTGCGGCCCGCTCCCCAGCACCAGGTCCGCGCCGGCGTCGACCGCGCGCCGGTACATGATCTCGTCGTTGGGCGGCGTCGTGTCCTGGATCCCGTAGGCGCGGTGGTGGCTCTTGTCGTGGTTGTGGAGCGAGACCATCACGACCGGCCCGCGCCGCTTGGCCAGGACGATGTCGTCCTCCATTGCCAGGATGTCCTTCTCCAGCGGGCCCTCGACGGCCTCGGTCGAGCCGTCCGGCTTCGCGACCAGGATCACCGCGGGGTCGATCGTGGCCAGGCACGCCGATTGCGGGTTGGTGCAGCGGTACTTCTGCGTCCAGTAGCGCATGTAGGAGAGCAGCGCGAACTTCGTCTTCTGGCTCTGCACGCTCGTCGTGCCCGGGGCACGCGCGTCGGCCAGCGTCATCCCGGCACCGGCGTAGGTCATGTTCGCCCGCTCGAGCGCGGCCAGGCAGTCCTTCAGCCCCTCCGGCCCGAAGTCCAGGGAGTGGTTGTTGGCCATGCTCACCATGTTGATGCCGATCGCGGCCAGCTCCCAGACGAACTCCGGGTCGGTTCGGAAGTTGTAGAACGGGCGCTGCGCCTCGGGGTGCGAGTTCATCGAGAACTCGAGGTTGCCGTACGCGATGTCGGCTTCCTGCAGGATCCGGAAGAGCTGCTGGTGGTGGGGCTCGGGCAGGTTGGAAATCTGCTCGTTGAAGATCATGTCGCCGACCGCCGTCACGACGATGTCGCCCGGCTCCTCCCGCAGCAGCGCGGTGACGCGGCCGGCCCAGTCGATCGACTCGACGGGCTGGGGCGCCCGAAGCCGGCGGTTGTAGACCGAGCGGCTCTGGTCCCAGGTCATGGGCGGCTTCGCCGTCGGTGGGGCGGCCTGGGGCGCCGCGGCACGCGCAGCCGGCGTCGTCGCGATGGCGAGCGCCAGAGCGAGCAAGAGCGCGAGAGGACGGCGTCGCGGCATCGGAGCGGTGCGGGCCATGGTCAGTTCCTCCCGGTCCCGGCAGCGCGGCCGAGCGGCCGGCGCCGGCGCAGATCGTAACGGTCGCCGGGCAGCAGGATCTCCATCCGCAGCCCCTGCACCCCCAGCAGGTCCTTGCCCCCGGCGACCGGAGCGCGCGATACCTTCGCCTTCGACGCGTCGTAGACCAGGACGGAGCGTGTGCCGAGCACCTCCAGCGTACCGTCCGGCCCGACCCAGATCGCCGTGTCCTCGTCGACGCCCACACCCAGCAGGGCAGGGTGCTCGAGGATCACCGACAGCAGGCGGTTCGAGCGCTGCCGGGCGACGAAGTGCTGGTCGACGACCACGCCCGGCAGGAAGCCGAGTCCGCGCACGGTCTCGACCGCGCCGGCCCGGATGACGGTGAAGTCCCCCTCTCCCGTGATCATCGGATCGCTCTGGCAGGCCGTCCCGGCGGAAGTCCCGCCGACCACCGCGCCGCGCGCGAAGGCCTCGGCCACCGCCGCGCCGACCGGGGTGTCGAGCAGGGCCCGGGTGATCCGCGACTGGTCGCCGCCGCCGAAGAAGATCCCGCGCGCTCCCCGCGCCGTATCGGCGAAGTCGGAGCGGCCGGCGTCCTCCCGCGTCTTCACGTCGAGCACCGCGACGCGCGTGCAGCCCAGCTCCTTCCCGAACAGGTCCGCGTAGTGCGCCGCGGCGTCCGCCTCCTCCGAGGCCGTGGGGAAAACGACGATCGGCGCGTCCGGGCCGCCGGCCAGCTCGACGAACTTCCGCATCGCCTCCGGCGGCTTGTCGCCGCCGCCGATCAGGACCAGGTGCCCCCCTGGTGCGGGGGCGGCAGAAGGCGCGAGGGCAGGGGCCAGGGCCAGGACCAGGACGATCAGCGCAGGGACGAGCGGCAGGCGGCGCATCGGGCTCCGGAAAGAAACGCGCGGAGCGGCACGGCGGCCGCTCCGCGCGCGGAGAGACATCGATCTAGAAGGACCAGCGGGCGCCGATCCGGACCTGGCGCGGATCTTCGACATCGAAAGGATCGCCGTAGCTGGCGCGCGGCCCCGAGAACTCGTTGTCGTCGAGGTAGTAGGTGCCCCAGCGGTCGTAGACGTCGATGATCGTGTCGGTGTTGAGCAGGTTGAATACCTGCACCCACAGCATGAGGGACATTCCCTTGCTCAGGTCGGTGCGCCAGGCGAGGCGCACGTCGAGCAGGTTCCTCGCCGCCAGCTGCTGCGATCCGCGTTCGGTCAGGTTGATGTCCCGTCCGACGCTGGCGTTGTAGTTCAGCCCCGAGACCCGCACGTACGGCGTCCAGTACCAACCCGAGAGGTAGGTGTAGTTGCCGCTGAGCTGGAAGCCCCAGGGGAGATCGACGTCGCCGTACAGCTTGAACTCCCACTCGTTGTAGGAGAAGTCCATGTTGCCGTCGGAATTCGTCAGGCCGTTCCGGTCCCGGTACTCGTTGGCGTAGCCGTTGTTCTTCCGGATGTTGCCCGGCAGGTCGGTCCAGACCAGCGAGCTGGTGAGCGACCAGCCGTCCATGTAGCGCTTCTCGAACCGGAGAATCACCGACTGCATGTCGCGGTAGGCGCCGTTGTCGGTGGTCAGCTCGAATTCCGAAGGCGAGTTGAGGTCGTAGACGGGAAGGTTGCCGCCGCCGAACGGGTTGTCGGTGGCCACGTATTTCGTGTAGTCGTTGTTGGTGTTGATCATCGCCATGATGTTGCGGAACTGGCGATTGATGTAATCGAACCCCAGCACCATCTGCGGGGCCAGCGTCTGCTCGAAGGTGAAGATCCACTCGTCGACAGACGCCTGCTCTACCGGACCCATGTCGGCCGCGATGATGGTCGGCTCGTCGCAGACGTCGAACTGGCCGGTGTCGGGGTTGTAGTAGCAGTCCTGGTCTGGGATCACGGCGTCACCGGACCGCTCCCGGTCCCACAGGTAGGTGTAGGCCTTGTCGTTGTAGACGCCGTAGTGGGCCTTGAGGGCCGACTTGGCGTTGCCGAGGATGTCCCAGACCACGCCGATCCGCGGGGCGAGGTAGGAGGTCTCGTACACGGTCGGCGTCCCGCGGCCGGACTGCCAGCCGCCGTCGTAGGAGCCGTAGCGCAGGCCGAGGTTGACGGTCCAACGGCCTGCAGTCATCGAGTCCTGGGCGTAGAGGTGGTAGCCGGAGTACTTCGGTTTCGCGTCGTACTCGCCGTAGCCGAACTCGATGAAGGCATCTTCCGTGTAGCCGCAGGTCGGGTCGGCCTTGAGTTCCTTGAACCCGCCGTCGCAGTTGCTGGAGTCCAGGTAATAGGTGAACCCGCCGTTGCGACGCCAGACGTCGGTCGACTCGGCCTGCTCGTACTCGGCGCCGAACTTGAAGGTGTGAGACTCGTTCCAGCCGAAAAGGTCGTCCTCGAAGACGCTGAACGAGGCGCCGAGGTTCCAGAGCGAGCGGTCGTTCAGCTGCTGGATGTCCTGGTTGGCAAACTCGTACTCGGTGTTCCAGTAGTCGATGTAGCCGTTCTCATCGTCGCCGCTGTAGGGGAGATAGTTGTCTTCGCCGCTGTATCCGGAGAGCTTGACGTTCAGGAAGTAGTCGCTGCCGAAGACCGACTCCCAGTGCAACGCCAGCAGACCCCCAGGTGCCTCCTGCTTGGACGACGCCTCGGGCAGGACGAATTCGCTCACGCCGCGGTTCTCGTTCGTCACGCGGTCGTACTCGAGCGTCATGCTGAGCCGATTGTTGTCGTCGGCCTGCCAGGTCAGCTTGCCGAGGATGCGCGGGATCTCGCGGGTCGAAGATCCCTGGGCCTTGTAAGGCGTCGTCACCTGCTTCCAGTACTCGGCGGAGACGAAGAACCAGAGCTTGTCCGTCACGATCGGACCGCCGAGGCTGACGGCGTAGTCCTGGAAGCTGAACTCCTCGTCCGTCTCCGGGTCGACGCTTGCGGACCAGGAGGCAGATTGGTACTGGAACTCGACGTCGCCGCTCAAGGCGTTCCCGCCCGACTTGGTCACGGCGTTGATCACGCCGCCGGTGTAGCCGCCGAACTCGGCAGCGGCGCCCAGGCCGCCGACCTCGACCTCCTGGATCCAGCGGATCGACGGCAGGACCCAGTGCTGACCGGCCCCGGTATCGGCGACGTTGACGCCATCCAGGGTGAAGGCGTTCTGCCGCTCTTCCGTGCCGCCGTAGGCCAGCATCGCGCTGCCGCTGCTGCTGGTGTAGTCGAAGTTGACCCCCGGTGCCATCTGAATGATCTTGTAGTAGTTCTCGGGGATCGGCTGGTTGTCGATGTAGCGCTCGCCGAAGTTGAAGGCGACGGTGTTGGACACCACGCTCACCTCGGGTGCCGCCGCGGTGACCGTGATCTCCTCCTTCACCTCCGAGATCGGCAGCACGAAGTTGACGGCCAGCGCGATCCGGGCGCGAACGCGCGCCCCTTCCTGCTTCAGGTTCTGGTACCCGGGGAACTGCGCCTCGACCGCGTAGGTCCCCGGCGGGAGCGCCGGGAAGCGGTAGGATCCGCTGGCATCCGTGATCGTCGAGGCCTGGCCCTTGACCAGGGCCGGCGAGGTGACGACGATCGTCACGGCCTCCAGCGGGCTCCCCTTCTCGTTCGTCACCTTGCCCTCGATGCTGCCCGTGATGGTGCTCTGCGCGAGGAGCGGCGCGACCGACGCGAGCATCACGAGGAGCAGCACCACGACCGACCATCTCGTCCTCATACCCTCTCTCCTTCCCGCACTACCACCCGTGAAACGCAACTCACCGGCCCGCCCGCATCGCGGAGACGAGCGCCCTTGCAGCCGATTCGATGTGCCCTTGCATCGCCCGCTCGGACCGAGCGGGGTCGTGCGCCGCGAGCGCGGCGATGATCTCCTCGTGTTCCGCGGTGTCCGGGTCGTCCCGCCCCGGCACCGACTCCGAGGCGACCCCCGGGATGATTCCCCAGAGCATCGTCGGGAAGGCGGTCCAGAGCTGGGTCAGCGAGCGCACGAGATACGTGCGCCGGGACGCCCGGATGATCGCGAGGTGGAACTGCCGGTTCAGATCGCGGTAGGCGGCCAGCTCGCGGGGGGTCTCGCAGGCGGCCATCCTCCGGTGCAGCTCGCGCAGCTCGTCGAGCTCGCGCTTCGTGATCTGCTGCGCGGCGAACCGCGCGGCGCGCCCCTCGGTGCAGACCCGGCTGGTGTAGAAGTCCTCGACGTCATCGGGCGTGAAGCTGACGACGCGGACCCCGCGGTAGGGGACGTGCTCGACGATCCCCTCGGCCGCGAGCTGCTTGAGCGCCTCGCGCACGGGCGTCTGGCTGACGCCGAGCCCACGCGCGAGCTTCTCCTGCCGGAGCCACTCTCCGGCGGTGAGCCGCCCTTCGAGGATCTCGACGCGGAGGCGGTCCGCGGCCCACTGCCGGAGCTGGCCCGGGGTCTCCCGTTGCTGCCGCGGAGGGGACTCGTCTATATTATGCATAATGCTTACTAGCTGGACATTAGCGCAAGAAACTCCGCATAGTCAAGAGGATGCCGCCCCGCCCTCAGGCGAATAAAAGGCGATGAGATTCGAGTGGGCCCCGGCGGAGATCGGCCCCGGGGAGGAGGAGCAGATGGCGACCGACCCGCGGCTGATCGACCTCTTTCTCGAGGTCGCCCGCTTCGAGGGGACGTCAGGCAACGAACGCGCGGTCGCCGACCATGTCCGGCGCTTCCTCGAGAGGCTCGGGATGGAGGTCCACGAGGACGACGCGGCGGGCCTTTCCGGCGGCAACTGCGGGAACCTGGTCGCCCGCGCCGGATCGGGCGGGGACCTGGTCCTGATGTCGCACATGGACACCGCCCGGCCCTCGGGGCAGAGCCGCGCCATAGTCCACCCCGACCGGATCACCTCCGACGGCACGACCGTCCTGGGGGTCGACGACCGGGCCGGGATCGCCATGCTGCTGCACGCCGCCGAGCAGGCGCTGCGTCACGGGCGCGGCCGGAAGGACTTCACGCTCGGCTTCACGATCTGCGAGGAGACGACCCTGGTCGGCTCCAACTCGATCCGCTTCGAACCCGCGATCCGCGGCGCGGTCCTGCTCGATTCGTCGCTGCGCCCCGGGAACTTCATCTGCCGCTCCTACGGCTGCCAGCACGTGCTGGTCACGGTGCACGGCCGGGCCTCGCACTCCGGGATCGCCCCGGAGAAGGGGATCAGCGCGATCGCCGTCGCGGCCAAGGCGATCGCGCGCCTGCCGCTGGGGCGGATCGACGCCGAGACGACCGCCAACGTCGGGATCATCCGCGGCGGCTCGGCCACCAACGTCGTCCCCGAGGAAGCGACGCTCGACGCCGAGGTCCGCTCCGTCCACCCGGCCCGCGTCGAGGAGCTGGTCGGCCGGTTCCGCGCCTGCTTCGAGGAGGAGGCGGCGCGCGCGGGCGCGCAGCTCGAGTTCCGGGCCGAGTGGGACTTCATGCCCTACACCGTCGACGAGACGAGCGCGCTGTTCGCGCGTGTGGCGGCCGCGCTCTCGATGGTCGGGCTGGTACCGACGCCGCAGGTCTCGGCCGGCGGCTCCGACGCGAACTCGCTCAACGCGCGCGGGCTGCCGGCGATCAACCTGGGGATCGGCGCCCAGAACCCGCATGGCAACGACGAGTTCATCCTGCTCGAGGACCTCGAGCAGGGCGCGGCGATCGCGCTCGCCCTGCTCTCCTGAGCCCGGCGGCCCGCGGATGACCACCCCCGGCGAGCGGCTCGACGCGATCCGCCGGATCGAGCTGGCGACGCTTCCGACGCCGCTCGAGCAGGCCCCGCGGCTGGCCGCGCACCTCGGGCTGTCGCGCCTGCTCATCAAGCGCGACGACCGGACCGGCCTCGCGCTCGGCGGCAACAAGACCCGCAAGCTCGAATTCATCTTCCCGGAGGTCCTCGAGCGGAACTGCGACGTCGTCGTCACGGTCGGTGGCGCGCAGTCCAACCACGCGGCGATGACCGCGGCCGCGGCGCGGCGCCTGGGCCTCGAGGTGAAGTTGGTGCTAGGCGGACGCGACTTCGCCGAGCCTATGGGAAACGTGCTGCTCGACCTCCTCCTCGGCGCCGAGATCCGCTTCCTGGTCGACGACGACGACAACGACGCGCTGGCCGCGGAGATGGCGCGCTGGACCGACGAGTTGCGCCGCGCCGGCCGCCGCCCGTACGCGCTGCCGATCGGAGGCAGCACCGGGGCCGGGGCGCTGGGCTACGTGCGGGCCGCGCGCGAGCTGGCGCAGCAGCTCGGTCCCGCGGCGGCCGGCCCGCTGCAGCTGGTCACCGCCGTCGGCTCGTGCGGCACGCTGGCCGGGCTGCTGCTCGGCGCGCGGCTCTTCCTCCCCGGCGCGCGGGTGATCGGGATCAGCGTCTCGCGCGCGGCGGGGGCGATCGCGCGGCGCACCGCCGAGATCGCCGCCGAGAGCGCGGCGCTGCTGGGCCTCGGCACCCCGTTCGCGGAGGACCAGGTCGAGTGCCGCGACGAGTACGCCGAAGGCTACGGCGTGGTGACCGCTGCGGGGAAGGAGGCGATCCGCGACGCCGCCGCGTCGGAGGGGCTGCTGCTCGATCCGACCTACACCGGCAAGGCGATGGCCGGGCTGTTCGACCTCGCGCGCCGCGGCGAGATCGACCGTGCCGTGCCGACCGTCTTCCTCCACACCGGCGGGCTGCCGATCCTCCTCGCCTCCGGCGCCGCGTTCGGGGACTCGGCCGCGGTCACCCGGATCCGATGACCCTCCGCTTCGCACGAGCCCTCGCGGCGGCGTTCGCGCTGGTGCTCGCCCTTGGCGCGGCCGACCCGGTTCCGGCGCTGATCGCCGCGCTGCAGGGGGCCGACGCCACCGGCCGCAACTCCGCCGCCTACGCCCTGGGAACGGTCGGCCCCGCGGCCGGGCCGGAGGCGGCCCGTGCGCTGCGCGAGGCGCTGGCCGACGCCGATGCGGACGTGCGCGCGGCGGCGGCCTGGTCGCTCGGCGCGGTCGACCCCGCGTCGAGCCGCAGCGCCCCCGGCTGGGACGCGACGATCGCGACGATCGAGAGCCTGACCCCGCGGCTGATGGACGAGCTGCACGTCCCCGGCGTCTCGATCGCGCTGGTGCAGGGCGGCCGGCTCGCGTGGACGAAGGCGTGGGGCGTCGTCGACGCCACGACCCGCGCGCCGGTCACGACGGAGACGCTGTTCGAGGCCGCCTCGATGAGCAAACCGGTCTTCGCCTACGCCGTGCTGCAGCTCGTCGATCGGGGAAAGCTGACGCTCGACCGCCCGCTGGCCGCCTGGCACGCCGAGCCGGCCTTCCCCAACCAGCCCGAGCGCCGGCGGATCACCGCGCGCATGGCGCTCTCGCACACCACCGGGTTCCCCAACTGGCGCAAGGGAGACGACGAGCGAACCGGGCCGCTCCCCCTGCTGTTCGAGCCGGGCTCGCGCTTCGGCTACTCGGGCGAGGGGATCTTCTACCTGCAGCGCGTCGTCGAGACGATCACCGCCCAGCCGCTCGACGCCTGGGCGCGGGGGACGCTCCTCGATCCGCTGGGCCTGGCCTCGACCAGCTTTGCCTGGAGCGAGGCGCTCGACCCGCGGCTGGCCACAGGCCACGGCGACGACGGGACGGCCCTGCCGCGGGCCCGCTACATCCACCCCAACGCCGCCTACACGCTGATCACGACCCCCTCCGACTACGCCCGCTTCCTGGCCGCGATCCTGGCGCCGGAGCGCGGCGCGCCGTGGGCGCTGTCGCGGCGAACGCAGGCGGCGATGCTGGCCCACCAGGTGAAGGCCGACGCGCGGGACCCGATCCAGCGCCCGGGCCGGGCCCGGGGGCTCGCGACCTTCTGGGGTCTGGGGTGGGGGATCAACACCACGCCGTCGGGCGACCTGGTCTACCACAGCGGGTCCAACCAGACCGGCTTCCGGAGCTACGCCCAGTTTTCTCCGGCCCGTGCCTCGGGCATCGTGATCATGACCAACGGGACCCGCGGCGGGGAGCTGTGGACCCGGCTGGTCAGCGCGGTCGGCGACCTCTGAGCCGGCGGCGCCCGCGGGCGCCCGTCGCACGACCGCACAGGACGAGACGGCAAGACGGACCAGGAGACCGAACGATGGCCGAATCCACCGCGACCCCCAAGCCCCGATTCCGGATGCCGCACACGCTGGTCATCGTCGGGTCGCTGATCGTGCTGGTCCTTGCGCTCTCCTGGGTGATCCCCTCGGGAACCTACGAGCGGATCGACAAGGACGGCCGGATGGTGACCGTCCCGGGGACCTACCAGCAGGTGGAGAAGCTCCTGCTCGGCCCGCAGTGGCTGCTCACCTCGCCGCTCAAGGGGTTCCTCGACGGGGCGCTGATCATCGCCTTCCTGTTCGTGATCGGCGGGGCCTTCGCGATCGTCCAGGAGACCGGCTCGATCGACTTCGCGATCCGCCGGGTCACCGCCGCGCTGACGCACCACCCCGCGCTGGAGAAGCTGACGATCCCGGTGCTGATGGTGATCTTCTCGCTCGCCGGCTCGGTCTTCGGGATGGCCGAGGAGACGATCCCGTTCGTGCTGATCTTCGTGCCGCTGGCGATCTCGCTCGGTTACGACTCGATCGTCGGGATCTCGATCCCGTTCCTGGGCGCGGCCGCCGGCTTCGCGGCGGCCTTCTTCAACCCGTTCACGGTCGGCGTGGCGCAGGGGCTCTCGGGGCTGCCGCTCTACTCCGGGCTGGGCTACCGCGTCATCACCTGGTTCGTCGGCACCACCGTGATCGTGGCCTGGGTGATGATCTACGCCGCGAAGATCAAGAAGAACCCGAAGGCCAGCCCGGTCTACGAGCTGGACCGCGCTCGCGAGAAGCCGGACGACCCGCACGACGGCGCCGTGCCGGCCTGGACGAAGCGCCACGCCGCGGTCCTGTCGATCTTCGCGATCTGCATGGGGCTGCTGGTCTGGGGGATCCTCAGGAAGCAGTGGTTCATCGAGGAGATCGGCGCGCTGTTCCTGGCGATGGGGCTGGTCATGGGCGTGGTCGCAGGGCTGGGCTCCAGCCGGATCGCGAGCGCCTTCGTCGCCGGCGCCAAGGACATGGTCACGGTCGTGATGATCATCGCCTGCGGCCGCGCGCTCCTGATCATCGCGCGCGAGGGACAGGTGCTGGACACGATCCTCTACGCCAGCTCGCAGGCGATCTCGGGCCTGCCGACCGTCGCGGCCGCCTGGCTGATGTTCCTGGTGCAGTCCGGGATCAACTTCTTCATCCACTCCGGGACGGCGCAGGCGGCGCTGACGATGCCGATCATGGCCCCGCTGGCCGACCTGGTCGGGCTGACGCGCCAGACGATGGTCTACGCCTTCCAGCTCTGCGAGTTCATCAACCCGATCCTGCCCACCTCGGCGGTGACGATGGGGGTGCTCGGGATGGCGCGGATCCCGTGGGAGACCTGGGCCCGCTGGTTCTTCCCGCTGATGCTGGTGCTGATGGGTCTGAGCCTGCTGCTGCTGATCCCGCCCGTGCTGATGCACTGGGGGCCGTTCTGATGCTCCGCCGCGGCGTCGCTGCAGCCGTCGCCGTGATCGCGGCGGCGGCCGTCACCGCCATTGCCACCGTCTCTGCGGCTGCGCCGGCCCCCGCGCCTGCGACGGCGTTCCCCGAGGACCACCGCACACTGACCCGGACGATCTCCTACGCTGAGATGGAGGCCTTCCTGAAGCGCGTCGACGGGACGGCAGGGATCGAGGTAACGGCCGAAGGGCGGACCGCCGAAGGGCGAACCATCTACCTGGTGCACGCCTCGCGCGGCAAGAACCCGTCGTTCCGGGTCCTCTTCTACGCGCAACAGCATGGCGACGAGGTCGCCGGCAAGGATGCCGCGCTCTACCTGCTGCGCGAGATCGCCCGGCGTCCCGAGCGGCTTCCCGACGGGATCGATCTGTGGATCCTGCCGATGATGAACCCCGACGGCGCGGAGCGCGGCACCCGCCGCAACGCCGCGGGCGCGGACCTCAATCGCGATCACATCCTGCTCGAACAGCCGGAGACGCAGGCGCTCCATCGCGTGGTGCGGCGCGTGCGGCCGCACCTGGCCGTCGATTGTCACGAATTCACGCGCGACTCCGAGGAGCGGTCGAAGCGCGGCTGGATCGCCTGGCCCCAGATCACGATGGACGGCCTCAACAACCCGCTGTTCGACCCCGCAGTCGTCGCCGCGGCCGAGCGCTGGGTCCGCGAATCCGAGGCCCCCGAGGCCGCGGCCGGCCACTCGTTCCTGCGCTACTCGGTCGGCGGCCTGCCGCCGGACGAGGAGCAGCGGCACTCGGCGCCGGACATCGACGGCGGCCTCAACGCGGTCGGGATGTACGGCGGGCTCTCCTTCATCATCGAGGCTGCAGTGCGCCGCGGCCCCGACGCGCCGCCGGACGATCTCGCGAAACGCGTCGACGCCTACCTGGTCCTGCTCCGGCGGTTTCTCGACGAGACGGGCCACCGCGCCCAGGACCTCGCGGCGGTCGAGGCGTCACGACGGCGGCCGCCGCCGCGGTTCGTCCCGACCAACTACCTGTGGGTCAACCCCGACTTCACGATCACCGAGTTCCCGGCCCTGGAGCTGGCGACCGGCAGGACAGTCCGGATCCCGACCGCGAACATGATGACGAAGCTGGCGGTCAAGACGGCCCTCCCGGCGCCGCGCGGCTACGCGATCGAGCCGCGCGCCGCGGCCGACTACGCGCTGGTGCTGGAGCGCCACGGGATTCCCTTCGAGACGCTGGCGGCGCCGAAGACGGTCGGCGCCCAACGCTGTGACTTGCTGCGCCTCGAGGAGCAGTTCGACGATCTCTATTCGCGCTACGAGGGCCGTCAGATCGTGCAGTGCCGCCCGGCAGCCGCGCAAGAGCTGCCAGCCGGCGCGCTCTGGGTCCCGCTGGACGGTGAGGCGGCCGTGCGCGCGGCGCTGGTGCTGGAACCGGCGGCACTCTACGGCGTCTACCAGTACCCGCGCTTTCGCAGGCACGCCGTCACGGGCGAGGCGCTGCCGATCGTCCGCGTCACCGTACCCTAGAGAGGTCGATGCCGATGCCGATGCCGATGCGACGCAGCGCCGTCCGGTTCGTCTTCGCGGTGGGCTTCACGCTCGCTGCCGGAATCACCATCGCCTTCGCCGCCGCTGCGTCTCCCGCGCCAGCCGCGCCCCCGGCTGCCCCGGCCCGAGACTTCGTCCTCGCCGCGCCGGCCGAGACGCCCCCCGCGCCGGTCGCCACCGCGCTGAAGGGGATCACGGCGGAGGCGCTCGGGGCGCGCGTGCAGTTTCTCGCCTCTCCCACGCTCGAGGGGCGTGGACTGGGAAGCCTGGGGCTCGACGCGGCGCTGGAGTACGCGGCCTCGTCGCTGATGCTGGCGGGAATCCCGCCGCTGGCACCAGCCGACACCGGGGCCGGCGCCGGGGCTGACGCCGGAGCCGACGCCGGGGGTGACGCCCGCGCGATCTTCCTTCGCTACTTCCAGCCGGTGCCGCTGCGCGTGATCACCGGCGCCGGGGGCGAGCTGGCGGTCGACACGCGACGGGACGACGCGGTGATGCAACGCGCCTTCGCTTCCGGAGTGGACGCGATCCTCGAGCCGGCGCGCCTGGGCACGATCTCCGCGCCCGCCGTCTTCGCCGGCTACGGGATCCGCGAGCCGGATCTCGGCCACGACGACTACAAGGGACTCGATGTCCGCGGGAAGATCGTGGTCGTGCGGCGCGGCACGCCCGAGGGCGACGCGTGGAACGCCGCCGCGCTGCGCGGCCGCTACGACCCGGGGGACGCCGACGACCGCTGGGAAGCGAAGCGGGAGACGGCAGAGGCGCTGGGCGCGCTGGCCCTGGTCGGGCTGGAAGGGGACGGCTTCGCAGCGCGCCTGGCCGAGCGCGACGCCGTGCTCACGACCTGGTGGCTGCCCGCCGACGTCGCGAGCGCACCGATCCCGGTGGTGCGGGTCTCGCCGCTCGCGGCAGCCGCGCTGCTGGGCGCAGACTCCGCGGCCGCGCCGGCCGCCGCTGCGCGGCCGCTTCCCGGAGTAACCGTCACGCTGCGCACGACCGGGACCGAGCGCGCCGTCGTCAGCCGCAACGTCGTGGGCCTGCTGGCCGGCTCCGACCCCGCGCTGCGCGAGGAGGCGGTCGTGATCGGCGCGCACGTCGATCACCTCGGCCGCGCGGGCGACACGATCTTCCCCGGCGCCGACGACAACTCCTCCGGCACCGCGGCGCTGCTCGAGATCGCCCGCGCCTTCGCGGCGCTGCCGGAGCGGCCGAAGCGGACCGTGATCTTCGCCTTCTGGACCGGCGAGGAGGAGGGGAAGTTCGGCTCCGGGTACTGGGTCCGCCACCCGGGCTGGCCGCTGGCCCGCACCCGCGCCTACGTCAACCTGGACATGATCGGTCACCCCTGGCTGCGCGAGGAGATCGAGAAGCTGGTGAGCGACGCGCGCCTTCCGGACGGCGCCGCCTTCCTGGCGGCGGTGAAGACCGCAGACTTCGCCGAGCCCGGCCTGCCGGCGGACGCGCCGGAACTGGAGGCCGCGCTGCGCTGGGCCGGGCCCGTGAGCGGGATGGCGCTGCACCTCGACCGTACCGACGGTACGCACGGCGGCAGCGACTACCGCGACTTCGCGCGAGCCCGCGTCCCGTTCCTCCGCTTTTTCGGCAACTTCTTCCCGGCCTACCACGAGCCGGGCGACACCGCGGAGACGCTCGACCCGGCGCAGGTGCAGCGGATGGCACGGCTGGTGTTCGCGACGGCCTGGCACCTCGCGGCGCGCTGAGCGAGGCGATACGATCGGGCGGTGACCGCGCCGCTGCAGCTCGCCCCGGTGGAGATCCCGCCCGACGGCTGGGACGTCGTCGTCGCCGGGGCCGGCCCGGCCGGCGCGATCGCCGCGCTGCACCTGGCGCGCCGCGGCCGGCGCGTGCTGCTGGCCGACCGCGCCGCGTTCCCCCGCGAGAAGGTCTGCGGCGACGGGCTGATCCCGGACGCGCTGCGGGCGCTCGAGCGGGCGGGCCTGCTGGACGAGGTCCGCCGGGCTGCCCACCCGGTTCCGCGCGTCACGCTCTGCAGCCCCGGCCGGATCGAGGTCTCGCTCGAGGGCCAGTTCCTGACGATCAAGCGCGAGACGCTCGACGCGATCGTCGCGGGCGGCGCGGTCGCCGCCGGGGCGGTGTTCGCGCGGGCCGAGATCGCCGGGATCGATGCCGGGGAAGGCGGCGTCCAGGTCCGCGTCACCGGCCGGGAGACGGCGCTCCGGGCGCGCCTGGCGCTCGTCGCGACCGGCGCCGACGTCGCGCTTCCGCGCGCGCTCGGCATGGTGATCCGCCGTCAGCCGACCGGGGTCGCGCTGCGGGGTTACGTCCGCTCCACGCACCGCATCGAGGACCTGCTGGTCTCGTTCGACCGCTCCGTACTGCCCGGCTACGCCTGGATCTTCCCGATGGGCGGCGGCGAGTACAACGTCGGCGTCGGCGCCTTCCCCGCCGAGGGACTGGCGCGGGTCAACCTGCACACGATCTACGATGCGTTCGTGCGCGAGTTCCCACCGGCGCGCGCGCTGCTCGCCGCGGCGGAGGGCCCCGCCGTCCAGAGCGGCGCCCCGCTGCGCTGCGGCCTGGACGGCGCGCACGCGCTCGGCCCGGCCGGCATCGCCGGCGTCGGCGAGGTCGTCGGCTCGACCTACGACCTCACCGGCGAGGGGATCGGCAAGGCGATGGAGACCGGGGAGCTGGCGGCGGAGGCGGCCGACGCGGCGCTCGCCCACGGCCGGCCGACGATGCTCGCCGCCTACGCGCGGCGGATCGAGCACGAGCTGCGGCCGCGATTCCGCGGGTACGAGTGGGCCGCGGCGTGGATGGCGCACCCCCGGGTGTGCGAGCTGGTCTTCCGGCGCGCGAGCCGCAGCCCCTGGCTGCGATCCATGGCCGCCGGGATCCTGGCCGAGACCGTCGACCCGGCGGACGTCTTCAACCTCAGGGGGCTCCTCGGGTCGTACCTGCGCTGATCCGGATCGCGGGCCGCGCGGGGCCCGTAGCGAGCGGTTCGCGGCGGGGGTAGGCTGCGCACCGCCGGGCCGGGCGGGTCGCCCGCGCGCGGGGGAGAGGGACTCCGATGGGGCTCATCGCGCGCCTCGGCCGGCGCACCGTCCGGATCCTCGCGATCGTCCTCGCGGTGATCGTCGGCCTGGAGGTCGTCTACCTCGTCGTCGGCAACGTGATGCTGCGCGCCGGCACGGTCGAGCGGCTGCTCAACAAGCGCCCCGAGAAGCTGAAGGTGCACTACGAGAGCGCGTACACGCTCTTCCCCGGGCACGCGGTGGTCAAGGGGTTCCGGATCCGCAGCCAGGCGACGCGCAGCCAGATCGAGGCCCAGGCGGACTGGGTCCGCGCGCTGGTCAACCCGCTGCCGCTGTTGTGGAAGACGGTGAACATCGTGCGCGCCGACGTCCGCGGCGCGGAGTTCCGGATGCGCCGCCGCCCGGTGACGCCCGAGGAGCTGAAGGACAAGGAAGCGTACGTTCCGCCGATCGAGGGGCTGGACTACAAGGACTCGCTGCGCGACCCCACGAAGGTCCCGAAGGTGCCGAAGTGGGGGGTCTCGGTCACGAGCTGCCGCGTCGACGAGGTGCGCGAGGTCTGGATCGACGACTACCGGATCACCGGGCCCGGATCGGCGGGCGGCGGCCTCACGATCGGGCCGGGACGTTGGCTGGAACTGGACGGGACCTGGGTCGAGTTTCCGGCGCTGCGGGTCGCGGCCGGCGGGAAGCCGGCCCTGGAGGACAGCAAGCTGAGCGCCGAGGTCGGCATCGCGCGCTACGATTACGGCGAGAACAAGGGGCTCAAGTTCCGGCCCTACCTCTCCGGGCAGGTGCAGCTCGACGCGGCGACACCCGGCGGCTCGCCCCTGCTCAACCACCTGTTCCGCCATGTGCCGTGGCTTTCGTTCGACGGCAGTTCGCGCCGCACGGAGGCCGAGCTGCGGATCGAGAAGGGCCAGCTCCGGCCCGGCAGCCGGGTGAAGATGACGACCGACCAACTGGCGGTCAACTTCCTGGTCTACCGCGCCGAGGGGAAGGCGAACGTCGAGGTCAAAGTCGTGGACGCTCCGGACCGCCCGCGGATCGAACTCGAACTGCTGCTCAACGACTTCGGGATCGGCCTGGCGACCGCGACGCCGGACGCGGCGGTCGGCAAGCGCCTGCGGCTCCACGCCTCGTCCAACGACGACCTGATCAGCGACTCGATCCCGGACGGCGAACTGGAGCTGGAACTGGACGAGGTCTTCGCCAGGGACCTGACGCGCGCCAACTACCTGATCCCGGCCGGCGCGGGGATCCGGATCAAGGGCGGCTCGGCGCGCCTGGACGCCCGGCTGAAGGCCTCCACCCGGGGAAACTCGGGCGAGGGGAAGCTGACGCTCACGACCGAGGGGCTGGCACTCGACGCCGGCGCGCTGGCCATGACGGGGAAGCTCGACGTGTCGGTTCCGATCAGCCAGGGCGACATGATGGCCCAGCGCTTCGCGATCGACGGGATGCAGGTCAAGCTCTCCGGCTTCGACGTCGCCGGACAGACCGCGGAACGGAAGACCGCCCCGGGCTGGTGGGCGGAGCTGGACGCGCCGAGGGGGATGTTCGGGTTCAAGGATGCGGAGATGTTCCGGGGCGACGTCGCGTTCAAGATGCGCGACTCGGCCCCGCTGGTGCTGTTCCTCACCGCCAAGAAGCCGCTGCCGAAGATCGGGGAACGGATCCTCGAGGTCCAGGACATCCAGGGGAAGTCCGGCCTGGCCTACGGCAACGACCGGATCGAGATCCGGGACCTGCTGGTCGCGAGCGACATGATCGAGCTGCAGGCGTGCATGGCGGTCCAGGGGAAGAGCGCCCGCGGCGACGTGCTGGCGGTCTACGACTGGATCGGCGTCGGGGTCGAGCTGAAAGGGACCAGGCAGGACTACCACCTGACCGGCGCGCGCCGCTGGTACGGCTCGCGCCACGCCGGGGCGGCCCCGGACCAGTCGCGGGAGCGCAAGGAGAAGGAACGCGCGGCCGCGGAGCAGCCGCCGGCGGCGAAGAAGGACGCCGAGGAGAAGCCGAAGCAGCCCGCTGACGAAAAGAAGCCCAACTGGTTCGAGCGAAACCTCTCCAAGAAGAAGTGAGCGGCGCGCGTGCCCGAACTCCCCGAGGTCGAAACCGTCGCCCGCCAGCTCGCCCCGCTGGTCGCGGGCCGGCGGGTCGCGCGCCTGCTGATCCACGACCGCGCGAAGCTGGCGCCGCCCGGCGTGCGCCTGGCGGACCGTCCCGTCGGGCGCGTGCTCCGCGTCGGAAAGCGCGTGCTGATCGAGCTGCTTCCGGCGGCGGCGCAGGGCGACGCGGTGACGGTCGCGCGCGCCCGGACACCGGCCGGCGACCGCGCGCTCTGGCTGGCCGTCCACCTGCGGATGACGGGCCGGCTGGTCTTCGGCGACGGGGCGCCGCCCGGCACGCCCCGCCCCCACGTGAGGGCGCAGCTCGTCCTCGACCGCGGCGTGGTCTCGTTCATCGACCCGCGCCGCTTCGGGACCTTCGAGTGGCTAAGCGCGCTGGACGAGGCGGCGCCCGCGGCGGTCGATCCCACCGAGGAGGCGTTCACGCCCGAGTGCCTTGCCGCGCTGCTGCAGGGCAGCCCCCAGCCGCTCAAGACCTGGCTGCTGCGCCAGGATCGGCTGGTCGGGATCGGCAACATCTACGCCTCCGAGATCCTCTGGCACGCGCGGCTCTCCCCCTTCCGCGCCGCGGGCCGCCTGACACGCGACGAGATCGAGCGGCTCCACGCCGCGACGCGCGCCGTCCTGGCCGCGGCGATCGAGGCCTGCGGCACGACCTTCTCGGACTTCCAGGACGCGCACGGAGTGACCGGCTCGTACCAGCGATTTCTCGCGGTGTACGAACGGGAGGGGGAGCCGTGTCCGCGGTGCGGCGCGGCCGTGGCGCGGCGCACGCAGGCGCAGCGGAGCACGTACTGGTGTCCGGAGTGCCTGAGGAAGGCGGCGCACCCGGGCCCGCCGGTCCGCACGCGATCGTCCGCACGCCCCCGGTAAGGCGCTCGCCGTTCGCAGGTTCGCGGCGGAGACCGGTCGTGCTTAGAGGTCAAAGCTGCAGCATAGACCGGCGGATAACGTGGGAATACCGGGGTGCCCTGGCGCGTAAGCGTTGACGGCGCGGGGGTTCCGGGCGTACAAACAGCCGGGGTGCGCCTGCTTGGCCGACAATCTCGCGGCCCGAAGTGGGCTATCCCGACCGCAGTCTAAATGTAGTTGAACTAAACCGCTCCGCGGTAGTGCAATCGTGTCGCCCCATGTCGGGGTTCGTCGTCACCGAGCGCTCGTTGTGAGCGCTCTCTCGTCCTTC
>JALOKP010000140.1 GCA_025456425.1 Acidobacteriota bacterium | reverse complement strand
CGACCTGGACCTGGTCACGACCGCGCCGTCGGTGCCGTACCGCGTGATGCTCAACTCCGGCGAGTACCTCGAGATCAACTCGCCCGCCAAGCTGCCGCGCCCGACCGACTACGAGTGGATCGAGGAGCCCTACATCCGGGCCACGGTCCTGACCCCGCACGAGTACGTCGGCCCGCTGCTCAAGCTGATGGAAGAGCGCCGCGGCCACCAGGTGATGCTCAAGTACGTCGGGCCGCAGCGGGTCCTGCTGGAGTACGACCTGCCGCTGTCCGAGGTCGTCACCGACTTCTACGACAAGCTCAAGTCGGGCTCGCGCGGCTACGCCAGCTACGACTACGAGATCACCGGCTGGCGGCGCTCGGAGCTGGAGAAGCTGGACATTCTCGTCAACGGGAGCTCGGTCGACGCGCTGTCGGTCATCATTCACCGCGACCACGCCTTCCACCGCGGCCAGGCGCTGGCGATCAAGCTCAAGGAGCTGATCCCGCGCCAGCAGTTCGAGGTCGCGATCCAGGCCGCGATCGGCAGCCGCATCGTCGCCCGCACCAACGTCAAGGCGATCCGCAAGAACGTCCTGGCCAAGTGCTACGGCGGCGACATCACGCGCAAGCGCAAGCTGCTGGAGAAGCAGAAGGAAGGCAAGAAGCGGATGAAGCAGGTCGGCTCGGTGAACATCCCGCAGGAGGCCTTCCTGGCGGCGCTGAAGCTGGGGGATTGAGGTTGCGGAGCGCGACCAGCGTGTAGCTCGGGACGATCGACGGTCGCGCCGTCCGCGTCAGCGGTAGCGTTGCCTGACAGGCCCCTGACCGGAACAACAGCCACCGCGAGGCCCCAGCGTCCTGCGCCAGGCTCCAGCTCACGACCACGCTGGTCGCCGTCCAGTAGATCCACAGCGCACGCACCGGGCTCAGAGATGACGGCGTCACGGACAGACCGTATACCACTGTGACCGACTCGGAATGGCTTCAGCCTGCTGCTCCCTTCTTCCCGATCCGCATCTGGCTCATGTACCTGCTACTGCAACTGCTCAGGCCGGGGTCCTTCCAAGCAGTTCTCCCGAAGGCTCAGTTCCCCCGCCACGAGCTCCGAGATCAGCTCCAACGCGATCTCGTAAAGCACGTCCGTGCCTCCCCCGACCGGCCGAAGCCGCTCCGTCGTCGTTCTACTGACGAGCCGGCATACTGACCCATCATCCCCCAGGTAGAACTCCATCGCGGGCTCGGCTCCCCGCCAGACGGTGACGCGCAAGCCCTCAGGACACATCTCATCGCTCTGCGTCTCCTCGAACGTCACTCTGCCGAGCGCCTCCCTCAGGCGCTTGGACATCGACCAATGCCGAAGTTGGCCTCGCACTTGCCACAGCCGCGGCTCGCTCGTGCTCTGGTCTTGAGGGCGCGCGATCAGGCGCTGCGGACCCACGCCTTTCCATCTGCCCAGTTCCAGCCTGACTTCGTCGTCCGACGCGAGCACAGCATCGATCGCAGTGAGGAAGGCAGAACCGACGTATTCTCGATCTGCGCCGGACGGCGCACTCTGCCCAACTGCCAGGATCATGAAGACAACTACCAACGCAAGCCGGATGGGGTGTCCACTTGGCATCCTCGACGGCCCCCTTCTTATCACTTCCTTGACGCCGACGACCTCACGCGCCCGGCCGCTCTGGGTATCCCGGCTAGTAGGCAAGTTCAAAGCATTCTCGCTGCAGCTTCGCCTCGCCTGGAACCGCGCTCCGAAATGCCGCGAGAGCCGCCTCAAGCATCAGCTTTGCTGTTGTTCCATTCTGAACATCCAGGCATTGACCCTTCCAGAGAATCCCTGTCGACTCTCCGCCGATGTAGAACTCCAGCAGTCGCCTATCCTCGTCCCATATCGTGATGCGGAGCAGGACATCGCAGCGAGCAGCATTCACATATCGGTAGCCGCTCATGACTCGGGCAAAGGAACGTGCTGCATCACCCTCCAATGCATATCGAATTCCCCCGCTACTCGGATCCCGCCAGAGCTCCTCGTTCAGGCGTTCGACTGTCATTGGCACTGCGAATATCGTACTCCAGTGGTGTCCCTCGATATCGACTTTCGGACTAACGGATCGCACTGCGTCCTTGAGTCGCTCTTCGAACTCCTTCGTCAACGTCGGATCCGGGCGACTCGGCCGTTCCTGCGCAGCGCCTGGCGCGGGTGGGGGGGGCGGCGACGGCAGATCGCAGGAGAGCAGCCCCAGGGCGAAGAGGGTGACTCCAAGCGCACCACAGAGCGCGCGAGGCAGGTGGGCTTGTGCTGGGCGTCGCTGGGGACTACTCCGGGCTGTCGAGTGTCTGGGGGCGAGTTGGAAGATCTCGTGCCCCGAAGAGCTCCGCCCCCGGGCCGCCTTCTTCACGCAGGCCTGACGCGGAAGACTGCGCGGTTGGCGATCTGAGGCCATCAGTGGCGACCCCCCGGAGATGGGGCCAGGCAGAGATTCCAGTCGCTGCGCCGCCGGGTATTCGAGAGGATCGTGTCGTTGAGGCCCACCTCTTTCGGTGACACCACAGGCGACGCAGGCGGCTGCGGCGCGCTCACGTTGACCCCAGGCTGCGAGATGATCCTCCTCCGCTCGTCGGGGGGGGCAAGCCTACGGGTTCTTGTAGATTCGTTGCGACACTGCATTCGAGGCCAGGAGCTCGCCACTGCACAGCGTTCGCGTTCCTTGCTTCGGTGCCTGGCTCGCACTTCTGCAGCACGCGGAGCTGAATCAGAATCCTGAGGCTCCTCTTGGCAGGGGTAGCGTAGTCAGGAGCGTGCGGCCCTTCACTCATGAGCGACATCTCCGGCGGCAGGACAGCGATAGCCGCCGACCGCGCGCACACGCTACGCCCGCGGGACGCGAAGCGTCAAGACGCGACCGGCCGTCTGTGATCGGCCATGTTGACGGGGCGCCGGTGTGCTCGGCGATCAGCCGAGGAAGGCGCGGCAGTTCCGCGAGGTACGCGCGCTGGAGCGCATCGACCAGGCGCCGGGGGATCGTGCGGGAAAAACACCCGCGTCGCGGCGGAGAATCAACCACTTCGTGGTGGATTCTCTGCCCCCCGCCGATTCCCCTGCCCCACGCACCCCCTACCCCCAGCCCACCGCCGCGCGCTTCCACGCCCGGGCGCCGCCGCACGCCCCGAGCATCGCGACGACGGCAATTGCCCCGAGCACCGCCAGCGCCGTCCACGAGGCGCCGGCGAACCAGGCGGACGAGTCCAGCAGCACCGGCCACGACTGCAGCATGACCAGGAAGAAGAAGGTCGAGACCAGCGCGAGCAGCCCGAAGCGGAGCATGACGTAGAGGATGATCCCCCAGACCAGCAGCACCTCGATCATCGCCCCCGCGCGCAGGAGGAGTGACCCGCTCTCGAGCTGCCAGTGTCCGTCGAGGACGATCATGAAGGCCATCGCCACCGCGATTGCCAGCCAGCGGCGCCGCAGCAGGAACTGCGCCGCCGTCAGGACGAAGAGCACGAACAGCGGCCCGCCGAGGAACTCGGCGGAGACAATCTGCGCCAGCGCCTTGCGGTCCCCGGCGAGAACGGCGTCGGCGACCCCGTAGGGGACGGGTGGCGCCTGCCCGAGCCAGTAGGGGACGATCCACTCGAGGCGCTGAACGACGACCACGAGCACGCCGCCCAGCGCGCCGATCAGCACGTCGCGGGAGACGCGGGGGTCGCCCACCCGTCCCATCACCAGCCGCGTCCAGGAGATCAGCGTGCGCGGCCAGTGCCGCCTCACGTAGGGCTCGAGCGCCAGGTAGATCAGCCCGCTGACCACTCCGAGGAGCAGGGCCAGGCTCAACTGGGCCAGGAAGAGGTCGGTCTGCCGGGTGATCGCCCCTCCGGTCAGGTCGGTGCGGAGAACCCAGTGAGCGAACTGGAGGAGGCCGACCGCGACTCCCAACCGCCACGCTCCTTTTCGGTCCCCGACCCCGCGCCGGAGGTTCCGGCGCGCGACGAGCGGGGGCACCACGAGCATCGCGGCCAGCAGGAGGACGTTCGCCCACTGCGAGGCGCGCTTCACCACGGTCGCGGAGTCCTGCTTCCCCAGCCGCACCGGCGCATCGAAGGTCTCGAGCACCTGGAAATAGACCGGGCGGCCGCGGTAGCCGCCGGCCTCGATCCGCACCGGCCAGTCCGGCTGTCCTCGGTAGTGCCCCGTCCACGCGGCGCGCGAGTCGGTCGGGAGCGTCGGGTTCCACTCCGAGTCGGTGACGGTGAAGTCCGCGAGGTCGAGGCCGGCCGCGGCAAAGAGCGGAGCGTAGTCGGGCACCGCGTCGGTGCGCGGGCTGTCGTCCCGCTCGGGCGGCGCAATCTCCAGGATCTGCAGCCGCCCCTGGTCGTCGGTGATGACTCCCGCCATCCCGGGCACGGTCAGCGGGGGCTCGCGGAACGAGATCTCGCTCGACACGCCACGCGGCACCATCGGCAGTGGGCTCTCGCGGTAGTAGAACGCGTACGGGGACGGCATCCGCCCCAGCAGCCGCTCCCAGCGGTCGGGGGCGGGATCGGTCTTCGCGATGTGGCTGAGATAGCCGGAGTAGGTCGAGTAGCGGTACCAGACGTCGGCGGGCGCCCCCGTCGCGCCCAGCGAGGAGAGCAGCTCGCGCGCGTGGTCGGCGAGCACGATCGGCGGCTTGGCGGGCGGCGCGGCGCCGAGCAGTAGGACGCGCGAATTCAGCGCGGCGATCACGAGCAGCCCGGCGACGATCGCGCCGAAGATGCCGAGCGCGAGCGGTCGCGGCAGCGGCGACTCCCCTCCCGCCGCCGCGACCATCTCGGGCGACGGGGTCTCGCCCGCCGCGAGCGCCGTCGCCACCGGGTCGCCACCGGGAAGCACCGCGGCGACGGCGAGTGCAGACGGCGGGCGCTCGCTCGGATCGGCGTGCAGGCAGCGCAGGATCAGTTCGTCGACCGTGGGGTCCATGTGGGGGACGAGCTGCGCGGGGCTCGGAGGCGGGCCGGCGAGCTGCAGGCGGCGCAGCTCGGCGACGTTCGCGGCGGGATAGGCGGCGCGCCCCGTGAACAGCTCGTAGAGCACCGCGCCCAGCGCGTAGATGTCGGTCCGGGTCGAGGAGGGCGCGCCGTCGAACAGCTCGGGGGCCATGTAGGTCGGCGTGCCGGCGATCCCCTGCCCCTCCCGCTCGTGCGCGAACGCAGCCAGCCCGAAGTCGGTGATCCGCGCACGCCCCCGGCCGTCGATCATCACGTTGGCGGACTTCAGGTCGCGGTGCAGCACGCCGATCTCGTGCGCCGCGGCCAGCCCGGCGCAGAGCTGCCGGGCGATCTCCAGCGCCTTCTCGCGCGAGGGGCGGCCGAGCCGGCGCAGCACCGAGCGCAGGTCCTCGCCGTCGACGTACTCCATCGAGATGAAGGCGTGGCCGTCGGCCTCGCCGATGTCGAAGACCCGGCAGACGTTCGGGTGCGTCACCTGCCGCGCGACCCGGACCTCGTTGCGCACGCGGTCGCGCGCCACCGTGCTGTCGGCCAGGTGGGCCGGCAGGAACTTGAGCGCGACCGGCTGGCCCACGTGCAGGTCGTCGGCGCGGTAGACCTCGCCGGTCGCACCCTGCCCCAGCAGCTCGACGATCCGGTAGCGGCCGGCGAACAGGGTTCCCGGCAGGAAGCGGCGCGCGGACGACTCCGGCGCCGGGATGGCGGCACCGACCGCGAACGACATCGTGGGCGTGTCGTCCGCAATGCCGAGCCCGGACCGCCTTGGCTCGTCCATCCTCGACCTCCGGTGCCACCGAACACGATCATCGGACGCCCGTTCGCAGCGCTCGTCAACGGCTGGCGGGCGAGCGGCGGCGCGGGGAGTGCGAGCGGTCCCGCCGGAGCGACTTACCGAGACCCGGAGGCGGTCAGACGCTGGGCCAGCGCTTTCATAGATGGCGACCGTGAGCGCCGCACGGTGCTAGCCTTGCTACCGATGAGTTCCGGTGCGCCACCCCGGCCCGCTCCCGGCCCGGAGGACGCCGCGACCGCCGACCCGGGCGCGCGCCCCGCGCTCGGCGCCGTCGCCCCTTCGCAGCGGCTCCACGTCCTGGACGTGCTGCGCGGCTTCGCGATCCTGGGGATCCTCTTCGTCAACGTCCACTTCTACAGCCGTCCGATCTACGCGGTCTTCCGCGCCCCCGACGGCCGGGCCGGCCCGCTCGACGGGCTGGTCGAGTCGCTCACGACGTTCCTGGTCGCGGAGAAGTTCTTCTCGATCCTGTCGGTCCTGTTCGGGCTGGGCATGGCGATCATGTACCAGCGGGCCACGGACCGGGGAGTGCGCTTCGGCCCGCTCTACCTGCGCCGGCTGGCCGGGCTCTTCGCGATCGGCGTCGCGCACGCGCTGCTGCTCTACGCGGGCGACTTCATCGGCAACTACGCGCTGCTCGGGCTTCCGCTGTACTTCTTCCGGAACGTCCGCCCGCGGGCGCTCCTGGCGTGGAGCGCGGCGTTCCTGCTGGTGCCGTGCCTGATCATGGCGCAGGGGATGCTGGCTCGGCCGGCGGCCGCCCCGGCGGCGGTGCAAGCGGGAGCGGCGGCGGCCAACGCGGCACCGACGCCGGCACCGACGGACGAAGCGCGGCAAGCCCAGGAGGCGCGGCGCCAGCAACGCCGCGAGGCGCTGCAGCGGCGGATCGACGAGAGCGTGGCGGTCTACGGCCGGGGCACCGTCGCCGAGATCTTCCGGCTGCGGGCCCGCGAGGTCGTCTTCCAGTACTCCTCGCTGCTCTTCGTCGGCTGGAAGCTGTTCGCGATGTTCCTGGTCGGGCTCTGGTGCTGGCGCTCGGGCCTGGTGCCGGCGCTCGAACGGCGGCTGCCGTTCGTGCGCCGGGTGATGTGGATCGCGCTGCTCGTGGGGCTCGTGGGCTGCTCGCTCGGCCTCTACGGCGAGCGGGCGGCCGGCGGCGGCGCGGCGCTCCAACTGGGCGCCTTCGTCGGCCAGGAGTTCGGTGCGCCGGCGCTTGCGCTCTTCTACATGGCCGCGCTCGTGCTGCTCTACTTCGGCGGCGTGGCGCGCCCGCTGCTCGACGCGCTGGCGCCGGTCGGGCGGATGGCGATGAGCAACTACGCCTTCCAGTCGCTGGTCTGCGCCCTGCTCTTCCACTCCTACGGCCTGGGCCTGTTCGGCCGGACGAGCAACCTGGAGAACGTCCTGATCGCGGTCGCGCTCGGCGTGGCGCAGGTCTTCCTCAGCCGGGCCTGGCTGCGACGCTTCGCCTTTGGACCGCTGGAGTGGCTGCTGCGCCGGTTCGTCTACCGCGGGCGGCCGGCGGGCTGATCCCGCACCCGGACGGCGCCCGCGTTACACTTCCCCCCGCAGATCCCGCACAATGCGTCGGGGCCGCCCGCCGGCCCGCGAACGGGAGGGACGATGGTCTTCCTGCTGGGGTTGGTGCTGCTGCTGGTCGGCACGGGGATGACGGTTGCGGCGCGCCGGACCCGCGCCCTGGACCGGATGGAAGAGGCCCGCCGCCCGGCCGCCGCCGGGGCGATGGTCCTGATGGCGATCGGCATCGTCGTGATGCTCTCGCAGCTGATCCGCGTCGTCCCCGCCGGAAATGTCGGGGTCGTCGACTTCTTCGGCACCGTCAGCCCGGTGTCGCGCAAGGCCGGCATCAACCTCGTCAACCCGCTGGCCCGCGTCCTGAACTTCTCGGTCAAGACGCAGGAGCTGAAGGAAGTCATGGACGTCCCCTCCAAGGAGGGGCTGACCGTCCAGCTCGAGATTTCCGTGCTCTACCACCTCGATCCGGCGAAGGCGCCCGACGTCTACCGCACCGTGGGCCCGAACTACGAGGAGATCATCCTGATCCCGCAGGCCCGCTCCGTCGCCCGGGGCGTCACCGCCAGCTACGACGCGCGGGCCCTCTACACCAGCGAGCGCGAGATGCTCTCGAAGATCATCGAGA
>JALOKP010000139.1 GCA_025456425.1 Acidobacteriota bacterium | reverse complement strand
GGCCTCGTTGAGCACCATGAACAGGTGCGCGGTCCGGTCCCAGGGATCGCCGCAGGGGTTGTAGCCGCCGGGGTTGGAGCCGCCGCACTTGTCGGTCGTCCCGTTCTGCCCGACCTTGCACAGCCGCGAGTCGATCGTCCAGATCACCCGCACGCGGGTCCAGTCCCCGGCCGGGAAGGCGGCCGGCATCATCAGCTGCCAGCCGTCGGCGCGCTGGACGCCGCCCGGCCGCGGGGGACACCCGCCCGCGCCCCAGCAGAGGTAGTCGTCGTTGTGCGAGCGCACGCGCACCCGGCCGGCGACGGCGTCGGCGTGCTCGTTCGAGAAGGCCGACTCGTTCCCGGCGGCGTCGACGGCCACGACCGAGAAGTACCAGTTGACCCACAGGTCGAGCCCGGTCATGGAGGTCGCAGTGGCGGTGCCAACGTCCTTGACGAAGTCGTAGCGGCGCGAGGCGGTGCCGTAGTAGACGCGATAGCGCGAGACCGCCGCCGCGGGAGCCGCGCCGGTCCAGTTGAGCTCGATGGTGGTGTCGGTCCAGAAGCCGGAGAGGGTCGGCGGCGTCGTGACCGCGGGAGCGCGCGAGCCCGACTCGTTGCCGGCCGTGTCGACCGCGGTGACGAGGTAGTAGTAGCTGGGCGCTCCGGCTGCCGCACCCAGGTCGACGAAGCTGGTCGTCACGCTGGTGCCGATACGGTTGCTGCCGCCCGAGCGATCGGGCACGAAGTCCGGCGTCAGCCCGCGGTAGACACGGTAGAACGAAACGGTCTCGGCATTCCCCTGCACGTCGGCCGACACCGCCGACCAGTCGAGGGGGACGTCGTCGGTGATGCGCTGGGCGAGCAGGCCCGCCACCGGCGCGGGCGCCGTGACGTCGGCGGCGAGGGACACGGACGCCGCGGCGAGCGCGGCGAGGAACGGCGCAGCAAGGTGACACGGGCGCATCGGGGCTCTCCCTCCGACTTCAGGACCGACCACGGCACGGGGGCATCGCCCGGCGCGGAACGCGCCGGCCGACGCCCTTGGAGTTACGACGATAGCGGGGGTCCCGCAACGGGGAAAGGGAGCCGCGAGGCGAACGCAGGCGAAAGAAGCCGGACAAGGCGCCGCGCACGGACGACACCGCGTGCCCGCCCCCGAGGCCCGGCGCAGGCTACGGGCGCCGCCCGGGCTCCCCTAGCGCTCCGGCGGTACCGGCCGCGGCCGCCCGCGCTCGTCGATCGCGACGTAGGTGAAGGTCGCCTCGGTGACCTTGACCACATCGGTCAGTCCCGGGCGGCGCTGGGCGAAGACCTCGACCGTGACCGTGATCGAGGTCCGCCCGACCCGCACCAGGTCGACGTAGAACGAGAGCAGGTCGCCGACCATCACCGGCTCGGCGAAGACGAACTCCTTGACCGCGACGGTCGCGATCCGGCCGCGCGCCCGGCGGGTCGCCACGACCGCGCCCGCGATGTCGGCGTGGGACATGATCCATCCGCCGAAGACGTCGCCGTTGATGTTGACGTCGGCCGGTGCCGGCATGACGCGCAGCACGGGCTCGCGGCCGGTGGGCAGGTGGACCGTCTCGCCGCCCATGAGTTCAGCGCCTGGGTGCCGGCCGGCCGGTGGGGCGCGACGCGGGACGGGCCGCGGGACGCGACGAGGGGCGCGTCGTCGGGCGGCTGGCGGACTTGGCGCGGGCACTCGAGTAGTCCTTGGTGCTGCTCGGGCCGCGCAGCGTCGGCGAGGTCGGGCGCGACTGCGGCGGGCGCGGCACCGGCGTCGCGGTGGCGGGCCGGGTCGACGGCGCCGGCGCGGGCCGGGTCGACGGCGCGGGCGCGGGACGCGTCGCCGGCGGCGGCGCGGGGGCGGGGCGCGTCGAAGGGGCAGGTGCGGGCCGGGTGGTCGGCCGGGCCGGACGGGAATCGGGCCGGGTCGCGGGCCGCTCCACGACCGACGCGCCGGGGCGCGTCGCGGGCCGACCGTCGGGCCGGGTCGTCGGCTTCCATTGCCCGTTCGGCTCGAGCGTCTCCCACTTGCCGCCGCCGCCCGGGGCCGGGCGCACCAGGTTCCCGTTCTTGTCGACCAGCACGTCGTTCGGCCGGCTCGCCGGCCGCGTCGCGGGGCGCGTGGCGGTCTGCCCCGGCCCGCGCCCGGGTCGCGCCGACGGCCGCGCGTAGGGCCGCACCTGGGGCCGGTTGTAGATGTTGTTTCCGATGTTGATGTTGTTGTTGATGTTGATGTTCCCGATGTTGATGTTGCCGCCGGGACGGTAACCGCCGCCCCAGTACCCGCCGCGCCAGTACCCGCCGCCGGGGTAGTACGGTGGCCGATAGCCGCCCGGGCCCCACCAGCCGCCGCCCCAGCAGGGCGGATGGTACGGGCGGTAGGCCGAGCCCCAGCCGACGCTGAAGTTGAAGAACCCGGCCGACCAGCTCATCCCGAATCCCCAGCCGGTCCACGGGTTGTAGCTGACGTTGAAGCCCCAGGTGTAGGGCCGCGGGTAGTAGTAGGCCGGCCCGATCCACGGGCGGTAGTACCAGCCGGTCCCGTAGACCACGGTGCCGTAGTAGGGGTAGCTGCCGACGTAGCCGGGCGTGTAGCCGACGTAGACGACCTGCGGCGTCGAGTAGTAGACGTTGACGTAGCGGACGTTGTAGACGGGCGAGCTGGGCGGGATCGAGTCGACCTCCGACGGGACCTCGTCCGCCACCTGCCACGGGCCGCCGGGCGAGGACGAGACGAACCAGATCGCGTTGTCGACGGCGTAGTAGCTCGAGCCGATCCGGAGGACCGAGGTCCCGGTGTTGGTGGCGTAGGCGACTTTCGTTCCCGGGATCTGCTCGAACTGCGGCTGGCCGTCGTACTGCACCGACAGCTTCGCCTCGCTCCGGTCGACCGCGGCCGTCTGGGGGATGAAGTTGTCGATCAGCGCCTCGAGCGCCTCGTCGGTTCCCGCGATCGCGGCGCGTACCTCGGCCGTGCTCTCCCCGGCCGGGATGTCCTGGAAGGTCGCGGGGAGCTGGTCCGGGCGGACGAAGTTCCACGGACCCTGGAACTCCTTCGAGCGGAACCAGCGGCCGGAGATCAGCACGTAGTAGAGCCCCTGGTCGATGTTCTGAAGCACCACGCTGTCCGTGTTCCTGGCGTAGAGCAGGTCGCTCCTGGCGTAGGGGGTCCACTGCGGCGGGCCGTCGAAGACGATCAGTTCGGCGGGGGAGGTCGAGGTGTAGATCTTCGGGACGGCGTACGTGGCGTCGCCGGCCTCGGCCGCGGCGGCCCCGCTGCCGGCCTCGGCCTTGGCCCGCTCGGCCTCGGCCCTCTCGGCCAGCTGCTGGACCTCCCGTGACGGCGTCGCGCCCGGGGCCCACGGCCCGGTCGCGGCACCGGCCTCGAACCAGGTCACTCCGTCCGTCGTGAAGAACTTCCCCGCCGCCCGGTCGAACAGGACCGTGTAGGGCGAGTTGATCACCTGCGAGACGCCGGTCTTCTCGACCTCGCGCAGCACCGGCTCGCCGTCGAACAGGATCAGCACCGCCGGCTCGATCGAGTTGATGATCTTCGGCGGGTCGTTCTTCAGCCCCTTGACCCCTTCCTTGTCCACCCTGGCCAGTTCGAGGCTGGTCAGAATCGCGTCGATCTCGACCGAAAGAGGGAGGTCGTTGATCGCGGCCTCGAGCGCGTTGGCCAGCTCGGCCACCTGGGCCTCCGACATCCCGGTGACCTTCATCTTCCTGATGTGCGCGGCCTCCACCGTCGCGACCCGCTCGTCCTTGTCGATGTTCAGCTGGGCGTCGTACCAGATCGCGCCGAAGATCGGCTCGGTCCCGCCAGTCGGGATGAGCGAGATCGCGGCGCGCCCCTCGGTCACGTTGCCGGTCAGCGACTCGGGCTGCGGCTGGTAGATCGAGACCGTTCCCAGCGGGGTGTCGAACTCCTTCGGCCAGGCCGCTTCCGCCCCGAGAGCCGGTGCGCGGCCGGATGCGAGGAACAGGGCGAGGACCGGGAGAAGGGTGAGCGGGCGGGGGATTCTCATGCAACCTCCGAAGCGGGGCGGCCGCCAGCGGTCGAGCGAGTCTACGGGCTTGCGGACCGCGCGGCGAGCGCGGGGCGGCGGTCCCCTGTCGGGCCCCGGCGCGATCGCGTACCATCCGCAGGCGCCGGCCGGCCCCACCCCGGGCGGCGATCCCCGGGACCCCCGGCACGGACGAGGCGATGGACCTGCCTGCCTTCGACTTCGAGAAGCTCGTCTACCTGGACAACGCGGCGACGACCTACCCCAAGCCGGTCGAGATCCTCGAGGCGGCGACCCTGGCCTACGAGCGCTTCGGCGTCAATCCGGGACGGTCGGGCTACGACCTCTGCGTCGCCGCCGGGGACGTGGTGGTCGAAACGCGTCGCGAGCTGACGCGCTTTTTCGGCGGCAGCGACCCCAACCGGCTGGTCTTCGCCTACAACGCCACCGACGCGCTGAACACGATCATCCTCGGGATCCTCGGGCCGGGCGACCACGCGATCTCGACGACCGTCGAGCACAACTCGGTGATCCGGCCGCTCAATCACGTGGCGCGCGACCGCGGCGTTGCGGTCGACTTCGTCCCGGCCGAGGCGAACGGGATCGTCGACCCGGAGCGGATCGCGGCGCGCTTCCGCCCCGAGACGCGGCTGGTCGTGGTCAACCACGGCTCGAACGTGATCGGCACGATCCAGCCAGTCGGCGAGATCGGCCGGCTCTGCCGCGAGCGCGGGATCGTGCTGGCGGTCGACGCCTCGCAGACCGCGGGCGTGGTCCCGATCGACGTCCAGGCGATGGGGATCGGCGCGTTGGCCTTCACCGGCCACAAGTCGCTGCTGGCACCGACCGGGATCGGCGGGATCTACGTCTCCGAGGGGGTCGAGGTCCACACCACCCGCTTCGGCGGCACGGGCGTCCACTCCAAGGAACCCTTCCACCTCGACAACTACCCGTACCGCCTGGAGTCCGGGACGCCGAATTTTCTCGGGATCGCCGGGCTGCACTACGCGCAGAAGTGGATCGAGGAGCGGACGCTCGACGGGATCTACCGGCACGAGATGGAGCTGTTCGCGCGGCTGCAGGCCGGGCTCGAGGCGATCGACGGCGTCACGCTGCACGGGACGACCAGTCTCGAGCACCGCCTGCCGGTGCTGAGCCTGACGATCCGCGGAATGGACCCGGCCGACGTCGGGATGATGCTCGACGTCGATTTCAACATCGCCAGCCGGACCGGGCTGCAGTGCGCGCCCCTGATCCACCAGCAGATGGGGACCGGCGAGCGCGGGACCGTGCGGCTTTCGGTCGGGCCGACGAACCGGCCGTCGGACGTCGACGCGGCGATCGACGCCGTCCGCGAGATCAGCCGGGACCACCTGTCGTGAGCGCGTCGGCGACGATCTCGGCGATCGTCTTCACTTCGACCCCCAGCTTGTAGTGACGGTTGATCTCGCCCAGCTGGTCGATGCAGTTGTGGCAGGGCGCGGCGACGACCTTGGCTCCGGTCGCGCGGATCTGGTCGGCCTTGGGGCGCCCGGCCTCCAGCCGCGCCGCGGCGTGCTCCGACGCCGCCAGCAGGCCGCCCCCCCCGCCGCAGCAGTAGTTGTCGAGCCGGTTGGGGGTCATCTCGACGAAGTCGGCCACGGCCGCGCGCAGCACCCTCCGCTGCTCCTCGATCACGCCGCCGTGCCGCACCAGGTTGCACGGATCGTGGAGCGTCACCCGCGCCGGGTTGCGCGACGGGTCGAGCGCCAGGCGCCCCTCGGCCAGGTAGCGCGCCATCACTTCGACGAAGCTGGTGACGCGGAACGGGAGCCGCCGGCCGAGCCACTCCGGCGCCTCCCAGCGCAGCGCACGGTAGCCGTGGCCACACTCGGCGACGACGAGTTCCTCGACCCCCAGTTCCTCCGCACGGCGCACGATCCGCCCGGAGAACTCACCTGCGGCGGCCTCGTCGGCCGCGAACATCCCGTAGTTGGTCAGGTCGAAATCGGTGCTGGAGAGGGTCCAGTTCTCGCCTGCGGCGTGAAAGATCATCCCGGCCGCCGAGATCGAGAGCGGGAAGAACTTCAGCTCGCGCGGGTTGAGGACGTAGTAGACCCGCGCGCCGGGGCGGTCGACCGGCAGCTGGATCGAGGCGTCGCCGGTGGTGTCGCGCAGGTCCTCCTCCAGCCAGCTCAGCGTCTCGATGACGTCTTCCCTCGCTATTCCCATGTTGTTGCCGGTCGCGCGCGCCAGGTCGATGCTGGCCTGGATCCCCTTCGGCACCCGCCCCGCCGCCTGCGCCATCAGCCGCGCGAAGCGCAGGATCGCGGCCGGATCGAGCCCGACGCTGCAGTGCAGCGCGCAGCGACCGCAGACCGTGCAGCGCCCGAAGGCGGCGGTGGCCAGGGCGTCGAGCGCCTCGTCGCTCGCGTCCTCGGCCCCGGCGAAGCGCGGCGCGATCCGGCCCAGCAGCGTGTGGTAGCGCCGGTAGAGCCGCGCCACGCGCTCGGCCTTCTTCGCGGGGATCGTCTCCGGGTCGCCCGTGGCGAGGAAGACGTGGCAGCTGTCGGCGCACAGCCCGCAGCGCACGCAGGCGTTGAGGTAGGCCGCGGTCCGCTCGTCGAGGCGGTCCTCGAGCGCCGCCAGAGCGCGGCGCGCGGCGTCGTCCATCCGCTCAGCCACGGGGCGCCTCGCCCGCGACCGGCGGCGCCGGCTTGACGCCGCGCCGCCCGAAGAACCGGCCCCAGAAGCGGCGCGAGGTCACCAGGAAGACCATGTGGCGCAGCTTGCCGAGCGGCGCGTAGAGCGCGAGCGCGGCGCCGATCCACTGGAACGCCGGCAGCGCGCGCGGATCGAGGCAGGCCGCGAGCCCGCCCGCCAGCGCGGCGCCGACCAGCAGGTTGGCGGCGTAGTCCTCGGGGACCGAGAGCGCGCGCAGCGCCGGGTTGGCCAGGCGCTTGGCGAAGAGCGCCAGCCCGCAGGCCAGCCCAGTCGCCAGCAGCGCGGCGAGAGCCAGCTCGAGCGGGCGCGGCAGCGGCCGGCCGGTCAGCGACCAGAGCAGCCGCGCCACCATCGCCGCGATGGCGGTGTGCAGCAGCAGCCCGGCCGCGTAGCTGGCGGCGTGGTGCCGGGAGCTCTCCTTGTTCCACGGGAGGAAAGCGGCCGTGAGCGCCCAGCGCTCGCCGGCGGCGGCGCTGCCGCGAGGCTCGGCGAACGGAGCGGGAAGCGGGCGGCCCAGCCGCCGGCGCAGCGTCACGAACGCCGCGGCGGAGACGGCGAGCGCGGCGGCGAGGACCAGCGCGGAGGGCGTGAGCGGCATGGCGGCGAGGGCGCGGCCCGGCGACGCGCGGTCAGACGCAGCCGTCCGGCTTGGGCAGCCCGGCGTACTTGCAGGCCCCCTTGGCCGGCCCGGCCGGGAAGAGCTTGTAGATCGTGCGCAGGTTGACGCCGGTCTCCTTGCAGAGCAGGCGGACCATCGGCGCGCTGCCCGACTGCTCCCAGTAGGAGCGGATGAAGCGCACGACCGCCCAGTGCTCCGGGGTGAGCTCTTCCACCCCGTCGGAGGCCGCGAACAGGGCGGCGACCTCGTCGTTCCATACGTCGGGCTGCTGCAGGAACCCCTCCTCGTCGACGAGGAAGGTGCGGCCCGCGATCTCGAGGTGCGGCATGGGGACTCCCGGGAGACAAGGGTATTACAAGAAAGTAAACCCATTTCGCCGGGAGATCAACCCACGGTGGCCGCGAGCTTGTTGGTGCGGCGGGGTAGGCTCGGGGGCGGGGGCGGCGTCGGGGAGCCGGTCTTCGGGCTGGGTCCGAGGTCCGAGCAGCGGGCGCCACGAGTCGGGGAGCGCCTCGCGTTCCGGGAAGAGGCGCTGGGCCAGGACCCGTTCCCAGGGCCACGGTTCGGCGGTCAGCCCCAGCGCCATCGCGGGGGTCGTCCGGTCGGGTCGCCGCTCCGAGCGGCCCTTCACCAGGTTCTTCCAGACG
>JALOKP010000138.1 GCA_025456425.1 Acidobacteriota bacterium | reverse complement strand
GCCATCCGCTCCGGCAGCGCGGCCTTGGCCAGCACGGCCATCTTCTCCTGGAGCTGCGGCACGGTCGCCTTGACCGCGGCCGCGTCGTAGGGGTCGAGCTGGTGGTGGTAGAGCTGGTAGAGCACCTGGTGGAAGGCGTCGATCTCCTTTGTCACCGGGCGGATCGTGCGGACCAGCTTCTCGAAGTGCGCGTGCAGCGTCTCGGCCGCCGCCAGCAGGCGCGCGTCGTCGCCGGCCGCGATCGCGGCCTCGTAGTCCGCAACCGACTTCTGCAACGCGGCCACCCCCTGGTCCCACGCGGCCTGCTTGTCGCGCAGGATCCCCGGCAGCTTGGCGGCCGCGACCTTGTCGGCGCCCGCCTTGACCTGCGGCGCCAGCGCCTTGAGCTGCGCCACGTCCTTGGCCGGCCAGGCCTCGTGCCAGATCGTGGCGATCACCTCGTGGTACGCGAAGAGCTCGGGAACCTGCCAGCTCGTCTCGGCGTGGGCCGGCGAGGCGCCGGCCGGCATCTGCTCGGCGAGCGCGAGCGGTACCGCCAGGATTACTGCACAGAGAGCGAAAGTAAGGGCTGCGCGGCGGGTTTGCATCGTCCGTCCTTTCGTGGGGGTGGAGATTCTAACCGCACTCCAGCACGAACTTCCCACCGCGCTCCGCCTCCTCCAGCGCCTTGCCCGCACCGGCCAGCGGAAACGAGGCCTCGATCAGCGCGTCGAGCGGCAGCGGGTGGAGCGCGAGGAACTCGAGCGCGGCGACGAAGGAGCCGCAGCGCGAGCCCTGCAGCCGGACCTCGTTCACGACCGCCCGCGTCAGGTCGAAGCGCGCCACCGGCTGCCCCGGCGTCGACTTCAGCGCGATCGTGCCGCGCGGCCGCACCAGGTCGAGCGCCGTCGCCAGCCCTTCGGCGCTGCCCGTCGCCTCGACCACCAGGTCCGCGCCGCAGCCGCCCGACAGCGCGCGCACCCGCTCCAGCAACGCCGACGGCGCGGCGCCAAGCGGGTCGTCCGGCGCGACGCGCGTCCCGATCTCCGCGACCTCGACCGTCAGCCCCAACGGCACGAGCCGGCGCCGCGTCCGCTCGCGCCCGACGGCGACGACCCGCGCGCCGAGCCGCTCCGCGACCAGCGCGGCCAGCGCCCCCAGCCGACCCGCGCCGAGCACGACGACCAGCTCGCCCGGCGCGACCGGCGACAGCGCGAAGGCCTGCAGCGCCGCGGCGAACGGCTCGACCAGCACCGCCGCGTCGTCGTCCAGCGACTCGGGGAGCGCGACCAGCGTTCCGGCCGGGACGACGATCTCCTCGGCGAACGCGCCGTCGGCGCGGGCGATCCCGGTCACGGTCCGCGTCGCGCAGTGGGTCGGCAGCCCGCGCGCGCAGAGCGGGCAGGCGGCCGCCTCGCCACGCGCGGCGCAGTGCCGGTTGATCTCCGCCGTGACACGCCGGCCCAGCCAGCGCTCGTCGTCCGCGCGCGCGACCTCGGCCACCTCCCCCGCCCACTCGTGGCCCAGCACCAGCGGCAGCGGCACGCGGTAGGCACCCGACCAGATCGCGACGTCGGTCCCGCAGACCCCGGCCCGCCGGACGCGGACCCGGGCCTCGCCCGGTGCCAGCGGCTCGCGTGGGCGAGGCTCGAGCCGCAGCTCGCGCGGGGCGGCGAGGACCGCGGCGATCGGCATGGATCGGGCCTCCCGGGGGGATTCTACTGGCCGATCAGGCCCGCCGAGGACCGGTCCTCGCGCGCCTTTGTTGACAGCCCCCCCTGCCCCCGCTAGCCTCCGCCGCGTGAAGCCTCCGGTGCGGAATCGGGTCCGGCCCTGGATCGCGTTGCTCGGCGCGCTCGCGCTCGCCGTCACGATCCTCGCCCCCTACGCGCACCACCACGGCCTTGCCGACGAGCACGCCCCGTGCCCCGTCTGCCAGCTCGCGTCGCACCACGGCGCGTTGCTCGTCCCCCCGGCCGAGGTCCCGGCACCGCCGTCCGGCGCGGCGGCGCTCTCGCCGTCCGCGGACCGCACGCCCGGCTTCGCCCCGCACTTCGTTCTCCCCGATCCGCGCGGCCCGCCCTCCGCCTGAGCCGTGTCGCACCCCGAATCGCTGCGCCCCGAGGGGCGCGTGTGCCGCTTTTCCGTGGATCGATAACGAGGATGAATACGATGCGCAAGACGATCGCGACCCCGCTCGCGCTGCTGCTGGCGGCGGCCTGTGCCGCCGGCGCGAGCCTGGCCCAGACCGAACCGGCGGCCGCGCCGCCCCCCACCGCCCCGCCGCCGGCCACGGAGCCGGTCACGGCCACCGGCCCCCGCGGCCCGCTCGACCCGGTCGGGCTGGTCCCCTACAACGTACTGGGCGACAGCGCGCAGACCGCGACCGCCGCCTCGTCGTTCAACCCGATGATCTCCGTGATCCTCGACGGGCTGTTCTACCGCGACGACATCGACGGCGCGGGATCGGAGCTGCTCTCCGAGGCCGACGGCTTCCACCTCCACGGCGCGGACGACGGGCACTCCCACGGCGCCACCGAGGAGGGCTTCTCGCTGCGCGAGACCGAGCTGACCTTCAGCGGCAGCGTCGACCCCTACTTCGACCTCTGGGCGATCTTCGCGATCTCGGACGAAGGGCTCGAGGTCGAGGAGGTCTACGCCCAGACCGGGAAGTTCATCCCCGGCTTCCAGCTCAAGGTCGGGCAGTTCTACAGCGGGATCGGCTACCAGAACGCGCAGCATCCGCACCAGTGGAGCTTCGTCAACCAGTCGCTCCCTTACGAGCTGCTCTTCGGCGGCGCGCTCAACGAGACCGGCGTGCAGCTCAACTGGCTGCCGAAGCTGCCGTTCTATCTGCGCCTGGGCGTCGAGGCCGTGCAGGGCGAGAATCCCGGCGTCGCGTCGTACTACGGCAGCGACGACGACCACCCCTGGTTCGAGAACCAGGCCGGGCCGCGGCTCTACACCGCCTTCGTGAAGGTCGCACCCGACCTGGGGTACAACAACGCGCTGCAGCTGGGCGCCTTCTACGGCAGCGGGCGCGAGCACCAGGAGCTGCACGACGAGGACGAAGATGGCGTGATCGACGAGGCCTTCCAGGGGACGACCGACTTCTGGGGGATCGACGTCGTCTACAAGTACGACTCCCCGCGCGGGTACGGCCAGGGCGACCTGACGCTGCAGGGCGAGTACATCGCGCGCGGGCGCGACCTGGACCTGGTGGCGGAGGCGGGCGAGGCGATCGACCCGGTGCCGGTCGAGTTCGATCAGGACGCCTACTACATCCAGGCGCTCTACGGCTTTGCGCCGCGCTGGAACTTCGGCGCGCGCTACGACCGCGCCGGTTCGACCAACGAGGTCGAAGGGGGCGAGGAGTCGGGCTCCTGGGGCGCCACCTCGCGCTGGTCGGGAGCGGTCACCTTCGACCCGACCGAGTTCTCGCGCGTCCGCGTCCAGTACGACCGTTCCCAGGTCGCGGTCGACGGCGAGACGGTCGACGTCAACGCCTGGTACCTGCAACTCCAGGTCAGTCTCGGCGCGCACGGCGCGCACAAGTTCTGAGGAGGGACGCCATGCGCCACCTGTCTGCGATCCTGCTGCTCGCGTCTCTCGCTGCCGGCGGCGGCTCCACCGCAGCCGAGGCCAGGCTGAACGTCGTCGCCACAACCTCCAGCATGGGAATGCTGGCGCGCACGGTAGGCGGAGACCAGGTCAAGGTCACCGTGCTCGCGCCGCCCGACCGGGACGCCCACTACCTGATGGCCAAGCCGAGCATGATGGTCGCGCTGCGCAACGCCGACCTGCTCATGGCGGTCGGCGCCGATCTCGAGATCGGCTGGTTGCCGGCCGCCCTGCAGGGCGCCAGCAACCCCAAGATCCTGCCGGGCACGCCGGGCTATTTCGACGGCGGCGCGCAACTCGACCTGATCGAAAAGGGGGGTGCGCCCGACCGCTCGAAAGGCGACGTCCACCCGCTCGGCAATCCTCACTACTACCTCGACCCGCCGCGGATGGCACAGCTCGCCGGCACGCTGGCGGTGCGGATGGGGAAGCTCGCTCCGGCGCACGCGGCCCAGTTCGAGGCCAACGCATCGGCCTTCGCCAAGGCGGTCGAAGCCCGCCTTCCGGGCTGGAAGCAGCGGGCGGCCGGCGCGCCGGGTGTCGTCTTCTACCACAAGGACGGCAACTACCTCGCTGCGCTGCTGAACGTGCCGGTGCTGGGCTATGTCGAGCCGCTCCCGGGGATTCCGCCGACCGCCTCGTCGCTCAAGGCGCTGGTCGCCAGCCTCGCGGGAAGAAAGGGCGTCGTGATCCACACGACGTTCCAGCCCGGCGACGGCCCGGCCTTCGTCACGAAGAACCTGGGCTGGACCGCGCAGCAGCTCCCGCTGGAGGTCGCGCTGGACGGCGACGCGGCGGCCTACTTCTCCCTGATCGACAAGTGGGTGGCGGCAGTGGCAAGCTCGCGCTCGTGAGCGAGCCGCTGCTCGAGGTCCGGGAGCTCGTCGCGGGGTACAGGGGGCCCGTCGTCGGCCCCCTGTCCTTCTCCGTGGAACCCGGCGAGATCGTCGGCCTGACCGGGCCCAACGGCTGCGGCAAGTCCACGCTGCTCGGCGCGCTGATCGGCACGGCGCGCGTCTTCTCCGGCTCGATCGCGCGGCGGCCCGGCACGCGCGTCATGGTTCAGGCCCAGCGCCCGGTGCGGCTGCCGGAGATGCCGATCACCGGCCACGAGTTGCTGCGCCTGACGCACGCGCAGGATAAGGGGGCGCCGCCGACAGTCCGGCCGCTGCTCGACGGCCGCGTCGACCGGCTCTCGGGCGGGCAGTTCCAGTTGCTGCAGGTCTGGGCCGCGCTGGGGAGCCCGGCCGACCTGATCTACCTCGACGAACCGACCAACAACATGGATCCCGGCACGATCGAAGCGCTGGGCGGCCTGCTCCTGGCCTGGCGCGAGCAGCGCGGCGTGCTGGTCGTCACGCACGAGCACGGCTTCCTCGACCGGCTGGCGACGCGGATCGTCGAGGTGGGGGCGTGAACTTCTCGCTCGTCTTCGACCGGCTGTTCCTGCTGCCGTTCCTCAACGGGCTGGCGCTGGCGCTGCTGCTGCCGCTTCTGGGCTGCTACGTCCGCCTGCGCGAGGAGTGGCTGGCGGCGCTGGGGCTGGCCCAGGCCGCGGCGGCGGGGGTCGTGCTGGGCGGGATGTTCCTCGAGCCGGTGCTGCTGATCGCACTGGTCGCGGCGGCGCTGGCCGCGGCGGCCAAGGCGCTGCTCGCCCGCTCGGGCAACGACGCCTACGCGGTGATGATCCTCTTCGGCTGGAGCACGGCGCTGATCGCGGCCGCCAACTCGGTCCACGGCGACGACCTGTCGCGGGCGCTGATCCAGGGGCAGCTCTACTTCACGGGACTGCCGCACCTGGAGGGGCTGGCCGGGCTGGTGCTGCTGACCGCGGCGATCCTGCCCTGGATCTCGCGGCGCCTGCTGGTGGGCCGCTTCTTCCCCGACATGTTCCGCGCCAACGGCCTGGCCAAGCCCCACCACGACCTGGTCTTCGACCTGCTGGTCGCGATCACGCTGGCTTTCGCCGCGACCGCGATCGGGGTCTTTGCGGCCTTCGCGCTGGTCTTCATCCCGCCCTGGATCGCGTTCCGTTTCGCGCCGGGCTGGAAGAAGACGCTGATCGGCAGCGTCGCGATCGCGGTCGTCTGTTACCTGATCTCCTTCGCGGCCGCGATCCTGCTGGACCAGCCGTTCGGGCCGGTGCTGGTCGCGGTGCTGCTCGTCGCGGCGCTGGGGCGGCTGCTGCGCCGGCACCACTGAGCGGTGCCGGCGCAGGGCTCAGACCGCAGCCAGCCAGGCGACCAGCACGGCCAGCAGGACGGCGTCGAGCGCCAGCACGACCAGCATGATGAGCGCGAGCCGGCGGTTGACCCACCACGCCCCCACGGCCTGCACGACCGCTGCGCCGCCGTGGTTCTGCGGGTCGGCGTAGACGTCTTCGAGCCCGGCTGGGATCCGCCACGGCACCCAGCCCGCCAGCGCCGCTTCTTCGTACGCCGGTCCCGCGGCCCGGCCGGCCTCGCGCAGCGCCCGTACGACCTCGCGGTGCAGCGCCGGCGTCCGCGCCGCTGCGAGCATGAACATCCCGCAGCTCGGGGCCAGCACGAAGACCACGATCAGCATCAGGATGGCCGGGTCCATCGCTTCCTCCGCCGGCTAGTTTCGCCGACTTCCCGCCCCGCGTCAGGCATACTCCCGGGCGGCATGTGCACCCTCTCCTGGATCGTCGAGCCGGGCGGCTACGCGCTCTGGTTCAACCGCGACGAGCGGCGCGAGCGACGCCCGGCCGAGCCGCCACGGATCGACGCCGCAGGCGGCCTGCGCTTTGCCGCCCCGCGCGACGGCGAAGCCGGCGGCACCTGGATCTTCGTCAACGAGGCCGGGGTCGCGGGGTGCCTGCTCAACCTCTTCCGCGACCACCCGTTTCCGCCGGGCGAGCCGCCGATCAGCCGTGGGCTGCTGGTGCTGGGCCTGGCCGGCGCCCCGTCCGCCGAGGCAGCCGAGCAGGCGCTGGCGCACGCCGACCTGGCCCGCTACCAGCCCTTCACGCTGGCGCTGTTCGGCCGCGGCGAGACCCCGCGTGCCCTGCGCTGGGACGGCTCGGCCGCGACGCGATTGCAGCTCGACGACGGCGCGCTGCCGCTGACCTCCTCCGGCCGCGACGCCGAAGGCGTCGCCCGCTCGCGCCGCGGCACGCTGGCCCGGATCGCGGCGCAGCGCGGCGGCCTGACCCCTTCCACGCTCGAGGCCTTCCACCGCAGCCATCACCCCGACCGCGGCCCCTATTCCCCCTGCATGCACCGCGACGAAGCCGAGACGGTGAGCCTCACCGCGATCGCCGTCAACAGAACGGCTTCTCATCTTTCCTATCAGCCAGGAGCCCCCTGCGAGGGCCACCCAGCCGTAGCCGTCCACCTCACCGCAGCAGGCTGAGGCGCGGGAATCCCGCGGCTCAGCCACCCAGGGGCGCGCGCGCAATCACGAATTCCTCGACCGGCTGCCCTCCCACGAGGTGCTCCTGGATGATCCGCTCCGCGACCTCGATCGTGACGCCGCGGTACCAGGTCCCCTCCGGGTAGACGACCGCGATCGGCCCGTCCTGGCACACGCGCAGGCAGTCGACCTTGTTGCGCAGCACGCAGGGGTCGCCCACCCCCGGTCCCTCGAGGCCCAGCTCCCTGAGCCGCCGCTTGACGTACTCCCAGACGGCCGCGCTCTCCTCGTGGGTGGAGCACTTGGGCTTCGACTGCTGTGCGCACAGGAAGAGGTGCCGGCGGGCGCGGCCGACGTTGAGCTTGTCGAGTTTCGCCTGGAGCGCGTCGTCGGCCATCGGCATGTCCTCCGTGGTCGGGCCGGCACGGAGGCCGGCCCCTACAGGAACCGTCTCGCGGCCGGTCGTTACGAGAACAGGATGTTCGCCAGCTCCGAGCGCGCCGTGTCGACCGCCGGGATCCCCTCGCCCAGGTAGTCGAACAGCGCCAGGAGCGCCTTGCGCGCCCCGTCGTCCCAGAAGGCGCGGTCCTTGCGCACGATCGTCAGCAGCTCGGAGAGCGCCGGCTCGATCTCCCCTTCCAGCCAGTGCGCCCCGGCCAGCGCGAAGCGCGCCGCGCTGTCGGCGGGGTTCGCGGCAACCTTGGCCTTGGCCGCGGCCAGGTCCCCCGCCTTCTCCCCGGCGTCGAACAGCGCAAACATCAGCCGCTCGCGTGCGGCGGCGTCGTACTCGTCGGTCCCGGCCGGGATCTGGTCGAGCAGCACCAGCGCCTCGGCCCGTTCGCCGCGCCGCGCCAGGACGCGTGCCAGCTCGAGCAGCGCGGTCTGGTCGTTCGGGCTGGCGGCCAGGACCTTGCGCAGCACCGTCTCGGCCTGCGCGTACTCGTGCTCGGCCAGCAGCTTCTTCGCCGACTCCAGGCTGGTCTCGGCGGCGCTGGGC
>JALOKP010000035.1 GCA_025456425.1 Acidobacteriota bacterium | reverse complement strand
GCTCCACGACGTCGGCAAGATCGGCGTCCCCGACGCGATCCTGCGCAAGCCCGGCAAGCTCGACCGCGACGAGTGGCTGGTGATGAAGAAGCACGCCGAACTGGGCTACGAGATGCTGCGCGACATCCGCTTCCTGCGTGAGGCCGCGTTGATCGTCCTGACCCACCAGGAGCGCTTCGACGGGACCGGCTACCCGCGCGGCCTGAGAGGCGAGGAGATCCCGATCGGGGCCCGGATCTTCGCCTGCGCCGACGCGCTCGACGCGATGACCTCCGACCGCCCCTACCGCAAGGCGCTCCCCTACGAACGCGTGCGGCAGGAGCTGATCGACTTCGCCGGGACGCAGTTCGACCCGCTGGTGGTCGAGAGCTTCCTCCGGATCCCGCCCGAGGACTGGCGCCGGATCCGCGACGCGGCCGAGCGGCTCGACCTGGCGGGCGCGGACTTCGGCAGCGGCATCCTCTAGCGACGCGGGCCGGAGCTACCCCAGCAGCATCTTCGCGATCGTCTGCAGCTGCATGATGTGGGTCCCTTCGTAGATCTTCCCGATCTTGGCGTCGCGGTAGAGCTTCTCGACCGGGTAGTCCTTGACGAAGCCGTAGCCGCCGTAGAGCTCGACCGCCATCGAGGCCGAGCGCTCGGCGACCTCCGCCCCCAGCCACTTGCAGATCGCCGCCTCGCGCACGAACGGCAGCCCCGCTTCCTTGAGCGCGGCAGCGTTGAGGACCGCCAGCTTGGCCGCTTCCGTCTCCGCGTCCATCCGCGCCAGGGCCTGCTGCACCGCCTGGAACTCGGCGATCGTCTTGCCGAACTGCTTGCGCTCCCTGGTCCAGCCGATCGCGTGACCCAGCGCCCCCTCGGCCAGCCCGACCATCTGCGCGCCGATCCCGATCCGCCCCTCGTTGAGCGTCTCGATCGCGGTCTTGTAGCCCTTGCCGACCTCGCCCAGCACCCGCTCCGGCCCGACCTTCACGTCGTCGAGGATGATCTCGACCGTCGACGAGGCGCGGACTTCTTGCCGACCTTGAAGCCGGGGTCGTCGCGCTCGACCAGGAAGCAGGTGATCCCCTTGTAGCCGGCCTCGGGGTTGACGGTCGCGAAGACCAGGTAGAGCCCGGCCTCGTAGCCGTTGGTGATCCAGAGCTTGCTCCCGGAGAGCTTCCAGCCGTCCCCTTCGGCCGTCGCGCGTGCGCGCAGCGAGAAGGCGTCGGAGCCCGACCCGGCCTCGGACAAGGCGTAGGCGCCGACGATCTCGGTCGCCAGCTTCGGCAGGTACTTCTTCTTCTGGGCCTCGGTTCCCCAGCGCCGGATCGCGTTGTTGACCAGCGTGTTCTGCACGTCGCAGACGACCGACACCGAGGGATCGACCCTGGCCAGCTCGATGATCACCAGGATCGCGTCGGTGAAGCTCATCCCCGAGCCGCCGTACTCCTCCGGGATGTCGATCCCCATCAGCCCCATCTCGAAGAGCGTCTTCAGGATCGCCGGGTCGAGCTTGCCGACGGCGTCCATCTCCGCCACGCGCGGGCGGATCCCTTCCTCGGCGAAGCGGCGCACCTCGGCGAGCATCTGCTGCTGGTCTTCGGTCGGGACGGTCAGCGGGCGGGGGCGGTCGGACATCGTCGGGATCTCCTCGATCTCACTTCTTGGCGCCGTCGCCGGCGTCGGGTTTCGGGGGCAGGGGGATGCCGTTCAGGATCATCGCCACGTCGCGGTCGAGCGTCGCGGTCGAGGGGGTCTCGATCACCCGGCCGATCTCCTCGCCGTTGCGCCGGACCACGATCGTCGGGACGCGCTTCACGTCGGCCGCCTTGCCGCGTCCCTCGGGCTCGTTCTTCTGGCGGTCGACGCCGACCAGCGTCAGAGTCAGCGACGGGTTGCCGGCGGTCTTCAGCGCGGGGGACCTGCTCGAAGCTGTCCGAGCACCAGCTGCCGAAGATCACCTCGATCTCGGCCGGTGCCGCGCCCTTCAGCAGCTCGATCACGTCGGGGTAGGGGGCGTACCTGTCCCCGCGCTCCTGCCACAGGGGCAGGACCGTCGCGAAGTCGGCCGGCGCGAGGGTGCCGACGACCATCTCCTTCGGCTCCCACGGTTCGGGCTCCCGGGCCGACGCCGGGAGCACGGCGGACAGCGCGATCGCGAGCAGGACCAGCAGGGCGGGCACGGCGGACCTCGGCGGAGGGAACCCCTAGCCTACCAACCCCGCCCGGCCGGGACGAGGGGCGGGGGGCAGGGTGCCGGCACCGCGGGTAGACTCCGAGGACAGGAGCGCCCATGACCCCCACCCGTCCCTGCCCGGACCGGCCCCTCGCGCGCCGTGCCGCCGCCGCTTTCCTGGCGGCCGGCCTGGCCGCCGCGCTGGCCCCCGCCGTCCCCTCCGCGCCGGCCTCGTCCTCGAAGAAGCCGCCGGTCGACCCGGCGGTGCGGGCCGTCCTTCAGCGGATGGAGCAGGCGCAGAGCCAGGTGACCTCGTTCAAGGCCAAGGTGACGGAGACCCGGCGGCTGGCCGTCCTCGAGAAGCCGGAGATCCTGCGCGGCGAGTTCTCCTTCGAGTCGCCGGGCAAGATGCGCTGGGACTACCGCGAGCCCGAGCAGCGGACCTACGTGCTGGCCGACGGGCACGTGATCGGCTGGATCCCGTCCCAGAACCGCGTCGAGAAGATGGACGTCCAGCGCCGCGAGGCTCGGTTGCGGCGGATGTTCGCGATCGGCCAGGGCGCCGACGCGCTGCTCAAGGACTTCGCCGTGACGCTCGCGGCGGCCTCGAGCGTGCCGGAGGCGGACGAACTGGTCCTGGTCCCCGGCTCGCGCCGCATGAGAAAGCGCGTCGCCGAGATCCGGATGTGGGTCGACCGCGGCAACGACCTGCCCAGGCAACTCCGGCTGGTCACGGGGGAGGGGGACAGCGTCGAGTTCGTGCTCTCCTCGGTCCAGGTCAACCCCAAGCTGGCAGCCGACGCCTTCACCGTGACGATCCCGAAGGGGGCCAAGGAGGTCCGCGGGATCTCCGGTCTCTCGATCTTCGGCAATGCGGCCGAGGAGACCGAGACCGTCGAAGACCGGATGTAGCCGGTCCCGTCCCGGCCCTTCGTCCCGCCGGCGGGCCGCCGCCCCGGCGCGCGGCTGGCCGCGGCGACGCTCCCCGCCGACAATGCGCGCGGAGGGTGCGCATGCAGAAGGTCGTGATCGAAGGGGTGGAGCTCGCGCTCGCGCCGGCCGACGAGATCGCGGGGGAGTGGGTCGGGCAGGAAGACCTGGTCCGGCAGTTGCTCGCGGCGTGGATGGTCCTCGCCCCCTCCGACCTGCCGCTCAACCCGCGCCTGGTCGGCCGTCCCGGGGTCGGCAAGACCACCCTGGCCTGCGCCGCCGCGGCGCGGCTGGGGCGCGAGGTCTTCCTCTTCCAGGCTACCTCCGACACGCGTCCGGAGGACCTGATCGTCACCCCGGTGCTGGGCGACGGCGGCGCGATCCGCTACGTCGCCTCGACGATCGTCAGCGCGATGATCCGCGGCGGCGTCGCCGTGCTCGACGAGGGGAACCGGATGAGCGAGAAGGCCTGGGCTTCGCTCGCTCCGCTGCTCGACCAGCGGCGCTACGTCGAGTCGATCGTCGCCGGGATCAAGATCCACGCCCACCCCGACTTCCGCTTCGCGACCACGATGAACGACGACGCCTCGACCTACGACCTGCCCGAGTACATCGCCTCGCGGATCCTCCCGCGGATCGTCGTCGACTACCCCGACGCCGAGGAGGAGCTGCGGATCCTCGCGGCGAACCTCCCGTTCGCGCCGCACGAGCTGCTGCGCTACGTCGTCGCCTTCCTGCAGACGGCGCACGAGCGGGACGCGTCCTACTCGGTCCGCGACGGGATCAACCTGGCGCGCTACGCGCTCAAGCGCGCCGAGCAGTCGGGGGCCGGCCCGGCGGGCGCGATCGCCGGCCTGCCCGAGGCCGCGAGCCTGGTGCTGGGGGACGACGCGCACGAGTTCCTGCCCCCCGCGGACCCGCCGCGGTGAGCCCTCCGCGCTGGGACGAGGCGGGCTGGCCGTGGCAGGCCGGGACGGTCCGGTTGCTGCCGGTGCTCCACGGCCGCCTGGAATGCGCGCGCGCGGTCCGGGCGCACCTCGATGCCTTCGATCCGGACGTCGTGGTGCTGGAGCTGCCGCGCGCGCTGGCCGAGCCCTGGGGCCGCGCGGTGGCGCGGCTGCCGCTGCTGCAGGCGATCCGGATCGAGTCCGGCGGCAGCGTCTCGTGGCTGATCCCCGAGCCCTGCGACCCGGCCGTCGAGGCGACCCGCTGGGCTCTCGCGCGCGGCCGGGAGTGGATCTGCGGCGACCTCGCGGTGCCGCGCTACGGCGAGCACCGCGACCTGCTGCCCGACGCCGCGGTGCTGCCCGGGATCGGCTATCGCGCCTTCGTCGAGCGCCTGCTGGCGCGCGCCCGTTTCCGGCGCGATCCCGCCGACGACGCGCGCGAGCAGGCGCTGGCCGCGGCGGCGGCGCGGGCCGCGGCGGACGGACGGAAGGTCGCCGTCGTCCTCGGGCTGGCGCACCTCGCGGGCGTGTCGGCGGCGCTGGCGCGGGGCGCGGCGGCGCCGCTCGCGCGACCGGTCGCGCTGGCCGCGGGCGTGATGCCGCTCGACCCCGAGAGCCTGGCCGAGGTGCTGGCCGAGCCCCCCTTCGTCCAACTGGCGTGGGAGCGCGCGCGGGCCGGCTCGGAGCCGGCGATCTTCGTAGCCCCCGGCCGCCCGCGCGAGCCGGGCGCGCTGCTGCGCTTCCCGCGGGGTGAGGCAGGCGGGGCGTCCCACGCGTCGCCCGGGCTTGCCGCGGGCGGGCCACCGCCGGATCCGGAAGCGGACGACGAGCGCGCCGCGGCGGCGCGCGGCGACGACCTCCTGGCCCGCCCGCGCCTGATCTACCGGCTGGTCCAGCAGGTCGGCCGCCACGCGCGGCAGCAGGGTGGCGGCGAGCCGTCGCCCGCCGAGCGGCGCGTGCTGCACACCTTCGCCCGCAACCTGGCGCTGCTCGAAGGACGGCTCTGTCCCGACCTCTACGAGCTGGTCGTCGCGGCCCGCGGCGCGGTCGACGACCGCTTCGCGCGCGACCTGCTGGACCTGGCCTCGGCCTGGCCGTGGCCGGCAGAGGTGCCGGGCGGCGTGCGGCTCTCGGCGCAGGACCTCGGACGCAACGCGCGGCTCGTGACGCTGCGGCCGCGGATCGACCGCCTGGCGCGGCGCCCCAGCCTGCGCGAAGCGCTGCGCGAGGCGACGCAGGGGAGCGAGGGGCCCGGGATCTGCTCGTACCCGCCGGAAGACCTGGTGGTCGAGGCGCTCGGGGCCGACCTGCGGGAGCGCGGCGCAGCGCGCGCGGCGCGCGCAGGCGTCCAGGTCGTGCCCTTCGTCGCCAGCCTGCTCGACGGCCTCGACGCCCGCGAGACGCTCCGACGCCGCGTGACCGACACCCGGCCGTTCGTGCGCGAGGAGATTGCGACCCGCGGCGAGGTGGGGGCGGTCGTCGTGATCTGGGAGGACGAGGAACTCGCGCCCGGCCGCGGGACTGCCGCGCGCTTCCCGTGGGCCGTCTCCTGGCACGGCGAGCACCAGAACGAGTCCGACATGGCGTTCTACGCGACCGACCCGGAGCCCGGCCAGGTCGCGCCGGGGATCCACCGCGCGGAGTACGGCGGCTTCCTCCTGACCTGGCCGCCGCTGCGGCTGGGCGACGTCTGGCACGACCCGGCCTACCGCTTCTGCCGTGGCAAGGCCGAGCGGCTGCTGGTCGCCGCGCTCGACTATGCCGAGCAGCCGCTGGTCGTCTTCGTCGCGCCCCGCGCGCCGCGGCCGGAGATCGCCTCGCTGGCGCGCCGCCTCGGCCGCCGGATCGTGCACCTGCGGCCGGGCGTGCTCTCGCCCGACCGGCTGCGCCGGCTCCGGACCTTCCACGTGCTGGCCGGCCGGCACCTCCGGCCGCTGGCGCAGTGGGTCGTGCCGCCCTCCTGAGATCGTCGTACCCTCTCGCGACATGCGCCTCCCCGGGAGCCCCGTGAACCGCATTCGCCCGCTCGTCCGCCTGGTCCTCGCCCTGGCCGCATCGCTCGCGGCGTTCGCTCCGTGCTCCGCCGCGGGCGCGTCCCCCGCGGCGGCGCCCCGCTCGTTCCGCGAGGCCGCGCTCGCGCCGCTCAGCGCGGTGCCGCGCTGGACCGCGCCCGCGGTCGACGTTGCGGCGCTGCGGCTCGAGGACGCCGCGCTCCGCGCCTCCGGGGCGAAAGACCGTCCGCCGCGCGCGGGCTTCCCGATGAAGGCCGCGCTGCGGCCCGGCACCGCGGGGGCGTGGGAGCCGCTGCCGGACGGCGAGCGGGTCTGGCGCGTGCGTGTCGCCAGCCCCGGCGCGCTGTGGCTCGTGCTCGGCTTCGGCGCCTTCCGCCCGGCGGAGGGGGCGCAGCTCTGGGTCTACAGCCCCGACCGCGCGCGCGTGCTCGGCCCGTTCACCCGCGACGACGAGCGCGACCACGGCCGGCTCTGGCTGCCGCCGGTCGCGGGGGACGAGCTGGTGATCGAGCTGGAATGGCCGGCGGCGGCGGCGGACGCCGCGTCGCTGGTCGCGCTGGGGACCCTCTCGCACGGCTACGAGCCGTGGGGCGGGATCGGCGGGGAGGCCAAGTCGGGCGAGCCCGACGCCGGCGCCTGCAACATCGACGTCAACTGCCCGGCCGGCGCGGCCTGGCAGGACGAGAAGCGCGGCGTGGTCCACCTGCTCTCGGGCGGCAGCGGCTACTGCAGCGGCTCGCTGATCGCGACCACCGCGCGCGACTGCCGCCAGTTCGTGCTGACGGCCGCGCACTGCCTCAACAGCTCGGGCGAGGCGAGCTCCACGACCTACCAATTCAACTTCGAGAAGCCGGCCTGCGGCTCCGGCACCGCGCCGACCAACCAGACCGTGACCGGCTCGACGCTGCGCGCGACCTGGTCGACCTCCGACTTCACGCTGGTCGAGCTGAACCAGCCGGTCCCCGAGGCGTTCAACGCCTTCTACAACGGCTGGACCCGCTCCACCGCGCCGGCCACCGAGGCCTGGGGGATCCACCACCCGGCCGGCGCGCCCAAGAAGATCTCGCACTCGCCCAGCCCGCTGGTCGACGGGACCAGCTACGGCCCCGACCACTGGCGCGTCTTCTGGCCGGCCGACCACAGCGAGGGGGTGACCGAGGGGGGCTCCTCCGGCTCGCCGCTCTTCGACCAGGCCAGCCGGATCGTCGGCCAGCTCCACGGCGGTGGTTCCAGCTGCACGGCCTCGCCGTCGTCGATGTGGGACGAGTACGGCAAGTTCGACCTGTCCTGGTCCGGCGGCGGCACCGCGTCCTCGCGCCTGTCGAACTGGCTCGATCCGGGCGGGACCGGCGCCGTGGTCCTGGACGGCATCGACGACGACTACTGCCGCGTCCCGCGGCCGCGGCTCGAGTACGCGGGGAGCGCGCTCGACGACACCGCGGGGAACGCGGACGGTGTGGCCGACCCGGGCGAGACCTTCGCCCTGCGCGTGACCGAGCGCAACGCCGGCACGCTGGGCGCGACCGGCGTCTCCGGGACCCTCTCGACCTCGACCCCGCTCGCCACGGTCACCGACCCCGCGGCGCAGTGGCCCGACATCCCGGTCGGCCAGCAGCGCGAATCGGTGGCGCCTCACTTCACGGTGCAGCTCGACCCGGCGATCCCCTGCGGCGCGACGCTCTCGTTCCGGCTCGCGACGGCCGCGCTCGGGTCCCCCGACGCCGGTACCTCGGACTTCACGCTTCCGGTCGGTGCACCGTCAATCACACCGGTCTTCGCAGACGACGTCGAGGCCGGCGCGGGGGGATGGGTTCCGCAGACGATCGAAGGGAGCGCCGTCTTCTCGATCGTCACGACCTCGGCCTACAGCCCGACGCACTCCTGGTTCGTCAACGACCCCGGCGCGCGGGCCGAGGCGCGGCTCCTGATGCAACCGGTGCCGGCGCTGCCGGCCGGCGCGCAGCTCCGCTTCTGGCACCGCTTCGACACCGAGGCCGACTACGACGGCGGCGTGCTCGAGTACAGCGTCGCGGGCGGCCCCTGGACCGACGCCGGACCCCGGGTCACGGCGGGCGGGTACAACTCGACGATCCGCTCCGGCGCCAGCAGCGCGCTGGCCGGGCGCGGCGCGTGGAGCGGGCTATCGGCGGGGTGGGGCCAGGTCGTGGTCGAGCTGGGGAGCCTGGCGGGACAGGCGGTGCAGTTCCGCTGGCGTTTCGCCGCGGACGGCTCGGTCTCGGGTCAGGGCTGGTGGATCGACGACGTCGCGGTCGACTCCACGAGCTGGATCTGCCACCCGCTGGGCCTGGTCCCGGGCGAGGCCTCCGACCCGCGCGGCCCCGGGGCGCCGTTCACGATCGTCCGCGAGGCCGGGGGCTATCGGCTGGCCTGGTCGACCCCAACCGCCGGGGGGGCTCCCGCCTCCTACCGGCTCTACCGGACCGCGCTCGGAGCGCCCGTCGACGCGACCTGCGAGGCCGACCTGGGGACCGGCACGAACGCCTTGCTGGCCGGGCTTTCCGCCCAGCAGGGGTTCCTGGTCGTGGCCCGCAACAGCGCCGGCGAAGGCTCCTACGGCCGCAGCAGCGGCGGGGTCGAGCGGCCCCCCGCGGGCCCGGGAAAGTCCTGTCCCTAGAAGGCTTGACGGTCGAAAACCGCCGAACCAGATTGAACCTGTGGGGTGCCGGTTCCGGCATGCGGGGCCGGCGCACCGTGAGGGCGGTGGATGACCGACAGGGTCCGGGAAGAGGAGGTCCGCGAGTCGCTCTGGGAGCTGGGACGCTTCCTCTCCGACGAACTGGCGCCGCTGATGGCCGCGGACTCGATCCGTACGCTGATGCTCTGCCCGCCCCAGCTCGCGGCCAAGGCGATCGTCGACTGGGCCGCGACGCAGAACCGCGGCGTGCACGCCCGCCTCACCTTCTCCGACTGCGCCTTCCACTCGTTGAAGAAGATCCGCCACATTGGCGAGCTCGACCTGGTTCCCCGCGCGGCGATCGAGGAGTTCATCGCCGAGCTGGCGCGCCTGCTGCTCGAGCATTGCCCCTCTGTCGAGCGCGAGCGTTTCGCCGAGTCGATGGGCCATCTCGGCGACGGCGAATCGTCGCTCGCCTCGACGGTCCAGTTCCTGCACCGGCCCCCCGGATCGGCCGCCGCGTACAACACCGGCTTGGTCACCGGCGGCGCAACCGAAGCGGTCGGCCCGGCCGGGGCGGCGGGGGAGATTGCAGCCGGCGCGGCCCCGGTGTCGGCCGTGGCGATGGTCACGGGCCCGGTCACCGAGCAGGGGTATGCCCAGAACCGGGCCCGGACGGGTCTGATCATGGAGCGGCTCGAACAGCAGCTGCGCCGCGTCGAGAGCACCCCGTCGGTCGGCGGCGGCCCGACCGAGGCGCTGTCGCGGCTGGTCGAGGCGGCGGCCGTCTCCGCGCGCTCCTCGGGCGAGCTGGCGGCGCAGCTCGAGAAGATCGGCCAGATGGGGGTCCAGACCCCGGTCGGCGAGCTGCTCAAGTCGATCGGGCAGCAGATGCCGGGCTGGGTGCTCAGGTCGAGCGACGGCAGCGACGCCGTCGAGCTGCCGAAGAATAGGACGATGGAAGCGATGCGGCGGCTGGTCGAGCTCGCCGACAGCGAGCAGGAGACGGCCGAGCGCTTCCACGAGCTGCTGGTCGCCGCCGCCGAGCGCTTCAACGCCGGCTCCCTGGCCCAAAGCGCGTCGATCCTCGCGGTCGGACGCGAGATCATCGACGACCGCAGGATCGCGCCGGCCCCGCTGGCGACGATCCTCGACCGCGCGGCCCGCGCCTTCTCCGAGGAGAAGCTGGCCCACGCGGCGGCCCGGACCGAGGATCACCCGCTGCTGCGCGAGGTGCTCGACTTCTTCCCGGCGCTGCGCCCCGAGCGGCTGCTCACCGAGCTGCAGGAGGAGCCCAAGCGCGAGCGGCGGCAGCAGCTGCTCGCGATCGTGCGGGCCCGTGGCGGGGCGGCCCGCGGCGCGGTCCTGTCGCACCTGGACCTGGTCGCGGCCCGCAGCCTGCCCGACGAGCTGGGCTTCTTCCGGCGCAACCTGCTCTTCCTGCTGCGCCGCCTGCCGCGCGCCGTGGACGAAGGGCCCGAGCGCGAGATCGACCACTACATCGCGCTCGCCGCGCTGAGCAACCCGCTGATCGTCGTCAAGGAGGCGATCGGCGCGCTGGGCGGTGTGCGCGACGCGCGCGCCGAGCGGGCGCTGGGCGCCCTGCTCGACCAGGTCGAGGGGGCGCTGGTTGCGACCGCCTATCGCGCGCCGTACCCCGAGAGCGAGATGCGCGGCCTGCTCGACCGCGTGGTCGCGGCGCTGTCGGCGCAGGAGACCAAGAGCGCCGCGCGAATCATCGTCAACCACGCCTTCCGCGACGAGCCGAAGCTGGGGCACGCGATCGGGCGCCTCTCCGCGCTGGCGCGGGTCGACCTCTCCGACGACCGCGAGCTGGTCGAGACGCTGGTCGGCGCGCTCCAGAGCGAGCTGCCGCGCAAGCTGCTGAAGTTCGTCGTCAAGCCGCGGGTCGAGCGGATCAACGCGCTGATCCTGGCGCTGGCCGGGACGGCGGCGCCGCAGGCGCGCGAGGCGCTCCAGCACGTTGCCCGGAGCTTCGCGCAGGAAGAGTACGGCCGCACCGCGGCCAAGGCGCTGGCCGCCCCGCCCTCCGCCGCGGCCTGGGGCGGCGCGGCGCCGGCTCAGGCGCCGGCCCAGGCGGCGGCGATGAGCGGGGACATCGACCTGTTCGGCCTGCCGAACCTGATGCAGTCGCTCGCCTCGACCGGGGTCACCGGGACGCTCACCCTGCGCGACCGCGATGGCGGCCCGGTCGGCGCGCTGCGCTTCGCGGGCGGCCGGATCGCCGCCGCCGCCGCGGGGCGCCTGCGGGGCGAGGCCGCGGTCTTCCAGCTGCTCGTGCGGCCGACGCCCGGACGCTTCAGCTTCAGCGCCCAGGCCGGCGATGACGCGGCCGGCGATCCCGAACCGGAGCCGCTCGACGCGATCTCGCTGCTGATGGAAGGGGTCCGTCGCCACGACGAGTTCCGCCTGGCCCGCACCGTCGTGCCCGACGACGCCCGGCTCGAGCCGGCCGGGACCAAGCCGACGGTGCCCGAGGCCGAGACCGACGTCGCCTTCCTCAAGCGGCTCTGGGCGCTGGCCGTGGCCGGCGAGACCGCCGCCGCCTGCGAGACCGCCTTCCCCTGCGATTCCTACCGGACACGCGGCGCCCTGGCTCACTGGGTCGAGACGAAGGCCCTCCGTCCGCGCTAACCTCTGCGGCATGGTCCGCATCGAATCGTGGGGCGCCGCCGGCGAGGTCACCGGCAGCAAGCACCTTCTGGACACCGGCCGGAACCGGATCCTCGTCGACTGCGGCCTGTTCCAGGGCCGCCGCGAGGAGGCCCGGCGCAAGAACGAGTCGTTCGGCTTCGACCCGCGCGGCCTGACCGCCTGCCTCGCGACCCACGGCCACCTCGACCACTGCGGGCTCTACCCGCGACTGGTCCGCGAGGGGTACCAGGGGAGCATCGTCTCGACCCCGGCGACCCGCGACGTGGCCGGGCTCGTGATGCTCGATTCGGCCAAGATCCAGACCCAGGACGCCGACTACCTGCGCCGCCGCCAGCGCAAGGACCCGCAGCCCTGGCGCACGGTCTACGAGCCGCTCTACGACGCGCGGGACGCCCGGCGCGCGCTCGAGCGCTTCGTCACCGTCTCGTACGGGCGCCCGTTCGCGATCGCTCCCGGCGTCGAGGTCACGCTGCACGACGCCGGCCACATCCTCGGCTCGGCCACGGCCCGCTTCACGATCCGACGCGAGGCCGGAGCCGAGCTGGCGGTCGGCTTCACCGGCGACCTGGGCCGGAGGAACACGCCGATCCTGCGCGACCCCGAGCCGATGCCGCCGGTCGACTGGCTGGTCTGCGAGAGCACCTACGGGGACCGGCTCCACGAGCCGGCCTGCGACGGCGAGCAGCGGCTGGAGACGGTCGTGCGGGAGACCGTCGAGCGCGGCGGCCGGCTGATCATCCCGTCCTTCGCGGTCGGCCGGACGCAGGAGATGATCTACCTGCTGCACGGCCTGCACCGCGACGGCAGGATCCCGGAGCTGCCGGTCTTCGTCGACAGCCCGATGGCGGTCTCCGCGACCGCGATCTTCCGCGCCCACCCCGAGTGCTTCGACGAGGAGACGATCGAGGACTTCCTCGACCAGGGCGAGAGCCCGTTCGCCTTCGACCGGCTGCGCTACGTCACACAGGTCTCCGAGTCGAAGCGGATCAACGACCTGCGCGGCCCGTGCATCATCATCTCGTCGTCGGGGATGGCCGAGGCCGGCCGGGTGCTGCACCACCTCTCGCACGGGATCGGCGATCCCCGCAACACCGTGCTGTTCGTCGGCTTCCAAGGCGCGTCGACGCTCGGTCGCCGGCTCGTCGACGGCGCGGACGAGGTCCGGATCTTCGGCGAGCCGCACGCGGTGCGGGCGCGAGTCCTGTCGCTCGACTGCTTCTCGGCCCACGCCGACTACGCCGAGATCGGGGCCTGGGTCAAGCAGCTCGACCTCGGCCGGCTGAAGGGAGTCCTCCTGGTGCACGGCGAGCCGGGCGCGCAGGCCCACCTGGCCGAGTTCCTGCGCCAGGCCGGCGTCCGCCGCGTGGAGGCGCTGGCGCCGGGCCGCCCGGTCGTGCTCGACTGAGGGCGAAAGGGGAGACCGACCATGAGCAGCGAAACGGAGCGGGAGGTCGCGCGCCTCGTGGCCGCGCAGCGCTGGGGCGCGATCGCCAGCCTCGAAGCGGGGGGCGGCGGCGCGCCACTGGCCTCGATGATCGCCTACGCGACGGGTGCCGGGCTCTCGCACCTGCTCTTCTTCGTCAGCGGGCTCGCCGCCCACACCGGCAACCTGCTCGCCGACCCGCGGGCCTCGTTCACGGTCGGGGAGCCCGACCTGGGCGAGGGGGACCCGCAGCTCCTGCCGCGCGTCAGCCTCTCCGGTCGCGCGCTGCCGATCGACCGCGAGGACCCGGCGTTCGAGGCCGAGTGGCGCCGCTACGTGGCGCGCTTCCCGGATGCCGAGCCGCGGCTCGCACTGGCCGACTTCGTGCTGTTCCGCTTCTCCTACGACGACGTTCGCTACGTCGGCGGCTTCGCGCGGGCGGCCCGGATGGGGGCGGAGGAACTGCAGGGCGCGGCGCGCGAGCTGGGACTCTAGCTAGCGCAACGCGAGCTCGGACGGCGCCGATTCGAGCGAGGCCAGCCGGCGCAGCGTGGCCCCCAGCTCGGCCAGCGAGCAGGGCTTGCTGAGCACGACCGTGCGCGGGTCCCGCGCCGCCTCTTCCAGCTCCGCGGCCGCGCCGTGGCCGGTCAGGAAGCAGACCGGCAGGCCGGCCCGGCGGGCCCGCATCGCCGCCGCGACCTCGAGCCCCGAGCCGTCGCCCAGGCGCACGTCGGTGACCAGCACCACGGAGCCCGGCGGCATCGGCAGATCCCGCGCCGCGGCGACGCCGTCGGCGACCTGTACCCGGTAGCCAAGCAGCGCCAGTCCAGCCGCCAGCGCCTCGCGCACCCCCTCGTCGTCCTCGACCAGCAGCACGGTCGTGTCGTCGCCCCCCGCGCGGAAGGCGGGCGGCTCGGCGGGCGGTGCGGCGGCCTGGAACGAGGGGGGCAGGTAGAGCGAGAAGCGCGTGCCCCGCCCGGGGAGGCTCTCGACCTCGATCGTACCGCCGTGCTGGGCGACGATCCCGTGCGCGGTGGCGAGCCCGAGCCCGGTCCCCCGGCCGCTCCCCTTGGTCGTGAAGAACGGCTCGAAGATCCGGTCGAGGATCGCGGCCGGGATCCCGTTGCCGGTGTCTTCGGCGCGGATCACGACCCAGGCCCCCGGCGCGAGCCCGACCAGCCGGCGCGCCTGCTCCTCGTCCAGCGAAGTGGTCTCGGTCGCGATCGAGAAGCGCCCGCCCTCCGGCATCGCGTCCCGCGCGTTGGTCGCGAGGTTGATCAGGACCTGCTGGAGCTGGACCCGGTCGGCCAGCACCGCTCCGGCCGAGCCGAGCCGCAGCTCGAGCCGGATCCGCTCGCCGAGCAGCGGCTGCAGCAGCCGGCGGGTGTCGGCAATCAACTCGTCGACGTCGAGCGGCGCGCGCTGCAGCGGCTGCTGGCGGCCGAACAGCAGAAGCTGCCGCGCCAGCGCGGCGCCGTGCATCGAGGCCTTGCGCAGGTGCTCGAAGGCTTCGGCCGGCCGGACGGCCGCGCCGCCCGCCAGCATCTCGGCGTAGCCGAGGATGACCTGCAGGATGTTGTTGAACTCGTGGGCCACCCCGGTCGCCAGGCGCCCCATCGCTTCCAGCTTCTGGCTCTGCTGCAGCTGCTCGGCCAGCTCGCGCTCGGCCGTCATGTCGACCCCGAAGACGACGATCCGGCTGTCGCGCTCGACCTCGCCGAGCGGGCTGAAGAAGAAGCCGATCGTCAGCTCGCGGCCGTCCCGACCGTGGATCGGGAAGGGGATCCCCTCGGCCGGCGGCGCGCTGATGGTGGCGGCGCGCAGCGCCTCGCGGAAGGCCCCGGACGCGTCCCGCAGCAGGCGGTCCCAGAGCCGCCCGTCGCCGGTGACCTCGCCCCGCGCGAAGCCGGTCAGCCGCTCGGCCGCGCGGTTCCAGAGGATCACCCGCCCGTCCTCGTCGACGACCGCGATGAACGCGGCCGAGGTCTCGATCATCTGCTCCTGGAAGCGGAGCAGCGCCGCCTGCCGCTCGAAGGCGCCGGCCAGCTGGCGCTGCGCGCGCCGCAGTTCGCTGACGTCGCGCAGCACCCACTGCCATGCCGCCGCGTCGCGGAACTCGACGCGCGTGGCCTCGGCCTCGACCTCGTGCCGGCGGCCGTCGAGCCCGCGGACCTCCAGCTCGCAGGAGCCGGCCGGAGGGGCCGCCGGCAGCCCCAGCGCGTCCAGCGCGAGCCCTTCGAGCGGCCGGTCGTCCGCTCCGGACAGGAACCGCCGCGCAGCCCGGTTGGAGTAGGCGATCGTCCCGCCCGCCTCGACCAACACCGCCTCCGGCAGCGCCTCGAGCTGGTGCCAGTAGGCCTCGAGCAGCCGCGTCCGGCCGCGCGCCAGGAAGACCCGCGAGGCGGCCCCTCCCGCGACGGCCAGCGCCGCCAGGGCCGCGGCCGCGTAGAGTGCCAACTGGGCCCAGTCGGGCGGCATCGTGGCGTGCAGCCACTTGACCTCGATCCGCTCCAGCGTCCCGCCGCGCGCCAACTCGCCCAGCGTCGCGTCGAAGGCCGGGACCAGCTCCGGCCGCGCGGGGTTGAGGGGGAAGGCCAGGCGGGCCCGCACGATGAGCCAAGGCCCGCCCCAGCGCCGCGGGATCGCGAGTTCGCCCTCGAACCTCTCCGAGATCAGCGCGATGCTGTTGAAGTAGTCGTTGAGGACGGCGTCGACCTCGCCGTCCCGCAGCGCCTCGAACGAGCCGATCGTCTCCGCGAACGGCACGACCTCGAACCCGGGCCGCCCGCCCACCAGGTTGCGCGCGACCGTCTCGCCGGTGGCGCCCGACTTGACGCCGATCCGGCGAGCCGCCGTCGGCGACGGCCCGTCGGCCCGCACGACGTACACCAGCCCGGTCTCGAGGTACGAGCGCGAGAACGGGAGGCGCGCGCTGCGCTCGGGCGTGACGTAGAGCGCCGCCGCGGCGGTGTCGGCGCGCCCGCTCGCGACCGCGTCGAGGACCTCGCCAAACGGGACCGGAACGAATTCCGGCGTCCAGCCGTTGGCGGCGCAGACCAGCCGCAGCGTCTCGACGTCGAATCCGGCGTACCCTCCGTCGGCCGCAGGCACCGCGAACGGCGCGTAGGGCGCGACCGCGATCCGGAGCGTCCGCGGGTCCGCGGCCGGCCCCGCCGCGGCCGCGCCCGTCGCCAGCCCCGCGGCCGCGAGGACCAGCGCCGCGAGCCGGCGGACGGCGGTCGGAACGGCCCGTGCCAGACCGTCCAGGAACACAAGGGAATCGCTCTGTCCCGCAGGCAGCACGGGCGGTGCGCTCCTTCAGAGCCTCGGCGCGGCTCGCCTGGTGCGTGCCGGCCGGGGCTCCGCTCTCCGGACTCTTCGGCCGCGAGAGGCCCGGCTGGAGCAGCTGTCGGCCGATTTCTCGGGAACGGCTCCGAACCGCGGAGAACGCCCGTCGGCCGGCCCGGTCCGGCCGCGGCGGATTCTCCCGGGCGCCGGCAAACCGGGCGGCGTATCACCTTAGCCGGCGCGCGGCGTACCCATCCCGGACCGTGCGCCGGGGCGGAGGGGCGGGTGTCGGCGACCAGCGAACTGCGCGTTCCCGCGGCGGTTGCCCAGGCGGGCCGCGGGGCCCGGATCCGCGCCGTGGAGTCGCCCGGCGAGCGGCTCGCCAACGTCGCCACCCACGCCGCCGGGATGCTGCTCGCCGCGGCGGCCTGGGCCGCGATGCAGGAGGAGGCCGCCCGGGCCCGCACCCCCGGCGCGGCGGCGATCGTCGCCGTCTTCGGCGCCACGCTGCTGGCGGTCTACGCGGCCTCGACGCTCTACCACGCCGCGACGGCCCCCCGTGCCCGCCTCCGGCTGCAGCGGCTCGACCGGGCTGCGATCTACCTGCTGGTCGCCGGGACCTACACGCCGTTCTGCCTGCTCGGCGTCGGCGGGCGCCTGGGCTGGGGCCTGGCCGCGGCGGAGTGGTCGCTGGCCGCGGCCGGGATCGCGTTGCTCTTCACCCGCTCCGCCCGCTCGACCGGCGTCTCGGTCGCGCTCTACCTGGCGATGGGTTGGACGGCTCTGCCGTTCCTCGGGCCGGTGACGGCAGCCCTCGGCGAGTCCTGCACCGCCTGGCTGGCGGCCGGGGGGGTGGCCTACACGCTGGGGTTGGCCTTCTTCGCCGCCCGCCGCCCCTATACCCACGCGATCTGGCACCTGTTCGTGCTGGCGGGCTCGGCGGCCCACGTCCACGCGGTGCTGAACTTCCTGCTGCCGCGGTGCTGAGCCGCCGCGGGCGAGGGCCTCAGAGCAGCGGCCCGCCGCGCCCGAAGTAGAACCCCTGGGCGAACTGGATCCCGAGCTCGACCACCGTGTCGAACTCCTCCTTGACCTCGACCCCTTCGGCGATGACTCGCGCGCCGAGCTGGTCGGCGAGCGACTTGAGCGCGCGCAGCAGGACCTGGCGCGACGGGTCGCGGTGGACCGACTTGACCAGCGAGCGGTCGATCTTGATGAAATCCGGCGACAGTTCCATCAGGGCCGAGAGGCTCGAGTAGCCGGTTCCGGTGTCGTCGAGCGCGAAGCGGAACCCCATCGTGCGGTAGTGGTCCCGGAACTCGCGGAAGATCGCGTAGTTCTTGATCGCCTCGGCCTCGGAGATCTCGAAGATCACGTCGCGGGGGTGAAGCCCGACCGCCGAAAGCGTCCGGTCGAGCGAACTCTCCCTGAAGTTCGGGTCGTGGATCGCCGACGGCAGGCAGTTCAGGAACAGCTTCTTGGACGGCGGCAGCCGGCCGACGGCGCCACGCAGCGCGGTCTGCCGGCACAGGCAGTCCAGTTCGAAGACCAGGTCGGTTTCCTCGGCCATGCGGAAGAGCTCGCCCGGGCCCTGCAGCGCGGTGCCCCACGGGCCGCGGACGAGCGCCTCGTAGCCGTAGACCTGGCACGACGGCAGGTGGACGATCTTCTCGTAGATGCTCTCGACCCGCTCGGTGAGCAGGACCTCGACGAACTCCCGCCGCGCCGCCAGCGCCGCGTTGCGCCGGTTGAGGTCGGCCGCCTCCCGTGCCTCGAGCAGCGCCTTGCCGATCAGCCGCTCGGCCTGCAGCGAGGGGTTGTGCATCGCCAGCGCGTGGCCGACGTAGAAGGTCGACTGGTCCGGCAGGTAGGGGGCGAGCACGCGCCGGCAGAGCCGCGGCATCTGGCCCGCAACTTCGGCTGCGATCGCGGGCAGCGTCTCGCGGTAGAAGTCGTAGTCGGAGCGGCGCCGGAAGATCAGCAGCGCGATCTGCTCGTGGGCGTTCCCCGGCAGCCGGCCGATCTCCTCCGGCGGCGCGTACTGGCCGCCGACCTCACGGAGCTTGTGCTCGATCTCGTGAGCGAGCTGGCCGTAGATCTTCATCCCGTAGAGGCGATCGACGGCTTCCAGCGGCGAGGTGTCGACCATCACCAGCCCGGCGGCGCCGCACTGCACGAAGCGCGCAGCGATCTCGGCGAACAGATCCTGCCCGGCGCTGGAAGCGCCGGCCAGGGACGACGGGGCGAGGCTCGGGTCAGGCGGGGCCAGTGTCGTCACGGATCCTGCGTCCTGCCGTGGCGGGAGGGTGATTCCCCCGGACAACTTCAGCTCCCCGGGGGGGAGCGTCAAGGTCCGGATCGGTCCGGATGCCGGACCCGGCGGGCGGGCCGCTAGAATCCCCGCCATGAGGCTGTCTCTCTCGACGCGGCCGGCCCGACCAGTCCTGGCGGTCGCGCTCCTGCTCCTGCCGGCCTGCCGGACCGCTCCCGCGGCCGCGCCCGCGCCGCTCCACCCCCGCGGACCGGCGCTCGAGGGGGGGCTGGTCGTCGCCCCCGAGCCGCTCGCGGCCCGGGTGGGGGCCGAGGTGCTCGCGGCCGGTGGGAACGCCTTCGACGCCGCCGTCGCGTCCCAGCTCGCGCTGGCCGTCACCTTTCCCTACGCCGGCAACCTGGGCGGGGGCGGGTTCTGCGTCGTGCGCGAGCCGGACGGGACCGCGCTCGCGCTCGACTTCCGCGAGACCGCGCCGTCCGCCGCGACGCGCGACATGTTCCTCGACCCGCGGGGCGAGGTCGTGCCGGGGGCGAGCCTCTACACGCTGCGCGCGGCCGGCGTGCCCGGCTCGGTCGCGGGCCTGGCGGCGCTGCACGCCGCGGGCGGCGCGCGGGCCTGGTCCGAGCTCTTCGCCCCGGCGATCGCGCTGGCCGACGACGGGTTCGTACTCGACCCGTGGACCGCCCGCTCGTTTGCCGAGCGTGCGCGCGAGCTGGCCGCCGAGGTCCCCGCGGCGCTGCAGCCCGCGATCAACTTCGGCCGCACCTTCCGCGGAGCGGCGGGCGAGACGCTGCGGCAGCCCGAGCTGGCCGCGACGCTGCAGCGGATCGCGGAGGGTGGCCCCGGCGAGTTCTACCGCGGCCGGACCGCCGAGCTGATCGTCGCCGCGATGCGCGCCGGCGGGGGCCTGATCACGGCAGAGGACCTGGCCGGCTACCGTGCCGTCTGGCGCGCACCGGTCGAGGGGATCTACCGGGGCCACCGCGTGATCTCGATGCCGCCGCCGTCGTCCGGCGGGGTGATGCTGGTCCAGTTGCTCAACATGCTGGAGGGGTTCGAGGTGCCGGCGCCCGGCAGCGCGGCCCAGGTCCACCTCTTCGCCGAGCTGGAAAAGCGCGCCTTCGCCGACCGCGCGCGCTGGCTGGGCGACCCCGACCGCGTCGCCGTTCCGACCGCGCGCCTGACCTCGAAGGGGTACGCCCGCGAGCGGGCGGCGGGGATCGCGGCCGGCCGCCGGAGCGACCCGGGCTCGATCACCGCCGGGGAGGCCGCGCCGGCCGCGCCGGCCGAGGACGGCGAGACGCTCCATCTCAGCATCGTCGACGCCGCGGGCCGTGCCGTCTCCTGCACGACGACGATCAATGACGCCTACGGTTCGGGGATCGTGGTCGAGGGGGCCGGCTTCCTGCTCAACAACGAGATGGACGACTTCGCCGCCCGGCCCGGCGCGCCGAACCTGTATGGGGTCGTCGGCGGCGAGGCCAACGCGATCGAAGGGGGCAAGCGCATGCTCTCGACGATGACTCCGACCATCGTCGAGCGCCCCGGCGGCCGGCCGTGGCTGGTGCTCGGGAGCCCGGGCGGATCGACCATCGTCACGACCGTGTTCCAGGTCGTGTCGCACGCGATCGACGGCGGGATGGAGCTCGCGGACGCGGTCGCCGCGCCGCGCGTCCACCACCAGTGGCCGCCCGCCGTGCCCGGGCGCGACGCGCTGCGCACCGAGCGCGACCCGCGCTTCGCGCTGGCGGCGGCCGAACTGGCCGCGCTCGGCGCGCTGGGCTACGCGATCGAGGCCAAGGGGGAGCTGGGCAACGTGCAGGCGCTGGCGATCGAGGCCAGCCGCGTCGTCGGAGCCCCCGATCCGCGCGGGATCGGCGTGGCCGCGGCGGCGCCGCTCAGCGCGGCGCCAGCCACTCGGCGCTGATCAGATCGATCCGTCCTCCCGCCGGCGGCGGAGCGAGCGTCAGCACGAAGCGCGGCCCGCGCGGCCGCACCACGATCGTCCAGTCGTGACGGCCCGGCGCGGTCATGGCGGCGGTCGTGACCAGGTTCGCGCCGCGTTCGAGCGTCGCCCCCTCGGCCGCGGCCGCGAGCGCGATCCCGGCGCGATTCGCCCGCGCGAACGAGAGCCGGAGCGCGAGCGCCTCGCCGGGCTCCACCCCGTCGAGCTCGAGGCGCGGGGCGAAGCGCTGGGGGCCCGCGCCGAGCAGGCTGCCGAGCTGGTGCGTGATCCCCGCCGCCGCGCCGCGCCGGTCGAGCCCCGCGGGGTCGGCCGCCGCGAGCGCCCGCGGCCCCCGCGCCAGGTCCCAGCGGACCGTCAGCGGGACCGGTTCCGCGTTCCCCGGCACTCCGGCGGCACCGATCCGGCGGATCGCCTCGGCGGTCCAGACCGCGCGCATCCGCTCGCGGTTGTCGACCGGTCGCCCGTCTGCGTCGCGATCCAGCCCGCCCTCGAAGACGGCCATTCCGGCCACCGCCCCCGCCGGGTCGGCGCGGATCCCTTCCAGCGACAGCACCTCCCCGTCGCGTGCGAAAACGCCCGCGTAGGTCACGTCGAAGAAGTGCCACCCGCCGTTCCAGAAGACCTGCGCGCACGAGTGGCCGGCGCCGGGCCGCGGGAAGTCGTAGAGGTTGACGCGCTCGGCGCGCAGCCCCGCCGCGCGCGCGAGCGCGACGAAGTGGGCCGAACGCGTACCGCACAATCCGTGCAGCGGAAGCGGTTCGCCCGGCGATTTCCGGCGCGGGTCGTTGGTCGCATGGGCTACGACCCAGCGCGCCAGCGCATGGGCCTTCTCGGCATCCGGGAGGCCCGGCGGGAGCGCGGCGCGGGCCCGCGCGGAGAGCCCGGCCGGGGTTGGATCCGGCGTGCCGGCCGGCGGCTCGAAGCTGCGCCGGACCACCTCGGGCGCGCCGAAGGCGAGCGCCACGGCCGCGACGAGGGCGGCGGCGAACGCCGCGCGGCGCGGTCCAGCGGGCGAGAAGGCCTCCATGCCCGGTCCAACATAGGTTCCGGCCCCGCACCCCGGCCCAACGCCGTTTGTCGCACCCGGGCCGGGTTGCGGTACCCTTTGCCGCCGTTTCCTGGAGGCGCCCCGTGTCCGAACCCCGACCCACCCCGGTCCCCGAGGACCGGCCCGCGCTCGTGGTCCGCCCGGGCGAGTTGTCGGGCCTCGACGGCAGCCCGCAGGCGATGGTCGCCATCCCCGGCAGCCGGATGTTCGAAATCCGCGACGCGCTCGCCGTCTTCGAGCGCGACCACCCGGGAGGCGAGCAGTTCGACGCCAGCCAGGGGGACGGCGGCGCGAGCCTGCCGGGCGTGCCGGAGGAGCTGCTCGACGCGGCCCACGCGCTGCAAAAGGAGCACGGGACGGGCTACGACCAGCCGTTCGGCACGAACCTGTTCCGCAAGGTGACGGCCGAGCAGTACTGGGGGCTCGAGGCGTCGAGCGGCTGGGGCCCGGAGAACGTCGTGGCCTGCCAGGGCGGACGCGACGCGCTGCTCAAGGCCTACGAGGCGATGCAGTTCCTGGGGATGAAGCGGCGCGGCGACTTCGTCCTGGTCAGCCGCGTGCCGTGGATCTCCTACAACTGGGGTCCCTACGCGGTCGGCGCCAACGTGCTGCTGGCCCCCGGCCGCGAGGCCGACGGCTGGGCGCTGACGGCCGAAGGGATCGCCGAGACCGTGCACGAGGCGGCGCGTCACGGCCGCGGCGTCGCGGGCCTCGTCGTCACCAGCCCCGACAACCCGACCGGCCGCACGATCCCGCTGGACCGGCAGCGCGAGCTGGCCCGCGCCGCCTTCTCCGCCGGGATTCCGTTCGTGCTCTTCGACTGGATCTACCACCGCGTCAGCGAGGAGCCGCCGCACGACCTCAACGCCTTCCTCGCGCCGCTGTCCCCCGCCGAGCGCGACCGCTGCATGATCCTCGACGGGATCACCAAGTCGCTCGGCGCCAGCAACGTGCGCAACGCCCACCTCGTCGTCTCGAAGTCGGTCGCGAAGTTCGTCGCCTCGCGCGCCTCGCACGGCGTGATCCCGTCGTTCCACAGCACCGCGGTCGCGATCGCCGCGACCCGGATCGGCTTCGACCGGGCCGCGGCGCCGATCGTCGGCCCGACCAACGCCAGCCGGAAGGTGCTGCGCGGCATTCTCGAGGCGAAGGGGCTCTCGCACATCCTCGGGCAGGGCTACTACGCCTTCATCGACGTCGGGCCGTTCATGGACCGGGCCGGGATGGCCGACTCGGCTGCGATGGGTGCTTACCTCGGCGAGCGCCACGGCCTGGCCGTCGTCCCCGGCGTCTACTTCAGCGACTTCGGCGCGCGCTGGATCCGCTTTTCCTACGCGCTGCCGCCCGCGACGACGGCCCGCGCGGCGGACCGGCTCTGGGAGGCGCTCTCCGAGCTATGACACCAGCCGAATGGGGAAGATTTGCGGAGAAGGTCCTGCTGGCGCTGGAGTCTTCGATCGAGAGCCAGTACGAGCGCGGGACCTCGGGGCTGGAGGTCGAGTTCAACCTGCTCGACGCCGCCCTGCAGCCCCTGGGGCGCGTCGGCTTCGGCCCCGAAAGCCGCTCCTTCGCCGACCTGCTGCTCGAGGACCGGCTGCCGGCCTGGCTGCGCTCGCGGACCCAGCTCGAGGTCTTCCACTGGATGATCGAGACCGCGACGCGGCCCTACTACTCGCCGCTCGGCGCGGCCTGGGAGGCCAAGGTCGTCGAGGGGGCGCTGGCCGACGTGCTGGCCGAGACCGGGCTGTCGCTGGGCGGGCGGTTCTACGCGCTGCACGGCAACCTGCCGCGCGCGGTCGCCCCCGGCGAGGACAGCATCCCCGACGGCTGGAGCCTGGCCAAGAAGCGCTACCTGGCGCGCTGCGTCGCGCTGTTCGGCGGCCGGCTGGCGACCGCCGGGATCCACACCAACCACTCGCTGCCCGAGGCGCTCCTGGCCTGGGACTTCTTCCACCTGCCGCCGGCCCAGCGCCGTGCGCAGAGCCTGGAGCAGTTCCGAAGCGAGGCGATGATCCGCGCGACCCGCCTGCTGCGCCCCTGGTGCGCGCTGTTCGTCGCCACCTCGGCCGCCTCGCCGCTGGCCTCCGAGCCGGTCGACGGGGTCGAGGAGATCGTCCTGACGCCGCTCGACTCGAACCGGCTCCTGACCTTCCCGAACCCCGAGGCGCTGGATGTCCCGTTCCTCTACGCCTCGCACAAGGACTACCTGTCGATCTCCGAGAGCCTGGTCCGGCGCGGCGTGCGCTTCGGCAGCAACAACTGGACTCCCGTCCGCGCCCGCTCCGACGTCGATCCCGTCAACCGGATCCTCGGCACCACCTCCGAGCAGCTGCGCGAGCTGTACCGCCGCGGGATCTTCTCGCCCGACGAGCACGCCAGCCTGGAGGACGCCGAGCGCGCGCTGATCGTCGAGAACCTGGTCGCGCTGGTCGACCTGCCGATGACGCGGGTCGAGGTCCGCACCGACGAGGGGGGCGACGACCTGGCTCTGGCGGTGGCCAAGGTCGTCTTCAAGGAACTGCTGCTCTACAGGATCTACGCCGACGCCGGATTCGGGGCCGACTACGCCTACGACTCCGCCGGGCTCGCGCGGGCCCGGGCCAACGAGGACGCGGCGGCGCGGCGCGGGCTCGAGGCGACGCTCGAGCACCCCTTTGGGGGATCTGCGATCGGCGCGCGGGAGTGGCTCGGCGCGACGCTCGAGGAGCTGGCGCCGCTGGCCGATGCGCTCGGGCGGCGGGCGCTGCTCGAGCCGCTGGCGGAGATGGCGGCCGGCGCGCCGAACCCGGCCGGCGCGATGCGGGCGTGGCTCGAGGCGCGCGCCGCCGGCGAACGGCGCGCCCCCTCGGGCGGGCTGATCGTGCCGCCCGATCTGCTCAAGGAGTGGTGCGAGGAGCGGCGCCGCGCGCTGGCCGCCGACGTCGCGGCGATCGCCGCGCAACCGCGCGCGCTGGGGGCCGAGGCCGCGAAGCTGGCCGAGGTGCTCGAGCCGCTCGAGGAACTCGGGCGGCGCAACCCGTCGCTGCCGGTTCGTCCCGCCGCGCCGTCGGCCCCGGCGATCGCGCTGGACGGCAGCCGCCGGGCCGAGGTGCTGGCCCTCGCGTCGGCTCTGGTGCGGATCCCATCGGTGACCAATTGCGCGGCCGAACGGCTGGACGAGGTGCTGCGCTGCGCGCGCTTCATCGGCGCGACGCTGGCCGAGGCCGGGCTGGAGGTCCGGGTCTGGGACGGCGAGAAGTACCCCGCCGTGCTGGCCGGCTTCCCGGGCGGCCTGCTCGCGCCGGTGACCCTCTCCGGCCACTTCGACGTCGTCGAGCCCGAGCCCGGCGACGCGCAGTTCGAGGCCTTCGTCGACGGCGACTACCTGTGGGGCCGGGGCGCCGCCGACATGAAGACGGTCGTCGCCTCGAACCTGGTCTGGATGCGCCGCCGCTGCGCCGACGGCCCGCCCTGGCCGCCGGTCAACCTGCTGCTGGTCGGCAACGAGGAGAACGGCGAGACCGAGCCGTACGGCACGCCGCACGTCCTGCACGACCTGAAGCGCGACGCGCACTGGTCGCCCGAGTTCATGGCGATGGGGGAGCGGACGGGGGAGCGCGGGGACGAGCGCTTCGGCCAGGTCTGCGTCGAGAACCGCGGCGTCGTGAGGCTGCGGCTGGTCGCGAAGGGGGAGCGCGCGCACACCGGCTTCGCCTCGCGGCCGACCGACCTGCTCGCGCTGCTGGTCGAGGCGCGCCAGCGGCTGGGGGCGCTGCTGTCGCGTCACCTGACGCTCGACGCCGCGGGGCCGTGGAAGAGCTCGGCGGTCTTCCCCTTCCTCGAGGTCGGGCAGAAGGGGGTCTACAACATCACCCCCGACGAGGGGGCACTCGGGCTCGAGATCCGCCCGATCCCGGGGGACGACGTCGGCGCGCTGGCCGCGGCGGCCGAGGAACTCTGCAACGAGCTGGGCTTGGAGCTGATGCGCGAGGTGGTCGAGGGGGGAGTCGCCTGTCCCCCCGGCAACCCGCACCTGGCCCGGCTGCTGGCTGCGGTGGAGCGGGCCTCCGGGGCCCCCGCGGAGGTCGGTCGGAAGCTGGCGGGGACCTCGGCCCGCTTCGCGCCCGGCGGGGCCGCGGTGGTCTGGGGGCAGTCCGGGATCGGCCCCCACTCGCGCTCCGAGCGCCACTTCATCCCCAGCATCGAGCCCTACCTGGACGTGCTCGAAGCCTGGTTTCCCCGCTGACGGAGAACCTGTACGGGGCGCGGCAAACAAACTCAGCTAACAAGGCTTCCTGGTAAGTAATCCTCCCGGGCCGTGTCCTACACTCTGCTCGGCGCACCCTCACCCCCCGCGCCGCGCGAGATCCCCCATGCAGAGGGTTCAACACGACGTCCTGGTCCTCGGTGCCGGCCTGGCCGGCCTCCGCGCGGCGGTCGAGATCTCCCGCCGCCTCTCCGGAAAGGTCGACATCGGCATCGTCTCCAAGGTGCAGCTGATGCGGGCCCACTCGGTCTGCGCCGAAGGGGGGACGGCCGCGGTCCTGCGGACCGACGAAGGGGACAGCCAGGAGCTCCACGCCTGGGACACCGTCAAGGGCTCCGACTTCCTGGCCGACCAGGACGTCGTCCGCCGCTTCGTCGAGCAGATGCCGAAGGAGATCTGGCAGCTCGACCACTGGGGGATCCCCTGGACGCGCGACGCCAACGGCCGGATCGACCAGCGCCCGTTCGGTGGCCACTCCTATCCGCGGGCGACCCTGGCCGCCGACAAGACCGGCTTCTTCGAGATGCAGACGCTGTACGACACGCTGCTCAAGTACCGGACCTTCACCCGCTACGACGAG
>JALOKP010000137.1 GCA_025456425.1 Acidobacteriota bacterium | reverse complement strand
CGACGGGCGCGCGCGGCGCAGCGCGTCGGCGACGTGGGAGCGGAACTCGCGCAGCGGAAAGAGCGAGTAGTCGGGGATGCCCGACTCGAAGTTGTAGCGGACCCCGGCGGCCGGCGCGAACGGCTGGAGCCGGACCCGCCGCGCCCACGCCCAGCGGTGCGGGCGCGTGTCCGGCGGCGGCGTCTGCGGCGACTGCGGCCCGGCGCGGAAGTAGTCGGCCGGGAGCGTCGCCGCGACCCGCAGCGCGCGCCGCGCGGAGCGACGGGAGCGCCTCGCCGGGAAGGGCCCGCCCCGCGGCGAGCGCGTCGCGCAGCGCCCGGGCGATCCTCAGGTAGTGCGGCTGGCGGCCGGCGGGAACGGCGAGCTGGAGCCCCCTCATCGCGCCTCCCGGTGAGACGCCGCTTCGCGCGGCCTCTCTACTGGTCTAGCAGAATCTCATGATCTGGTACTTCTGGATAGATCAGATCTCCCGTAGGGTCACCGCCTGGTGATCCGCGCGCCCCCGCCAGGGCGGGCCGGCGCGCCGCGAGGGGGACCCATGGGACGCGAGACGAAAGCAGATTGCCGAACGAAGCCGCGGTGCGGCGCACGCGCCACCGGCCGGATGCGGGGCGCGTGGCCCGCCTGGGCGGTCGTCACGATCGCGCTGGCCGTCGCCGGCCTGCCGGCGCTGGCCCACACCGTTCCGATGACGGGACAGGAGATGGTCCGGGCCTCGCGCTTCATCGTCGTCGCCCGCGTCGAGCGCGCGACGCCGGTCTGGAACGAGCGGCACAACCTGGTCCTCACGCGCTACACGCTGGTCGTCGAGGACCCGCTGCGCGGCGCGCCGCCGCAGGAACTCGAGGTGACCGAGGTCGGCGGGACGCTGGACGGCGAAACCCAGCGCTCGTGCATGACGGTCGGGCTCGAGATCGGACGGCGATACGTCCTGTTCGTCAACGATCCCGCCGTCCCCTCCTTCAGCGCCTTCACGGGCTCTCAATCCGGGGTCTTTCTCGAGGTCCCGTCCGAGTCCGAGACCGGCGGAGAGCCGACGATCGCCACCGCAGGCGGGGCCTTCGTCGAGCTGACGGGAGGCCAGCGCATCGCCTTCCGCGAGTTCGTCCAGCGGCTGCGGCGTTTCGTCGCGGCCACCGAGGCCGCCCCCGCGCCGCCAGCGCGCGCGCCCGCCGTGCACGACCCGCCGCTGCCGTCCAAGGTCTTCGAGCCGGTGACGCCGATGGAGGTCCTGGCGCCCGTGGTCCCGATCGACCGCGGCGCCATGCCGGCCGTCGCGACGCCCGCCGCGGGGCCGGAGCCCCCCGCGCACCCGCAGCTCCGCGTGTACGGCGAGGAGGCCGGCCGGCTGGTGCCTCCGCGCCCCGACTCTGGAACGAGCTGCACCCCAGCTTCGCGCCCTGGTCGCCGCACGACCAGATGATGATGTCGCGCTGGAACAGCTACGGCGACATCCACCGGGTCTCCGGCGCGCCGACGGGCAACTGGGCCTGGGGCAACAACCGCTACGACATGACCGGCTGGCCCTCGAGCCAGGACATGATGAACCAGTTCGGCCAGGGCTGGGGCGCGAACGAGCTGGCGATCTGCTGGACCCGCTGGTTCGGCAGCGGTCCGATCATCGAGGCCGACATCTCGATGAACCCGGCCTTCGCCTGGACGCTCGACAACGAGGTGGGGACCCACAGCGACGGCGCCTGGGGCTACGACCAGTCGGTGCTGCACGAGCTGGGCCACTCGTGGGGCCTGGCGCACCCCTGGGAGGTACAGGACGTCTGGTGGGACTCGGTGATGAACTACTCGCCGAAGCCGATGCGCTACCCCAACCTCTACGCCGACGACACCAACGCGATCCGCGCCGCCTACCCGGGGATCGGCATCCACGACGGGCTGCTCTCGATGTACCAGACCACCGACGCGATGAGCAACAACAACGCGTCCTACCTCGAGACCTACCCCAATGTCAACTCCGTGCAGCAGATGGACTACTTCCGCTTCAACCAGAACTTCAAGATGGAGAACATCGGGACCGACAACATCGTCGACCCGCAGATCGAGGTCTACCTCACGCCGCAGCGGATGAACTGGTCCGGCTACGTCTACCTGCAGACGCTCTACTACGGCTTCACGATGGGGACCTACGCGACGGTGGCGCTCTGGCTGCGGGACGCCGCGGATCCCTACACCCACAACAACGAGGCGTGGGGCTCCAAGGAGTACGGCACGCTGCGCGTGACCTCCTACCCCTGGATGATCTACCCCCTGGGCTGGTGGCAGGCGCAGGCGCCCACGCTCGGCCCGAACGGGCAGTACGACTTCTACTTCTACGCCTACCCCGGGCAGCGCTTCGATTTCAGCACCTGCCCGGAGGACGGCGGCAGCGGGTCGTTCGACACGGTGATCGAGGTCTTCGACCCCTTCGGCTCGCAGATCGGGTACGCCGACGACAACTGCGGGGTGCAGTCGCGGATCTCGCTGGAGACCGCGACGGAAGGCTCGTACCGCGTCTCCGTGCGCGGCTACTTCCCTTCGTCCTACGGCCCGTTCTCGCTGGTCTACCGGCAGCGCGGCTTCGAGGAGAGCGCGCTGCTGGTGACCGGCATCTGGACCGATCCCGGTGCCGACGCCGTCGTGCTGTCCTGGGGCGGCGACGCCGGCCCGTACGACCTGGAGCGCGCCACGCTGCCGGACTTCTCCGACGCGGTCCGGCTGCTGAACGGCGCCTGGGACACCTCCTACGCGGATCCCGTGCTGTCGGACGGCGTGTCCTACTTCTACCGCGTGAGGTGAGGCGGAGGGGCGGGAGGGGGGACGCCGCGCGCCTGGCGCACCGGCTTCAGTGCCGGTGCGCCAGGGCGTGGCCGCGACCCCGCGCGATGAGCCACAGGTTGACCGGGTAGGCCGCGATCCCGGCGAGGACGAGCGACGCCAGGAGGCTGCCCCAGAAGAGCGGCGCCCAGATCGGCGCGTCCATCGCCCCCGGGATCAGCAGCATCGCCGCGTTGTCCACGATCTCCATCACCGCGATCGACACCGTGTCCGCGGCCAGGGCGAGCCGCAGCGCCGTCGCCCAGGGGATCCCGCCGCGGAGCAGCGGCCGGAGGGTCAGGGCGTACCCGAACAGGAACGCCAGCACGACGGAGACCGCGACCGTCGCGCCGGTGCCCCAGCCGAGCTGCGTCCCCGTGACCATGCCGAGGACCTCCCCGATCGAGCACCCGGTCAGGCAGTGAAGCGTGGCACTGAGGGCCAGCCTGGAGACGCCGGCCGGCCGCGGGGTGAAGCCGTGATGGGAGAGTGGCGTCGAGGGCGCGGTGTGGGTGCGCATCGTCTTCCTCCTTGTCTGCTGTTCGACCGGGAAGACGGACGAACCCGTCCGCCATTACACCCCCCCTCCGACCGTTGCCCGGTGCCGGGCCGGTCCCCATACTCCGGGCATGACCGCTCGCCGCGAGGGCGGCAGCCCTCCGAAACCCGAGGTGCTCGCCGCACTGACCGCCAACCACCGGGCGTTCCTCGACTTCCTCGAACACCGGGTCGGGAGCCGGGCGCAGGCCGAGGACATCCTCCAGGAGGCCTTCGTCCGCGCGATCGAGCGGGCCGGCGCGCTGCGGGACGACGAGTCGGCGGTGGCGTGGTTCTATCGCGTGCTCCGGAACGCGGTCATCGACCACTACCGCCACGCGGACGCCTCCCGCCGGGCCGCCGAGGCCGTCGCCGCCGAACTGGCCGCTTCAGAGGAGCCGCCGGAGGCGTGGCGCCGCGAGGCGTGCCGCTGCGTCCTGCGGCTCGCGGCCACGCTGAAGCCCGAGTACGCGCTGGCCCTGCAGCGGATCGAGGTCGAGGAGGTCCCGGTCCGGGAGTTCGCCGAGGAAGTGGGGATCTCGAGCCAGAACGCCGCCGTGCGCGTGTTCCGAGCGCGCGAGGCCCTGCGCCGGCAGGTGGCCCTCTCGTGCCGGACCTGCGCCGAGCACGGCTGCCTCGACTGCACCTGCCCGTAGGGGCCGGCCTCCGTGCCGGCCCGCCGGCCTCAGAGCTTGACGATCTCGACCCGGCGGTTGGTCTGGCGCCCCTCCGGCGTGTCGTTCGGCGCCGCCGGCTTGCTGGCCCCGAACCCCTTGCTCTCCAGCCGGGAGGCGTCGATCCCGAAGTTCGCGACGAGCGACTGCTTCACCGCAGCCGCGCGCTTCTCGGAGAGCGCCAGGTTCGACGCCTCGCTGCCGACATTGTCGGTGTGCCCCTCGATCAGCAGGCGCAGCTCGGGGTGGTCCTTCAGCATCGCGCCGACCTCGCGCAGCGTACCGGTCGACTCGGGGCGCAGCTTGTCGCTGCCGGTGTCGAAGTAGATCCCCTGCAGCGCCAGCCGGCCGTTGACCGCCAGCGCGTCGTAGATCTTCTTGTCGCTGGCCGCAACGCGGAAGTTGCCGACGTAGACGAAGTACGGGTCTTCGGCGAAGAACGTGTTGATCCAGATCTTGTTGCTCTTCATCAGGCGGGCGTTGGGGACGTTCGCGATCCGCTTGTCGTTGACGTAGAACTTGACGTACTCGCCGTCGGCCAGGAGCATCATCTTGTTCGGCCGGTTGTCGTTCAGGTTCTTCAACTGGGCCGAGGTGTGCGGCGCGCCCTCGCCCCCGCCGCGCAGCGATGCGCCGTCCGGGCGCAACTGGAACTCGTTGGCCAGGTGCCCTGCGTGCTCCTTCTCGAAGATGACCGTGATCCCGGCCTGCCCGTGCTGGTCCACCGGGTGGCTGAAGATGTAGTCCATCTCGAAGGTCCAGCGCTCGGGCAGCACCTCGGGGAGGTTGATCGAGATCCAGGCGCCGCCGTGCCCCTCGCTGCGCAGCCAGCGCGACCCCTGGGCCTCGACGATCTCCCAGTTCCCCGACTCGAACCCCCAGCGGCGCGGGAAGTCCCCGACATTGTCCTGCATGAAGTCGTCGTAGAAGAGCACCCTGTTGCCGGGCACGAAGTCGAAGTTGGCCCAGACCCCCTGCATCGGGCCGACCGGCCCGGCCGGCGTCGCGCCCTTCCCCGCTTCCGCGGGCGCGCCTGCGGCCGGCTCCGCTGCCGCGCCGCCCGGCTGCTGGTCGGCCGGGAGCGGGTTCCCCTCCTCGTCGACCAGCACGACCTTCTTCCCCTTCTTCTGCGCCTTGTCGATGCAGGCCTGGTCGCCCGCGACGCACTTGATCGCGTTCTCCGCGGAGTCCAGGCCCTTGTCGATCGCCTCGTCGGTCTTCTGGTCGGCGCGCTGGCCCGCCTTCTGCTCGACCTTCTTCTTGACCTTGTCCAGCCAGCTCTGGCCGGAGGCGAGCGGGCCGCACAGCGCCAGCAGGACGACCGCGAGCGGCAGCAGGCGGGACGATGAGCGCATGGCGTTGACTCCGCGCGGCGAGAGGTGGGAATCAGGCTCCGATCACCGCGTCCGGCCGCCCAGGCTTCTTATAGGGCCACGCAGAGCCGGAGGTCAATCGCGGAGGGCTCGATTAATCGTTGGCTCGACGAGTTAAGACGGCTGCCAGCGCTTCGCCTCACTGCCCCCACGAGATCATTGCGCTCGATGCCGTCGACGCGGCCCCGTAGAGCTTCTTGAGGTCGCCGAACCGTTCGACCGGGTAGTCGGTGTTCTCGAGCACGAGAACCCAGCGGGCGCGGATCTCCTCTCCTTCCCGCGAGCCGCTCACAGTGCTCGACCAGCCGTCCGCCGACGGAGCCTTCGACGCCGGCGGGACGGCTGTCTTGGGGAAGCCGCGCAACACCACCTCGGTACTCAGCTGCCGGGGGTAGTCGTACCACACCGGCACCATCCGCTTTCCCAGCTGCGGGCGCGGCAGGCCGTCGTCAGCCCCGGCAAAGACCGGCAGGTGGGGCGGCGTCCCGGCCGGTTGCACCACGGGCATCGTCCAGGCGAGCGTCTCGACGAAGGCGCCGTCGGCGGTCTCCGCCTCGACCGCGTAGCGCTCCGGCCTCGCATCGAGCCAGTCCTCGTGGAGCGCCTGCTCCTGCTCCTTGCGGCGGTCGACGGCACCCGTGCGCTCACGCCGGCGCTCGTACACGGCCGGTGCGCCGTAGTAGCGCGTCGTCAGTTCGAGTGCCACGGTGTTGCCGCTTCGCAGCTCCCCCGCGATCCGTCGCTCGACGCGATGGTCTTGCGGCCGACGTCCGGGCAGGTTGACCAGCCGGCCGCGCGCGGGCGCTGCGATGAGCGCTCGCTTTCCGGAGAGGTCGTCCGAAATCCAGCCGATTGATGTGTATTCGTCCGTGGCATCCACGATCGCCAACCGCCCCAACTCCCCGCCCTCCGCGACCGCGGGGCCGAACGCGGCCGCGTCCCCCGCCGCGAGCGGGACCGCGACGATCTGGTGATCGAACGCCTGGAGCAAGGCGATCCCCTCCGCGACCGTAGCGCGGTGGCTGAGGTTCACCATCACGGGGTAGGACGGGATGTCGACGGCCGCAAGCATCGCGCGCGTCAGCGCCGCCTTGGCCTTGCACTCGCCGTGGAGCGTACGCAGCGTCTCGGCGGCGCGCTCCGGACGATAGCCGCCGATCCCGACCAGGCGCGCCGTGTAGCGGACGCTGTCGCGCACGTAGCGCGCCACCGCGTGGATCCGTTCAGGAACCGTCCTGGCGCCTTTCGTCGCGCGCTCCGCCGCGGCGCGGATCTCGGGCGTGACCTCGTCCGTTCCGGCGGCGAGCTTCAGGAACCAGTCCGCCAGTGCGGGCCAGTCGGAGGCCGGCGCGGCGCGCGTGGATGTCCCGGCGGGCGGTTCGAACGCCACGACGAGCCAGGGTGCCGTTTCGAACGGGGACGGCGCGAGCGGCGGATCGTCGTCGTCGGGAAGATCGCGCATCTCCCACGTCGTCGTCGTCCCGCTACGGGACGGCTCCACAGCCGCGTGATGCAGCCACTCCGAGCGCAGCGTCCAGCCGGGAGGCGTGACGATCTCGAGCCGCGCCACGGCGATCGGTCCGCGGTCCGCGAAGATCTCATCCGTCGCCAGCGTGTAGGGCTCGACGACCGCCTCGAACTCGAAGAAGACCAGGCTGCCGGGCCGCACGTCGACCATCCCGACGACACGCCGCTTGGAGTCGGTGATGAACGCGTCGTCGGCCACGATATCGATCTGCGAAGACCGGCCGCTCCGTTCGGCCCGCTCGCCGGGCGGTTGGTGCCACGCCCGCGAGACCTTGATCTTGGCGCGATCGTTGAAAGGGAAGTAGTCGATCGCGACGCTGCCAGCCCGCGTTGTCAGCGCCTGCCGCGCCACGCGGACGCGCTCGATCCAGGTGCCGTCCGGCTGCACCTCGATGCGGCGTTCCCGGAACAGGACACGGCCGTCGTGCCGGGAGATCCCCGGCTCGATCGACGGCGGCGCCGCGGCGATCGGCTGGGCCCAATCGGGGAGGCGCGCCGCGTGCGTGACCGTGACGGACGCCGTAAGGACGGCGAGCGCCAAAACCGCGAGCGCTGCGCTGGCTCGGCCCCGGCCGCGCACCGCTAGCGGCCCTCCGCCTTCCGCTGGAACGGCAGCATCGTGGCGTCGCCGCGTCGGACGTGGTCGAGGAAACCCACCAGGCCGGTGTAGTTCTCCGCGGGAACGTGGGGCCGCGGGAGCACCAACTCGCGCTCGACGCGGAACCCGTGCTCGGTGCGCGTCACCGTCAGGGCGTAGGAGCCGTAGACCGTTCCGAGGCGCGCTGCCGGCGGCGCCTCGTCCGGCTCGAACCCCTCGGGCGCCTCGACTTCGATCGTCGTCCGCTCCGTACTCGGAAAGTCGAAGACGACGGGGAAGCGTCGCGGCCCGGGGTGGAGGTCCGGCAGTGCCGGGATCCAGGGGCCGCCGATCGCGAACGAGTACCGGGCGATTCCCGCCTCGACATTCGCGGCCAGAAGTTCGCCGGTGCAGCTGATGCGCTCGGTGGCGGGGATCTCCGCGAGGCCTTCGGCTCGCGCGTCACTGATCTCCAGATCGCCGGCGGCGCCGCAGATCTCCAGCAGCTTCCTCTCGCGCTCGTCGGGCTTCATGCGCCGGAGCGCACGCCACCGGCTGTAGCCGTGCTGGCCGGTTCCTCGCGTCGTCCAGGAGACGTTCGCCGTGTCCCCCTCTGGCGAGAAGGTGATCTTCGCCTGCGTCGTTCCAACGCTGTCCGGTGCCTCTGATGCGGGTACCCGCACCGGGAGGGGGCCTTCCTTCGCGGCCACGAGCACGTCCACGCCCGTCAGCCACCACGGCAGCTCGCCGTACGGCAGGCCCGAACCGGGCGCCAGGATCACGAAGCGGTCCTGCGGCCCATCGGGCGCCCGCACCGCGACCAGCGTCCACTCGAACTGGCGCAGGCTGAGCAGCGCCCTGTTGAAGTAGTTCTCCGTGCGATCCGCTGCAAGCGCGATCCAGGCCTCGGATCCCAGCTTGCGCGCTGCGCCCACGAACAGCTGCGCGATCTGGAAAGTCTCCCCGCGCCGCTTCTGCATCACGAACCGCGCGGTGTCCTCCTCCCGTCGATCCTTCGCCCGCCCGGCCAGCTCCTCCGCCTCCATGGTCCGCGTCGTGACGTCCTCGATGTTGGCGCCCAGCCAGTCGTAGACCGCCTGCAGCTTCGGGGTCACCGCCTCGCCGGCTGGTGGAGCGGCGCGCTCCACGAGCTCGTTCACCGCCGCCTTGGAGAGGAAGAACCCGTTCTCCAGCTCGACCAACTTGGCGATCGCGTCCCAGTACTCTTCGGCGTAGAGCTCGCTCGGGTGGTAATAGAACACCGCCGACGCCTTGGACTCCGCCCTGGGCGGCATCATCGGCTCGTCCGGAACGGGACGGATGTCCCTCGCCTCGATCACGACCTTTCCGTCCTTGACGGTCGGCGTGACGTCGAGCCCCGCGATGCGGCGGCAGAGGTAGCCGGATGCGAGCCGCGCGTAAGGTGCCCAGCGGTAGCGGAGCAACTGCACCGGCCACTCGCGCTGCAGCCAGACCGTGTCGGGCTCGAGGAACTCCATCGTCCGGAGAGTGAACCCGTAGTCGATCACGGCTCCGGGTACGACGCCCGGCAGCGCCACCTTGAGCGTCTTGTATTCCTCGCCGCGGGTCTTCACCACCGCCTGCTCGGTCAGCTCTTCCTTCGGGACCTCGATCACCTTCCCGTCCGGGAGGATGATGCGCGCCCACCACTGCGAGAGCTGATCGGCGTCGATGTCGAAGGGGATCGTGATGTCGGCGAGCCGGCGGCCCTCGTTGCTGAGGATCTTGGCGCGCTGGTGGAAGGAGATCTCCATCCAGCGGCCGAGGTTGTCGTTCCGGTCGGTCTCTTCGACCAGGATCACGCCGTGCTCGGCCCCGCGCGCCGGATCGGGCTGGATCGCCTTCTCCTCGTCGGACATCGCGGCCGGGCCGGGGGCGACCTTGAAGGCGTCGCGGGCAGCGAAGGCGGCGGAAGGAGCCGCCGCGGGGATCAGTGCGAGGAAGGCGATCCCGATCGGCAGCCGCGCGAGGCACGTCGCGGTGGACATGGCGCACACCCCCGGGGAGAAGGTCTGCCAGAAAACATCCGCGGGAGGACCCGGCGCGCGACATCGCACCTTCCCCCCTTGGGTGAGCGTACCGGCGACGGCTCGCGCAAGTCAATCGCTGCCTTCCCCCGGCTGACAGGTTTGGCGTTGCGAGTAATCCCCGAATCGCACGCACGCAGAGCGGCGGCTGTGGTATCTGAACCCCCAGGAGGCAGCCATGAAGATCCTCGTGTTCGGCGGATCCGGGAAGATCGGCACGGCGGTGGCTTGGGACCTCGCGAAGGACCCGAAGGTCCAGCAGATCGGGCTCGTCGGGCGCAGCGCGGAGGCGCTCGAGAAGGCGCGCCGCTGGATCGGCGCCGGGAACATCGTCCCCCACGTGCTCGACGTCGCGGACGCCGCAGCGGTCCGCGGCGCGATGAAGGGCTACGACGCCGGCGCGCTGGCGCTGCCGGACCGTCGCACCAGCTACCGCATCGGACGCCTACGAGATCGAGGGGCTCGAGATCCCGGCGGGGATGACGCTCGCGCGCTACGGCGAGTGGCTCCACGAGCAGGCGGTCGCCCGCGGCGTCCCGTTCATCGACGGCATGGGGTTCGCGCCCGGCCTGAGCAACATTACGGTCGGCGAGGGGATCCGCAAGCTCGACGCCGCGACCTCCGCGGTGGCGCGCGTTGGCGGGATCCCGGAGAAGTCGATCGCGGCGAAGCGCCCCCTGCGCTACATGATCACCTGGGCCTTCGACCACGTGCTGCGCGAGTACATGGTGCGGCTGCTCGTGCGCAAGGACGGCCAGGTGGTCGAGGTGGACGCGGGGACGGACCGCGAGAAGTTCGTCTTCGCGCAGTTCGGCCGGAACGAGCCGCTCGAATGCGCCGTCACCCCCGGGATGCCGAGCTTCATCACCTCGCGGCCGCAGCTGCGCGACTTCTCGGAGAAGACCGTGCGCTGGCCCGGCCACTGGGACGGGGTCCAGACGCTGAAGGAGTGCGGCCTGCTCGACCTCGATCCGGTCGAGGTGAACGGCACGCGCGTGGTGCCGCGCGAGATCCTGCTGGCCCTGATCGTCCCGAAGCTGCGCGCAAGGGAAGGCGACCGCGACGTCTGCGTGATGTACAACACCGTTCACGGCGTGAAGAACGGCAAGCCGACGACGATCGAGTACTGGATGTGGGACGAGCCACGCGACGGGCTGTCGTCGATGGCGCGCGTCACGGGCTTCCCGGTCGCGCTGGCGGCGCGCCTGCTGGCCAACGGCACGATCCGCCAGGGTGGGATCCTCCCGCCGGAGGACTGCATCGCCGGCGAGACCTACGCGTGGTGCCTGGCGGAGCTGGAGCAGCGCGGGATCCGGATCGCGGAGACGGTGACGGAGGGCGTCACTCCGCGCGGCTGATCGCGCTCGACGCCGGGGACTTCGGCGTCCAGAGAGCCGACTCCCAGGATACGTAGAACAGCGCGCTCCAGTCCGGGCTGGCCTCGGTCAGCCCGATCGGGACCGCGGCCCCGAGCACCAGTTGCCCGCGCTCGAAGTTGACGGCCCAGCGGAAACTGGGGCTCGCCACCGCGATTCTCACAACCTCGGTGCGACCGTCGTCGACGGCCACGCGATCCTGCGTCGCCAGCGCCTCCAGCATCAGGTTGAAGCGGGGCGAGGCGAGCCACACCAGGCTGATGCCTTCGGAAATGCCCCAGGCGTCGGCCTTGAAGCTGCTGCCGTCGTCCGCCGTCCCACGCGCCAGCGGGACGTACTGCCCCGAGGCGTTGAGCGTCATCGCGAAGCCGCGGGTGAAGCGCCGGCTGAAGGGGAGGCCGATCTGCACCCCGGGCGCCCCATTCCCGAGATCATCGCGCCATTCCCCGGTGGGCAGGAGCGCGCTCAGGCGCGGCGCAAACCACCACCCGCGCTCGCCGCCGGCCAGTGCCTGGTAGCGGTAGTTCAGGCTGATGTCGCCCCAGCCGCTCGGCAGGCGCTCGGTCTCGGCGATATAGGGGACCGTCAGGCTCAACTGGTTCGTCTGATCGGGTACCGGCCACTCGGTGGTGAAGGCGTTGTACCAGGCGCCGCTCGGCCGAAACTGCTGGAAGGCGAGGATCCACTGGACGACGCCCGCCCCCTGGTTGTAGGCCTCCTCGACCAGGAAGGAGTTGTCCTCGATCGCCGGGGGCCAGGACTCGTCCGGTGCGGCCGCGGCCGGCAGAGCCGCGAGAGCCAGCGCCAGGATGGCCGCTGCAGAGCAGAGCGCGAATCGTACCACGGCTCACATCATACCGCGGCCGGGCCTCGTGCGGCGGGGGGTGGGCGTGCGATCGGCGCAGCCGTTCCACGGAAAGGGCTGAGACGTGGATGCGCGTGACATCGCGGCGCTGGCCGCGCAGGCCGGGCAGCCCGGCCTGTGGCGCTTGCGGCGCCGGTACCGGTAGGATCCGCCCGAGCGCCGCACAACGCACCGGGAGGTCCTGCCATGATCCGCGCCTACGCAGCGCACGAGCCGAGGGGGCAGCTCCAGCCGTTCGAGTTCGATCCGGGCCCGCTGGGCCGACAGCAGGTCGAGATCGACGTGCTCTCTTGCGGGGTCTGCCATTCCGATCTCTCGCTTCTGCACGACGAGTGGGGCTTCTCCAGCTATCCGCTGGTCGCGGGGCACGAGGTAGTCGGCACGGTGGCCCACGTGGGCGAGTCCGTCGAGCACCTGAAGCCCGGCGACGTCGTCGGCCTCGGCTGGTTCAGCGGAAGCTGCATGACCTGCCCGCACTGCCTGGGGGGCGACCACAACCTCTGCCCGACCGCCGAGCAGACGATCGTCGGCCGCTTCGGCGGCTTCGCGGACAAGGTCCGCTGCCGCGCCGAGTGGGCCGTCCCGCTGCCCGCAGGTCTCGATGGCGGCAAGGCCGGGCCGCTGTTCTGCGGCGGGATCACCGTCTTCAACCCGCTCGTCCAGTTCGGGATCCGGCCGACCGATCGCGTCGCCGTGATCGGGATCGGCGGCCTCGGGCACCTCGCGCTCCAGTTCCTGAACGCGTGGGGCTGCGAGGTGACCGCCTTCACGTCGAGCGACGGCAAGCGCGACGAGGCGCTGCGGATGGGAGCGCACCACGTCGTCAACTCGCGCGATGCGAACCAGTTGGAGAAGATCAGCGCCTCGCTCGACTTCATCCTCTCCACCGTCAACGTCGACCTCGACTGGGGCGCCTACCTCCAGGCTCTCGGACCGAAAGGCCGCCTCCACACCGTCGGCGCGGTCCCGACGCCGATCCCCGCACCGGCCTTCCCGTTGATCACCCACCAGCGCAGCATCTCGGGCTCGCCGCTCGGCTCGCCGTCGACGATGCGGAAGATGCTCGACTTCTGCGCGCGGCACGGGATCGAGGCGGTGACCGAGCACTTCCCGATGAAGGACGTCAACGACGCGCTGGAGCACCTGGCGTCGGGGAAGGCGCGGTACCGGGTGGTGCTCGACAACCGGGGCTGAGGAAGCCGGCGCGGGTCTCGTCCCCGACCACCGCGGCTGACCAGCACCAAGAACCGTTTCTTGTTTCTCCGTGAGGTTCGGCACCCCGCCAACCTCCCGTTTCTTCGCGCCACCCTCCGGCGTACGCTCTAGGCCTCGAACGAACAGGCGCTGTCGAAGTCCGACCGGGCGACCCTCCGCCCTGGCGCGCCGGGTGGCCCAGCGCGGATCTCGCCGCGCGGAGGGCCTGCCATCATGTCGACGATCGTCACGCGCGCTCCGGCGCTCCTGCTGCTCGCCCTGCTGGGCGCCGCCGCGGCCGGAGGCTCCACCCTGGCGCAGGTGCCGTCCCACCTCGACATTCTCTCGGCCGCGATCGAGGAGCTGCCGCCGATCGATCCCGCGAGCGTGCCGGGCCGGAGCGTGACCCTGCGGCTGGAAGTGAACGGCACACCGGTCTGCGGCCCCGGCACCGGCTTCCTCGCGTACGGAGTCCTGATCGACACCGATTCGGATCCGGCAACGGGAGTGTCCCTCCCGGCGTTCGCGGGCCTCGGCGTCGAGGCTCGCGTCTCCGCCACCTGCGACCCGGCAGCCAGCGTCTTCGTCTCCCCGGTCGGTGCCGTCAGCCTCGCACCGGGCTCCGCCGGCACGACGGCGATCACGATCCGGACGACGGTGGCCCAGCTTCCGGCCCTGGACTTCCGTTGGATCGCATTCGCGCAGGAGGGATCGACCTTCTCACGCCTGCCGCAGGCCCCCGCCTACTCGGCCTGGACCACGCACGAGAAGGGGGTGCACTGATGAACGCGCTCCGGCGAGTGCCCTGGATCCTCTCGTGCATGCTCCTGTGCGGCGGGGTCATTCTGGCCGCGGGCCACAGCGCGACGACCACCTACGATCCCACCCCCGACCAGCCGAACTCGAACGACGAGTGCACGATCACCTTCAGTTCCCCCGGCGACTCGGACCAGAACAAGGCCGACGTGGCGGCCGTGAAGAAGGCCTTCGACGACGCGATGGCCGGCTCGGACGACATGCGCAAGAAGGTCCAGGATGCCTGCGGCAAGCACGGCAAGGCCTTGACCGTCAACGTCAAGCGGGACGATCCCGGGGAAGCGATCGCCAGCACGCCGTGCGACGGCACGGCGAGCGTCGACGTCGGCGACATCGACAAGATCACCGACAACCTCTCCGGCAAGCCGGCCGACAAGGCGAAGGTGGCGGCGAACTTCCTCGCCGAGGTCCTGGCGCACGAGACCGATCACAACCGGCACCAGCCGCCCGACGACCACCTGGATCCCGCCATCGACAGCGGGCAGACCGGCAAGCCGGTGGACGACGAGAACGCGGTGATGGACGATCTGAAGGCCGGCGTCAAGCGCAACCAGTACGGCTACAAGGGCGAGGACGGGAAGCTGAAGACCGACTTCACGGTCGACAAGCAGAAGGTCGTCCTCGACGTCTCGGCCTACCTCGCCGACAACGCCAAGGTGGTCAAGGCCGAGTCGCCGCAGGGCTTCGCCGTCGACCCGGCGACGATCGGGGGCATCCCGGACGCGCCGTGCTCGACGGGGACCCTCCCCTGCTACCGCGACGTGCTGGACGGCTCGCCACCGCTCTACCTGGGCGACCTCGACCTGGACGGAGTCGACGACGTCACGCTCTTTGGACCGCTCGACAACTGCCCGCACCTCGCCAATCCGCAGCAGGCCGACAGCGACCTCGACGGCCTCGGGCAGGGATGCGACCCGGACGACGACAGCGACGGCTGGAACGGCCGGCTCGAGGGCTCTGCGGGGTCGTCGGACGTGAGCGTCGGGAGCTGGCCCGAGCACGCGTCCCACCCGGGCGCGTGCCGCGACGGGATCGACAACGACCGCGACGGGATCGTCGACGAGGCGGACCAGAGCTGCCACACGCTCCCGCCCGAGACGGTCGTCTTCCCCTCGCCGGTCCCGGTGACCGCCGTCTACCCGCTGCCCCTGCGCGTCGACCGGGGCGGTGTTCCGGAGGGCACGGACGTCCTTCCGGTCCGCCTGCAGTGGGTGGTCAACGTCTACTCCGCGGGCCTCGAGACCTGGGACCTGTCGGGCACGATGGTCGTCGACCGCACGCCGCCTGCGGACCGCGACGGGGACGCGCGGCGCGAGATCGAGACGGAGATCGTGGCGCTCGACCTGACGGGCCACAGCCCGTCGCAGGGCCCCGTGAGGGTCCGCGTCCAGGCCGAACGGCAGAGCGCTGGGCTGGCCGAGGATCTGGACGGGCTCGGCTCGGGCGACTATCCGGCCGAGAGCTTCTTCGACGTCTTCTTCAGCGTGGACACGCCGGAGCCGGGCGAGTGGACCAACGACCTCCCCGACCGGTACCGGGGCATCGTCGACCGGTGGCCGCCCTTCGGCCACATCTACAACCGCGCACTCGGGCCGCCGATGCTGCTGTTCGGCGACGCTCACGAGCCCAGGGCGGAGGTCACGGAAGGCTCCTTCCTGGTCCGGATCCCCGACTCCGACCTCGACGGCGGCCCGGACTACGCGGACAACTGCCCGTTCCTGCCGAACCCCGGTCAGGAGGATCTCGATGCCGACGCGGTGGGCGATCCCTGCGACCTCTGCCCCTTCGTCTTCGACCCCGAGCAGGAGGATCGCGATGCGGACGGCCTGGGCGACGCGTGCGACGCCGACCTGGACGGGGACGGGTTCGAGAACGTGATCGACTGCGCCCCGTTCAACCCGCTCGCCGCGCTGCCGCCGGTGGAGGTCGTCGGCCTGGGCGTGGCGCGCGACGGCCCGGGGGCGCTGGTCCGCTGGGGCCCCGCGGCGGGCCCCCTGCTGCGGGACTCCTACGACCTGCTCTCCGGCGATGTCGGGGAACTCCGGGCGAGCGGCGCCTACGACACGGCGCGGCTCGATTGCTTGGCGTCGAGGGCGTGGGCGCGCTACGCCTACGACTCCCGGACCGGACCGGCGCCGGGCGAGGCGGCGTTCTATCTGGTGCGGGCCCGCAACGCCTGCGGCGTGGGAACCTACGGCGACTCGGGGCTGGTGCCGGACCCGAGGGACGAGCTGGACCTCGATCCCGAGCGGCCCTGCGCGCGCTGACGGACGCCCCGCTCCGGCACCTCGCGCACCTCACGGGCAGGGGCGGATCTCCTGCGGCAGGCACGGTGCGGCCGAGGCCGGCCGCTCCGCGCCGCTCGCCGAGACGCCGTACGAGCCCTCGCGCAGCGCATCGCGCGGAACGACCAGGACGTACAGGTTCCCCTCCCGCGGCCGGTAGGTCAGCGCCGTCGCCCCGCCGGTCGAGCAGTGGTGCGGGAGGTGGCTGTCGAAGCGGCCGAGGCTCCCCTCGTAGACCGCGAAGTCGGTGTCGCCTTCCCGGCACGACGCGCCCCACTCCAGCGTGATCCGGTCCCCGGCGGCCCGCCGCAGCGTGAGCGGTGGTCCGGCCACGGTCGCCCCGTCGGGAACCGCGCCCCCACCGGGCGCCGGGGCCGGCGCCCGCGGATCGCGCGCGTTGAGGTACTCCTCGAGATTCGTGGTCCGAGTCGGGCGGTGCGGCGATGCCGCGGAGAACGGGGTAGTCGCTGCCGATGCCGACCGCGCCGGTGCGTGTCCTGACCTCGTTGACGATCCGCGCGTCGACGGCGTCGCGGCGCGGCAGGGTCGCGCCAGCTCCGTCGAGAACGCGATCGAGGACGAGGCTCGCCGGCCAGGTCGTCACCGGCGGCGCGGGGAGCGGCTCGTCCACCCGGTAGAGCGCCTCGTCGGCCGGATAGACGAGTCCGCCCTCGGCGAAGACGACGCGCAGGTCCCAGTCGTCGGCACACCCCTCGGGGCAGAGCGGACCGCGGTTGCCGTCGAGGTAGAGCCGGACGCCGCTGCCGTTCGTCCGGTCGGGGACCCAGAAGGTGCTGCGCTCGACGAGGCTGCTGTTCGGGCCGGCGAGAAACACGTTGGCGACGTAGTTGACCGGCGCTCCGCCGTAGTTCTCCGCCGGGCCGAAGTTCCGCCAGTTGTAGATGACGTTGTTGCGGACGTCGTTGACGCCCTCCCAGTTGTCGCCGACGCGGGGGTTCCGGTCCGCGTTGTGCGCGAACAGGCAGTGGTGGACGCTGAGGTTGATCTTCGAGTGGTGCCCCGAGAGCAGGCCCATCGAGTGCGGCCCCTCCGCGTGACCCGTCATCGAACCCTCGGCGATGAAGCACCACTGGAAGGTCACCGACTCGACCCAGTCCCAGGCGTCGACGTTCTCGTCGATCGCCCACTCGAACGAGACGTGGTCGAAGAGGATGTTGTAGACCGGCGTCCCGCCGTAGCCGTAGACCGTCGCGCCGTCCTTGTTCCAGTC
>JALOKP010000034.1 GCA_025456425.1 Acidobacteriota bacterium | reverse complement strand
TCGGTGATCGAGACGATCCCCGGGATCGAGAAGGAGATCGAGCGCGACTTCGGCTTCAAGCCCGACTTCGAGCACGCCAAGGCGCTGCTCGAGGAGAACGACGGCGCGGGCAACACCTTCAAGGCGACCGCCAAGCCGGTGCTGATCGGCACCGCGGTCGTCGGCGCGACGACGATGATCTTCTCGATCATCATGGCCCTGACCCACGGGCTCTCGACCGACGTGCCGAAGCTCTCGATCCTCCACCCGCCCTTCCTGCTGGGGCTCATCACCGGCGGCGCGATGATCTACTGGTTCACCGGCGCCTCGATGCAGGCCGTGACGACCGGCGCCTACCGCGCGGTCGAGTTCATCAAGGCCAACATCAAGCTGGAAGGCGTGACCAAGGCCTCGGTCGAGGACAGCAAGAAGGTCGTCACGATCTGCACCGAGTACGCGCAGAAGGGGATGTTCAACATCTTCCTGGCCGTCTTCTTTTCGACGCTGGCCTTCGCCTTCGTCGAGCCCTTCTTCTTCATCGGCTACCTGGTCTCGATCGCGACCTTCGGCCTGTTCCAGGCGATCTTCATGGCCAACGCCGGCGGCGCCTGGGACAACGCCAAGAAGATCGTCGAGACCGAGCTCAAGATGAAGGGGACCGACCTGCACGCGGCGTCGGTGGTCGGCGATACCGTCGGCGACCCCTTCAAGGACACCTCGTCGGTGGCGATGAACCCCGTGATCAAATTCACGACGCTGTTCGGCCTGCTGGCCGTCGAACTGGGGGTCTACCTGCAGGCTGCGAACACCGGCGGCCTGGTCCGCGGGCTGGCCGCAGCCTTCTTCCTGATCGCGCTGGTCTTCATCTGGCGCTCGTTCTACGCGATGCGGATCGAGTCCCACCAGGCCTGACGCGACTGCACGCGGGGCTACCGGGGGCCGGCCTGCGGGCCGGCCCCGTTTCATTCCGGGGCAGGAGGCTCTTTTTGACCCACGGTCAGTCGCGGTGCGGAGTTGCCCGCCGCGGCTTGCCTTTCCTCGCCCTCGGCCACAGTTTTCCCTCGTGGGCCCCTCCATGAATGATCTTACAAAGGACAGGACCGCCGCCGGTCCCAAGCTGAACCGGCTGGTGGCGACGCTGATCTGCGGCCACACGGGGGGGCTTCCGGACGAGAGTTACCCGGCTTACAGCACCGACCTCAAGCTGGCCTTCGAGGCCGTCGACGCCTTCGCCGCGGTCCACCGCAACGTCAAGCTGACGATCGAATACCCCTTCCCCGAGGTCTGGGTGAAGCGCTCGGCGGAGCAGTTCTCGTCGGGTTGGGTCCCCGCGGCCTACATCTGCGAGGACTCGCTCCCGCACGCGATCTGCCTGGCGCTGCTCCGGGCCGCCGGCGTGGTCGAGGCCGAGGCGCGCGCGCGCGCGGCGCCGTAGCCCGGAGGACGGCCGCGTCCCCGCGGGCGCGCGCCGGTGCTACCGTTTCCGCATGGACGTCGTCGCGCTCCCTGCGCTCTCCGACAACTACGTCTTCGCGCTCGTCGACCGCGCCGCGCACCGCGCGGCGGTGGTCGATCCCGGCGACGCCGGGCCGCCCCTGGCGCTGCTCGAGCGCGAGGGGCTGGCGCTCGAGGCGATCCTCTTGACCCACCACCACGGCGACCACGTCGGTGGCGTCGAGCCGCTGCGCCGGCGGCACCCCGCAGCCCGCGTGGTGGGGGCGGCGGCCGACCGGGGCCGGCTGCCGGCACTGACCGACGCGGTCCGTGAAGGCGACCGGATCGCGCTGCTCGGGCGCCAGGCGGCGGTGCTCGACGTCCCCGGGCACACGCGCGGGCACGTGGCGTACTTCGTGCCCGGCGCGGCCGGCGGCGGCGACCTCTTCTCCGGCGACACCGTGTTCGGCGGAACGATCGGCAACCTGTTCGAGGGGACCCCGGACGAGATGTTCGACTCGCTGCAGAAGCTGCGCGCGCTGCCGCCCGCGACGCGGATCTGGTGCGCCCACGAGTACACGCTGACCTGGGTCCGTGAAGCCGCCCGCTTCGAGCCGGACCACGCCGGGCTGGCGGCGCGGCTCGCCGCGCTGGAGCGGCGCCAGGCGGCGGGCGATCCGGTCACGGTCCCGCTGACGCTCGAGGAAGAGCGCGCCACCAACCCGTTCTTCCGCTGGGACGACCCCGGCCTGCTCGCGCGGCTCGGCACGCCACCGGGACGGGAGGCCTTCCGCCGGCTCTGCGAGCTGCCGTAGCCCGCGCCGCGCGCCGCGTCGCGACGCCGGCGGGCGCGACCCGGCCCCGCCCCCTACAATCGCGTCCCTCCGGCGAGAGACGGCGATGCGGCCAGTCACGACTTCCGGGACCGATGCGGGCGGCGCCGGCACACCGCGCCCCTCGTTCGACCTGCTGCGCTACTTCACCGGGGGCAGCCTGGCCGTGCTGCTCGCGGTCTTCCTCGCCTTCTCGAGCGCCAGCTCGTGGCTCGTCCACCAGGCGTTCGTCAGCGTCGCGAAGGACCAGGCCGACAGCATCGTCGAGGACCTGGTCGTGCTGGCCCGCGAGCGCGGCTACGACCGCGACCGCTGGGGCACGCCGCCGCCCGACGTGCTGCGCGACGCGGTGGCGGCCGAGCTGACCAACTTCACGCTGAGCGAGTTCCGGCTGTTCGCGCTCGACGGCACCGAGCTGCAGCGCTTCGCCTCCGGCCCGGCCGCGCCCGCGCCGCTCTGGCAGGAGGGGTTCCGCGAGGCGGCAGAGGGCCGGATCGCGCTGCGACGGCTGGAGGCCGCGCCCTGGCCGCTGGCGATGCTCGGCCTCGGTGCGCTGGGCGAGGCCGAGGTCGCGACGCCGGTCCGCGAGGCGGGGAGGGTCGTCGGGGTGGCGACGGTGCGGCGCACGGTCGCACCGGCGCTGGGGGTGGAGCTGCGCGTCGTCCCCTGGCTGGTGATGCTGGCGGGGTTGGCGACGCTGACGAGCTTCGGCCTGCTGTGGTTCCTGATCCGGCGCGCAGCGCGCCTGATCCACGCCCAGCGCGAGACGATCGAGCAGGCGCAGCACGAACTCCTGCGGCGCAACGCCGAGCTGGTCGCGCTCCACCGCCGGAAGGACGAGGTGCTGGCGGTCTGCAGCCACGACCTGCGCAGCCCGCTGCTGGCGGTCCACGCCGGCTGCAAGCTGCTGCTGCGCGGGGCGCCGGAGACCGGGAACGCGGCCGAGATCCTGCACGAGAACCTGCGCAACGCCGAGACGGTGATCCACCTCGTCGACAGCCTGCTCGACCTGGCGCGGATCGAGGCCGGGGTCGACGCGCCGCACCGGGCGCCGCTCGACCTCGCGGCGCTGGCCGAGGAGGCCGCGGCCGGGGCGCGGCGCTACGCCGCGACGCGCGGCGTGGCGATCGAGCTGGAACGGGGCGAAGGCGGGGCGGCGCTCGTCGAGGCCGACCGGCTGATGCTGCTGCGCGTCGTCAACAACCTGCTCTCCAACGCGATCAAGCACGCGCCGGCGGGCAGCGCGGTGCGGCTCGCGACGCGTCGCGAGGAGCACCGGGTCGCGCTGGCCGTGATCGATCGCGGGCCGGGGATCGCCGCGGAGCAGGCCGAGCGGCTGTTCGAGCGCTTCTCCCCGCTGGCCCGCGACAAGCGCTCGCGCGACGAGGGGACCGGGCTCGGGCTGTCGATCGCCCGCCAGCTCGTCGAGCTGCACGGCGGCACGATCCGGGTCCGCTCGGCCCCGGGCGAGGGGGCGGCCTTCGAGGTGCTGCTGCCGGCCTAGGCCCGGGTGCGCCGCGCCGGGCGGCGGTCACAGGCGCGCGAGCCGGCGGACCAGGCGCGCCACCCCTTCGGCGAACTCCGCCGGCTCCGGCAGCAGGCTGACGACCAGCCAGCCCGCGGCCGGCAGGTCGAAGAACCAGCCCGGGTGCACGGCGACGCGGTCCTGCTCGAGCAGCGCGAGCGCGAGATCCTCGCCGTCGGCGACGGCCGGGTAGCGGAGCACGGCCGACCAGCCGCCGTCCGGCTCGACGAGCGACACGCCGGGCAGCGGCGCCAGCGCCGCGCGCAGGAGCGCGAGGTGGGCCCGGCAGCGCGCGAGGATCGCCTCGCGCACCGGCCGCGCGGCGGCCAGCAGCTCGCCCAGCGCGAGCTGGACCGGCGTCCCGACCGAGAGGTAGCTGTCGGCCGCGAAGGCCAGCGCTTCGAGCGCGCGCGCCCTCTCCGGCCCCGAGACGATCGTCCAGGCCAGCTTGAGCTGCGGCAGGCCGCACGATTTGGACAGCCCGCCGAGCACGAAGGTCAGCGCGTCGCCGGTCCCGGCGAGGCTCCGCGGTGCGCACGCCGGGTCGAGCGGGTAGTCGAGGAAGACCTCGTCGACGATCAGCGCCAGGCCGTGCCGCGCGCACCATCCGGTCAGCGCCGCGCCGGAGGCCGCGTCGAGCAGCGTGCCGGTCGGGTTGTTGGGGTGGACCGCGACGAGCGCCCGCGCGCCGGGCGGCGGGGCGTCCGGGAGCGCGGGCTGGAAGCGCTGGTCCGGGTCCAGCCGGTAGGGCACGGCCCGCACCCCTTCGAGCGCCGCGAGGTGCTCGAACAGCGGGTAGGACGGGACCGGGACCAGCACCGCCTCCCCCGGGTCGCAGAGCAGCTTGAACAGCAGCGCGTAGGCCTCGCTGGTCGAGGCGGTCAGCAGGACCGCGTCCGGGTCGACCGGCTGGCCCCGCCGCCGGGCCTCGACGGCAACCGCCGCGCGGGCCGCCGGATGGCCGCGCGGGTCGGGCTCGTGGACCAGGCCGCGCGGCTCGCCGAGCGGTCGCAGCAGCTCCGCGGGGTAGACGATCCCGGCGCGGGTGGGGTCGGAGCCGGTGAGATCGTAGCGCGGGGGGAGCGCGGCGCGGCGGAGCGCGAGCCGGTTCGGCGCGAGATCGGGGGGCAACCGGCGCGAGAACATGCGCTTATGCTAGCCCCCGTGGCAGCCGCCCTGGACAGCCTTCGCGAGGCGGTGCGGCGTGCGGCCGGGCCGCAGGCGTGGTCGCGCGGCGTCGAGCTCTGCCGCCGCGGCGCAGTCCAGTTCGAGGCGCACGCGGAGGAGGAGATCTCCGCCCGCGTCGCCACGCGTGGCGGGCTGGTCTCCCCGCGCGTGACCCTCTTCCCGGCCGATCCCGCCTGGAGCTGCGAGTGCGACAGCCGGGCCGAGGCCTGCGAGCACGTCGCGGCGGTGCTGATCGCGCTGGGCGAGCCCGACGCCGCGGCGCCCGGAGCGGCGGAGGCCGCGGCCGCCCGCGGGCTGGTCGGGTACCGGCTCACGCGCGGACCCGCCGGGCCGTCGTTCGCGCGCGTCGTCGTCGCCGGCTGCGGCACGGCGCGCCAGGAACTGCCGCTCGAGGTCCCGCTGGTCGCGATCGCGACCGGGCGCGTCGAGGGGCCGGCCTTCATGGCGACCCCGGCCGACCTGGCCTGCGAGCAGGCGCTCGGGACCTTTCGCGGCGGGGTCGTGCCGCGCGAGTTGTGGCCGCGCCTCCTGCTCGCGCTCTCGCGCTGCCGCGACGTCACGCTCGACGGCGCGCCGGTCGCGGTCTCGGTCGAGCAGGTGACGCCGGTCGTCCGGGTCCAGGACCACGGGATGGGATTCCGGCTGCAGCTGGCGCCGGACCCGCGCGTCACCGGGCGTCTCGCGCCGGGGGTCGTGCTGTGCGGGGACCGCCTGCACCCCTGGGGCGACGCGCCGCTCAACGCGCGCGAGCGCGAGAATCTCGAGCACGGCGTGGCCGTGCCGCCCGAGCGCGCCGGGTGGCTGGTCTCCGAGCTGCTGCCGTCGCTCGCCGGGCGGCTGCCGCTGCTGATCGAGACCGCGCGGCTGCCCAAGAGCGGGCGCAGCGCGCCGCGAGCCCGCGTCGAAACGCGGCGCGACGGCGACGCGCTGGTCGTGCTGGCGCGGATCGTGTACGGCGACCCGCCGGCGGCGCACGTGGAGGGCGAGCGGCTGCTGGTGACCGGGAGCCCGGTGCCGGTGCGCGACGAGACCGGGGAGCGGCGACTGGCGCGCGAGCTGGAGTCGGCGCTGGGGGTTCGCACCGGCGCCGAGGTGCGGCTCGAGCCGCGGGACGCGATCGCCTTCGCCGACCGGCTGCGGACCTGGGAGTCCGCGGCGGGGCCGGCGGGGGTCGCCGGCGACGCGCACGGGGACTTCACGCTGGCGCCGGCGCTGGTGCCGCACGCCGTGCTCGACCCGCAGCGCTTCGCGATCGAGTTCGAGAGCGCGGTCGCCGGGCCCGGCGGGCGCGCCAGTGGGCGCCGCGCCGACGCGGCGCGCGTGATCGCGGCCTGGCGCGACGGCGAGCCGCTGGTGCCGCTGCTCGGCGGCGGGTTCGCGCCGCTGCCGGCCGACTGGCTGGCGCGCCACGGCGCGCTGGTCGCCGACCTGCTCGCGGCGCGCGACGAGCGCGGCGCGCTGGCGCGCGCGGCACTCCCCGCACTGGCGCGGCTCGCGGAGGAGTTGGGCGAGCCGCCGCCGCCCGCGCTCGACGCGCTCGCCCCGCTCTACGCGCCCGGCCGCGCGATCCCGCCCGCCCCCCTGCCCCCGGACCTGGCCGCGACGCTGCGCGGCTACCAGCGCGAAGGGGTCGACTGGCTCGTCTTCCTGCGCGAGGCCGGGCTGGGGGCGCTGCTGGCCGACGACATGGGGCTGGGCAAGACGGTGCAGGCGCTCGCCGCCTTCTCGGGCCGCACGCTGGTCGTCTGCCCGGCGAGCGTCGTGCACAACTGGCTGGCCGAGTCCCGGCGCTTCCGTCCGGCGTTGCGGGCCGTGGCCTACCACGGCGCGGGCCGCTCAATCGACGCCGCCGCGGAGCTGGTCGTCACGACCTACGCGATCCTGCGGCTCGACGCCGACCGGCTGGCGGCCGAGCGCTGGGACGCGGTCGTGCTGGACGAGGCCCAGGCGATCAAGAACCCCGACAGCCAGACCGCCCGCGCGGCCTTCCGGCTGGACGCGCCGTTCCGCGTCGCGATGACCGGCACGCCGGTCGAGAACCGGCTCGAGGAGCTGTGGAGCCTGCTGCGCTTCGCCAACCCCGGGCTGCTGGGCCGGCTCGACGGCTTCCTCGAGCGCTACGCCCGGCCGATCGCCGCCGGCGAGCCGGGCGCGGCCGCGCGACTGCGCACCGCGATCCGGCCGTTCGTCCTGCGCCGCCTCAAGCGCGACGTCGCGCCCGAGCTGCCGCCGCGCACCGAGGTCGCGCTCTACTGCACGCTCGCCACCGAGGAGCGCGCGGCCTACGACGCGATCCTGGCCGCGACACGCGAAGATGTCGTCGCCCGGCTGCGCGCGGGGGGCAGCACGATGGAGGCGCTCGAGGCGCTGCTGCGGCTGCGCCAGGCCGCCTGCCACCGCGGCCTGCTCCCCGGTCAGGCGGCCGAATCGTCGTCGAAGGTGGAGCTGCTGCTCGAGACGCTCGACACCGCGCTGGCCGAGGGGCACAAGGCGCTGGTCTTCTCACAGTGGACCTCGTTGCTCGACCTGCTCGAGCCGGCGCTCGCGCGCGCCGGGATCGCGCGGCTGCGGCTCGACGGCGCGACCCGCGACCGCGAGGCGGTGGTCCGCTCGTTCCAGTCGGACTCCGGGCCGCCGGTGATGCTCGTCTCGCTCAAGGCGGGCGGGACCGGGATCAACCTCACGGCCGCGGACCACGTCGTGCTGTTCGACCCGTGGTGGAACCCGGCGGCCGAGGACCAGGCCGCCGACCGGACCCACCGGATCGGGCAGGACCGGCCGGTCCTGGTGACGCGGCTCGTGGCCGAGGGAACGGTCGAGGAGCGGATCCTGGCGCTGCAGGAGCGCAAGCGCGCGCTGGCCGAGGCGGCGCTGGGCGGCGACGCCGAGTCCGCCGCGACCGGCGGCCTCACCCGCGACGACCTGCTCGAACTGCTGGGCGGCTGACGCCGGCCCGGCCGCGGGCCGGCGCGGTCGGCGCCCGCCCCGGCGCCGGGCTATCCTTCCCGCCGGCCGGCCGCTCGGCCGCCCGTTTCCTTCCGAAGGAGAGCCTCATGATCCCGCTGGTCTCGCGTTCCAACCCACGCGGCCTCCCCGCCCACCGTGCGGCGTTCGCGGCGCTCGCCGCGCTCGCGCTCGCAACCGCCGCGCTCGCGCTCACACCCGCCGCGCTCGCCGCGCCGCCGGCCCTCGCCGCCGGGGCCGCTGCCGCAACGCCGGCCGCGCCGGCCGCGTCGGCCCAGGTCCAGGTCGACAGCTTCACGCTCGACAACGGACTGACCTTCCTGCTGGTCCGCAAGCCGGAGCTGACCACCGTCGCCGCCGGCTGGGTGGCGCACGTCGGCTCCTCCAACGAGCGACCCGGGATCACGGGGCTGACCCACCTGTTCGAGCACATGATGTTCAAGGGCTCGCGCACGATCGGCACCACCAACATCGAGCGCGACCTGCAGATCCTGGCCGAGCAGGAGCAGCTGCAGGAGCAGATCCGCGCGATCTACGCCCGCCAGCAGGAACGCTGGCGGCGCGGCGAGATCGCCGACCCCTGGGACCCGGCGGCCCGCACGCCGGAGCAGATCGAGCTGGAGAGGAGGTTCCAGGCGCTGGTCGACGAGCAGCGCTCGCTGATGGTCAAGGACGAGTTCGACAAGATCTACACCGACGCCGGCGGCTCCGGGATGAACGCCTTCACCAACAGCGACATGACGGTCTACTTCATCACCGTCCCGGCCAACAAGCTCGAGCTCTGGTTCTGGATGGAGTCGGACCGGCTCTTCAACCTGGTCCCGCGCGAGTTCTACTCCGAGCGCGACGTCGTGATGGAAGAGCGCCGGCTGCGGACCGACTCGACGCCGACCGGAAAGTTCGACGAGCAGTTCGAGTCGCTGGTCTGGCAGTCGCACCCTTACGGCTGGCCGGTGATCGGCTGGCCGTCCGATCTCAAGGTGATCTCGAAGAAGCAGGCCGAGGACTACTACAAGACCTACTACTCGCCGTCGAACATCACGGTCGCGATGGCCGGGAACTTCGACCCGGCCCAGGTGCGGGCGCTGGCGCAGCGCTACTTCGGCCGCACGACCGAACGCGCCCCGGCCCCGCCGCCGGTCGTGACCGAGGAGATGCCGCAACTGGCCGAGCAGCGGATGGTGGCCGAGTGCGACTGCCAGCCACAGGTCCAGATCGCGTACCAAACCGTCCCCTTCATGCACAAGGACTCGTACGCGCTCGACGTGCTGGCCGGGCTGATGAACGGCCGCACCGGGCGGCTGGAGAAGCAGCTGGTCCTGAAGGACCAGATCGCCACCTCCGCCTCGGCCAGCCAGGACTCGCGCAAGTGGGCCGGCGTCTTCACCTTCTACGCCGAGACCAAGGGGGAGGCGACCCCCGAGCAGCTCGAGCAGGCCTGGCACGCCGAAGCCGCGAGGATCCAGAACGAGCCGGTCCCGGCCGAGGAGCTGCAGAAGGTCAAGAACCAGATCGCGGCCGACGCCTTCCGGCGGCTGGAGAACCCGTTCTTCCTGATGGTCCAGCTGCTCTACTACGAGGGGCTCGGCGACTGGCGCTACCTCAACAGTTGGGCCGAGCGCACGCTGGCGGTGACGGCGGACGACGTCCAGCGCGTCGCCAAGGCCTACCTGACGAAGGAAAACCGCACGGTCGGTGTCTACACCCGCAAGGCCGGGTCGACGGCGGAGGCGGTACCGCCCGAGCTGGCGGCCCTCCCGCCCGAGGTGCGGGCCGGGATCATGGGCCAGGCGAAGAAGATCCAGTCCGAAACCGACCCCGCGCGGCTCGAGCAGGCGCTGGCCCAGATCCAGCAGCAGGCCGGTGCGGTGCCGCCGGAGTTCAAGCCTGCCCTCGACTACCTGCAGAAGACCGTGGAAGGCCGCCTGGCCGAGCTCAAGGCGGCGGGAGGTGCGAAGTGAAGACCGCGACCCGGATCCTCGCCGCCGTCGCCGCGCTGTGCGGCCCCGCGAGCCTCGCGCTCGCCGCCCCGGCGGCCGCCACCGCCGAGATCCCGCGCCACCCGCGCGACCTGAAGTTCGCGCCGCTGAAGTTCGAGGTCCCGAAGGCCGAGAAGTACCAGTTCAAGCTGAAGAACGGGCTCTCGGCCTGGATCGCCGAGGACTTCTCGCTCCCGCTGGTCAGCGTCTCGATCAAGATCCGCGCCGGGCAGTTCCTGGCGCCTGACCGGCCGGGCCTGGCCGGGCTGACCGGCACCCTGATGCGCCAGGGGGGCGCCGGCGACCTGACGGCCGAGCAGTTCGACGAACGGGCCGACTTCCTCGCCGCCGAGATCGGCAGCTCGGCCGGGGACACCGAGGCCGGCGTCAGCATGAACTGCATCGTGACGCAGCTCGACGCCTGCCTGGACCTGATGTTCGCGATGCTGAACGATGAAGCAGCGCAACGACGACGCCCAGACGATCCTCTCGCGCGAGTGGGGCTGGCTGATGTACGGCGAGTCGGCCTTCTCCAGCCGCAAGGCGACGAAGGCCGAATTCGACGCGATCACCCGCGATGACCTGGTCGCCTTCCACCGGCAGTGGTGGCGTCCCGAGCCGGGCAACATGATCGTGGCCGCGTCCGGGGCGGTGGCCGGCGGGGCCGAAGGTCCCGTGGCCGCCCGTGCTGCCCGCCCACGCTGTCAAGCCGGGGCTCTACCACGTCGAGAAGGACATCCCGCAGGCCAAGGTGCTGATCGGGCACCGCACGATCCAGTGGGACGCGAAGTGGGAGAACCCCGACGCCTACGCGCTGCAGGTCATGAACGACGTGCTGGGCGGCGGCGGCTTCACCTCCCGCATCACCAAGCGCGTGCGCTCCGACGAGGGGCTGGCCTACAGCGCCGGCTCGTCGCTGGGGATCGGCAACTACTGGCCGGGCGCCTTCTCGGTCTTCTTCCAGACCAAGAACCCGACCGTCGCCTTCGCCTCCGAGATCGCGCTGGAGGAGATCGCGTCGGTACAGGAGAAGGGCGTGACGGCCGAGGAGCTGGCGACCAGCCGGAACCAGTTCGTCGAGACCTTCCCGCAGAACTTCGAGTCGCCGGCCGACATCGCCGGGATCTTCGCCGCCGACGAGTACATCGGCCGGCCACACGCCTACTGGCAGAATTACCGCGCGGCGATCGGCAGGGTGACCTCGGCCGACGTGCAGCGCGTCGCCAAGCAGTACCTGAAGCAGCCGGAGATGGCGTTCCTCGTGGTCGGCAAGTGGGCCGAGATCGAAAAGGGCGACGCCGACGGCAAGGCTTCGATGAAGCAGTTCTTCGAGGGCAAGGTGACCCGCCTGCCGCTGCGCGATCCGCTGACGCTGAAGCCGCTGCCGTAGGGCGGGAGTTCCACGACGGGCCGGGGGGTGACCGGCGGCCGGGCCGGTCGCCCGGCCGGCTCCCCCCGGCCCAGGACTCCACCGGCGCCCGGCGCTCCCCGCCCCGCTATCGCGGCAGCGCGGGCCGCCTCTGTAGCAGTTCCTGTACCTCCGCGGCCCGGCCCTGCCGGGCGTAGATCTCGGCCAGCAGGCCGTAGGCGTCGGCGTAGTCGGGGTGGGACCGCAGCAGTGCGTCGAGCGTGCTCTCGGCACCGCGCAGGTCGCCGGCGCGCTGCTGGTAGTAGGCCAGCGTCCAGGCGCTGCGCGGGTCGTCCGGCCGCAGCGCGGCGGCCTGGCGCGCCAGGGGAACCGCCTCGGCGGGACGCGTCTCGCCGACCAGTACGGCCAGGTTGAGGGCCGCCGGAGCCATCCGCGGGTCGGCGGCCAGCGCGGCCCGCAGCGCGGTCTCGGCCTCGGCCGGTTTGCCGCGCTCGGCCAGCAGGAGCCCGAGGTTGAAGGCCAGCGCCGCGTTGGCCGGCTGCTCGGCGTGGGCCTCGCGCAGCAGCGTCTCGGCCTCGTCGAGGCGCCCGGTCGTGGCCAGCAGCATCGCCAGGTTGGCCTTGGCCAGGAACAGCTGGTCGTCGATCGCGAGCGCGCGGCGGTACTGCCGCTCGGCCTCGGCCGGCTTCCCCTGCGCGGCGTAGAGGTTCCCGAGGTTGTAGGGGCCCGACGGCATGTCGGACATGTAGCGCTGCCCGGCGACGTACTCGTCGAGGGCCGCCGCGTGGGCCTTGCGCTGCGATTCGGTCAGGGATTCCTGGGGCGGCCCGGCCAGCCGCGCCGCCGCCTCGGCGCGCACCGCGCGGACCGGGTCCTGCAGCAGCGGCCCCAGCAGGCGCGCCAGCCGCGAGGCGTCGCCCTCGGGGAGCCCCTGCGCCGCGGTCGCGCGCAGCAGCGGCTCGGGATCGACCAGCGCCTTCTCCACCGCGGCCCGCGCGGACGCGCCGGGGTAGCCGGCCAGCAGGCTGACCGCCGTGGCCCGGGCCACCATCGGGCGCAGCTGGTCCTGCGCCAGCGCGATCAGCTCCGCTTCGGCCTCGGGCGCCTGCCTCCGGCCCCCCGCGAGGACGGTGCCGTAGTGCGGCTTGCGCTTCTTCCCGTACCACCCGTCGTACTTCGCCTGGACCCAGCCGATCGGCTTGTCGTCGTGGCAGCCCGACGCGCTGCAGGCGTTGGGAACTCCCAGCTCCGCGGTCAGGTCGGGACGCGGCACGCGCATCGAGTGGTCGCGGCGGAAGTGGACGACCATGAAGTACTGCCCCGGCATGTGGCACGAGACGCAGAGCACGCCGGCGCTGGGCCGCCCCTTCCATTCCTTCTGGTGGAAGTGGTGGGTCGGCGTGTCGTAGGTGTCGGCGCGATGACAGCGGGTGCAGAGCTCGTTCCCCTCCTTGTGCCGCCGCACCGAGTGGACGTCGTGGCAATCGCTGCAGCGCACGCCGTTGGCGTACATCTTGCTCTGCGTGAAGGCGTGCCACTCGAAGTCCTCGTCCAGGATCTGGCCGTCGGCGTGAAAGACCCCGGGTGCCAGCAGGACCGGCAGGTAGCGATCGAGGAACTCGCCGCCGGGCGTCCCCTGGTCCTCGAACTGCGCGCGCCGCGCGTGGCACGGCGCGCAGAGCCCGACCTGCTCCGGCCCGCTCAGCTTCGAAGTGCGGGCGGGGAGGGCCGCGTTGTCCGCCGCCGGGCGACCCATCGCCGGCTGCTCGGCCCAGGCCGCGTGCAGCGAGCCGGCCCCGTGGCAGGCCTCGCAGCCGACCATGATCTCGGACCAGGTCGTCTGGTAGGAGTCGGTCTCCGGGTCGTAGCGCTTGCGGACTGCGGTGGAGTGGCAGTCCGAGCACATCGCGTTCCAGTTCTGGCCCGGCCGCGTCCAGTGCAGCCAGTCGCCGGGCGGCGCGTCGGGCCCGGGGTTGGCGTAGAACCAGCGCCGCCGCTCCGTGTCCCAGGCTGCGGAGAGCGTCTGCAGCCGGCCGCCCGGGAAAACGACCAGATACTGCTGCAGCGGCCGGACGCCGAAGGTGTAGGCGATCTCGAAGTCGCGCATCGCCCCGTCCGGGCCCTCGGCGTGGACCATGAACCGGCCGTCCTTCCGGTAGAAGCGCCAGGTCTTCCCGCGGTGCTCGAACGTGGCGTCGCGGAAGTCGCCCAGCACCGTCCCGTCCTTCGCCGCCTGCATCGCGAGCGCGTGGTTCGAGCCCTTCCAGAGGTCGTACTCCTTCTGGTGGCAGCTCCGGCAGCGCTCGCTCCCGACGTACTGCGCGGACGGCGCCGGCGCGGTGCGCGGCGAGCCCAGCGCGCGCACGGCGAGGTGCAGCGGGACCGACAGCGCGATCAGCGCGGTCGCAGCGACGCCGGCGGCGCGCCAGCGACGCAGCGGGTCGGCCGACTCGGGCCGTTCGGGGTCGCGCGCGGTCTCGGGGTCGGTCATCGCGGCGCCTAGAGGTAGGTGACCTGGCCCGGCTCGAAGCGCTGGCGCTCGATCCGGCGGGAGGTGTCGACCTTGACGATGCCGTTCTCGATCGCGACCGGGAAGAGGTCGAGCGCGCGCGGCGCGGGCGGCGACAGCACGTTCCCCTGGAGGTCGAACGAGGAGGCGTGGCAGGGGCAGGGGAAGGTCTTCGTCTTCTCGTCCCAGGGGACGGTGCAGCCGAGGTGCGTGCAGCGCGAGGAGAGCGCGAGGAAGCCGCCGTCGGCGAGGCGGGCCAGGTAGAAGCGTCCGGCCGGGAAGGCGCGCACCGAGGCGGGCGTGAACTCGCCGACCGGGCCGGCCTCGATCACGCCGGTCCCGCGCGCGCCGCCCTCCTTGCGCGGGGCGAGGAAGCTCGCGACGACGGCCGCGAACTCGACCAGGGCCAGCAGGCCGAGCGCCTGCCACAGCCGCCCGAGAAAGCGCCGGCGCCCCGGCGCGGCGGGAGCCGCGAGGGGGCCGTCCGGGTGCACGCCGGGTGCGGTCACGCGGCCTCCTACGCCGGCGGCGTCCACGGCCAGCTCAACGCCATCCCCTGGCCGCGGAACAGGACGCCGGTCGCGGTGAGCACCACGAACGCCGCCAGCACGAAGCTGAACATCGCCTGGATCGACTCGATCCGGTTCGCGCCCCGCCGCTTCGCCACGAAGCCGACGGCCGCGACGGCGCCCGCCACCGCGAGCGCCGGCAGCAGGCCGCCGCGCAGCTCCGGCGGCAGCGCCGGGATCCACGGCGGCGCGCGGCGGAGCGGCTCGTTGAGCACGATCGCCGCGCCGCAGAGCAGCGCACCCGCGAGGGCCGACCAGCCGGCGAGCCGCGCGCCGAGCGGCGACTCGAACCAGAGCCCCGATGGGCTCGCGCCGCCCGCCAGCGAGGGCAGGGCGAAGAGCAGGACCAGCGCCGCCAGCGGGATCACGAAGGCCGCGAACAGCGGGTGGAGGTGGACCAGCAGCTCCTGCACCCCCATGAAGTACCACGGCGCCTTGGCCGGGTTGGGGCTCATCCCCGGGTTGGCCTCGGCCAGCAGCGGCGCGTTGGCGACCGCGGCGAAAAGCAGCACCGCGGCCACGACCGCCAGCGCGACGACCCCCTCGCGCTGCGTCAGCCCGGGGGAGGTCGGGACGAGCGGGCCGCGAGGCGCCGCGTCGGTCCCGACGCCGCGCGGCAGGATCACGCCGCCGACCTTCCGTACGAGCCAGAAGTGGAAGGCCAGCAGCATCAGCAGCGCGATCGGCAGGATCGCGACGTGCAGCACGAAGAAGCGCGCCAGCGTCGTCGAGCCGATCTCCGCGCCGCCGCGCGCGGCGCGCATCAGCGCGCCGCCGGCCAGCGGGACGTACTCCAGCATCCCGGTGCTGATCGTCACCGCCCAGAAGGCCAGCTGGTCCCACGGCAGGAGGTAGCCGGTGAAGGCGCTGGCGACGACCAGCAGCAGCAGCAGCACGCCGACGATCCAGTTGCCACGGCGCGGTGGCAGGTGGCCGCCGCGGTAGAAGACACGGAGCAGGTGCAGGACCGTCACGAGGACCAGCCCGTTGGCGGACCAGTGGTGGATGTTGCGGATGAAGGCCCCGAAGCGGACCTCGTCGACCAGCGCGGCCACGGTGCCGTAGGCCCGCTCGGGCGAGGGCTCGTAGGCCACGAGCAGCAGCGCCCCGCTGGCCGCCAGCAGCAGGAAGAGGACCAGCGCCGCCCCGCCGAGGCCGAAAGTCAGCGAAAAGCGCAAAGCGGCGGCGGGGACGACGCGCGGGTGGAGGTGGAGCACCAGGCTCGAGAAGCCGGACGGGCGCCGGGCCGGGGTCGGGGCCGCGGAGGCGTTCGCGTCGATCTCGGGTCCACGCATCGGGCAGGGCCGGTTCTGCGCCAGGTCGGCGCGTCGTCCGGAGCGGACGGGGACGCGAGTGTAACCGACCCTCAGCGCCGCCGGAAACGCACCGCGCACCGGGGTCGCGGCCGCCCCGGCGCTCGACGCTCAGGGTGCGGCTCCTCCCCCCAGCCGCGCCACGATCCGGTGCGCCAACTCGTCCGGCTCGGTTTCGAGCCCGGACGCGAACTCGACGATCGCCGCGCCGGCCGCGCGGTAGTGGCCCACCAACGGCCGCGTCGCGTACTCGTACAGCTCCAGCTTCCGGGTGACGGCTTCCGGCCCGTCGTCGTCCCGGCCGGTGTCGTCCGGCCCCTCGCCCGCGGCGCGGCGCGCGACTTGCGCGCGCACGACTTCGGGCGAGGCCGCCAGCACGACGACCGTCCCGATCGCGACCGCGTCGGCGAGCCCGCGCGCCTGGGCGATCGTTCGCGGCACCCCGTTCAGGACGACCGGCCCGCCCGCCGCGGCGCGAGCCAGCCCGGTCCCGACGATCGTCCGCACCAGCGGCAGAGCGTCATCCGGAAAGAGGGCGTTGCTCGCGACCAGCGCGCGCACCAGGGCCCGCGCCTCCGGGTCGAGCCCGTCCGCGTGCTCCCCGGCCGCGATCTGTCGAAGGAGGGCCCCGAAGTCGAGGTGCGGCCAGCCGGCAACCCGCTCGAGCGCGCGCCCGAGCGGCGATTTCCCGGAGCCCGTCGGCCCGAGCAGCAGCAGGGCGGGGCGCGCGTTCCTGCCGCTCACGCGCCCCGCCGGACCGCGGCGGCCGGCTCGCGCGGCTCGCCGCGCGCCACCACCACCGCGACGGCGAGGTCCCCCGTCACGTTGACGGTGGTGCGGCACATGTCGAGAAAGCGATCGACTCCCAGGATCACGCCGATCCCTTCGGGCGGGATGCCGACCATCCCCAGGATCATCGCCACCACGGGCAGCGAGCCGGCCGGCACCCCCGCGGTCCCGATCCCGCCCAGGATCGCCACGAAGCTGACCAGCACCTGCTGCGCCAGCGTCAGCTCGACGCCGTAGAACTGCGCCAGGAACAGGACGGTGACCCCCTCGAACAGCGCGGTGCCGTTCTGGTTGGCCGTCGACCCGATCGTCAGGACGAAGCGGCTGATCCGCGCCGGGAGCCCGAGTTCCGTCTCGGCGACCCGCAGCGCGGTCGGCAGGGTGGCGTTGCTGGAGGCGGTCGAGAAGGCGGTCAGCATCGCCTCCTCGCTCCCCCTGAAGAAGGCGCGCGGGCTCATCCCGCCGCCGAACTTGACGAGCAGCGAGTAGACCACCACGAGCTGCAGCCCGAGCGCCAGCAGGACCACGCCGACGTAGCGCGCCAGCTGCCCCAGCACCGAGTAGCCCAGCTGTGCCGCCAGCACGAACAGCAGCGCGGCGACGCCGTAGGGCGCCAGCCGGATCACCCAGCCGATCAGCCGCATCGTGACGTCGTAGAGCCCCTGGATCATTCCCAGCAGCCGGCGCGCCCCCTCGGTCCGGACCGTCGACAGGCCGATCCCGAACAGCAGCGCGAAGACCATCACCGCCAGCATGTCGCCGTTGGCGGCGGCGCGGAGCGGGTTGTCCGGGACCATCCGGACGAGCAGGTCGATCCCGCCGCGCACGCCCGTCACGGCGGGCAGCGCACCGCTGCGCTCGGCCGCCCCCTCCAGCAGGCGGGCCCGCGTCTCGGGGGGCAGCCCCGCGCCGGGGCGCAGCAGGTTGACCAGCGTGACCCCGATCCCGACCGCGATCGTCGAGGCCACGACCGTCACGGCCAGCGTCCTGAGGCCGACCCGGCCGACCCGCCGCACGTCCCCCAGCTCCGTCACCCCGAGCACCAGCGACGAGAAGACGAGCGGCAGGACCAGCATGAAGAGCAGCCGCAGGAAGACCTGGCCGACCGGCTGGGCCACGAAACGGATCGCGGCATCGAGGAACGGGGTGCCGTCGAGCAGCAGGTGCGCGGCCACCCCCAGCGCGAGGCCGGCGGCGGCGCCGACGAGCATGCGGACGTGCAGCGGCTGCGCCACCCTTCGCCTCCCGGGAGGCGGGACTTTAACCCGGATCGGTCGCGCGGGTCACCCGAAACGGCCGCACCCGCCGGCGCCGGGCCGGCCCATGACGCCCCGGCGCGCCGCGCGGCGCCGCGTCAGTTGTGGTGCTGACGCGCGCAGAGCTCGCAGATCCCGGTCAGCTCGAGCCGGGCCCGCTCGATCGTGAAGCCCGCGGTGCGGATCTTGTCGACGCAGCGGTGGAACTCCGGCAGCGCCTCCACGTCGACGATCCGGTTGCACGCGCGGCAGCGAGCGTGGAAGTGCTCGTCGACGCGGGACTCGAAGTGCGCCGTCCCGTCGGCGCCGCTCATCTTCTGCGCCACGCCCGACTCCACGAGCGATTCGAGCGCCTTGTACACGGTCGCCAGGCTGATTCGCGGCAACTCGATCCGCACCGCGTGGAAGACGTCCTCGGCGGTGGGATGACCGTGCATCGCCTCGAGATGCTCGTAGACGGCCCGTCGCTGTCGGGTGGGCCGGAACCCGGCCTGCTCGAGAACCTGATCGAATACCAGTTCCGGCATGGACCCTCCTCCCTGCCTGAACTGCCCCCCGGTCGGCCGATGGACTCCTCAGCAGAGAAACCCTACTCCCGGGGGGGAGCGGGGTTCAACGGAAACACGCTTCTTTTCTCGATAAGCCGGCCGAGGCTCGGATCGGAAGGGCGAGAGGCTAACCGCGCGGCGGCAGCGGGTCAGGCGCCGTCCAGCTTCGCCGTCAGCCGCTCCTCCTCGACCTGGAGCAGCTCGCGCTCGTCGATGTCGCCGGTCGGGTAGAGGCCGGAGAAGCAGGCGTGGCACGTGTCATCGGGCGGCTCGGGCGACTCCGACCGCACCGAGCGGACGAGCTCGTCCAGCTCCTGGTAGATCACCGCGTCCGCCCCGAGCAGCTCCGCCACCTGCTCGACCGTTCGGCCCCGTGCCACGAACTCCTTGCGGGTCGACATGTCGATCCCGTAGACGCAGGGGTGCAGGAGCGGCGGCGCGGTCGAAGCCAGGATCACCCGCTCCGCACCCGCCTCGCGGACCATCTCGATGATCTGCCGCGCGGTCGTGCCGCGCACGATCGAGTCGTCGACCAGCAGCACGGCGCGGCCGCGCACCTCGGACCCGATCACGTTGAGCTTGTGCCGAACCGAGCGCCGGCGGGCCGCGTCGCCCGGCATGATGAAGGTCCGCCCCACGTAGCGGTTCTTGACCAGCGCCTCCCGGAACGGCAGCTCCAGCGCCCGCGCCATCTCCAGCGCCGCCGAACGCGACGATTCCGGCACGGGGACGACGATGTCGGCCGTGATCCCCAGCCGCCGCGCCTTGTCCGCGAGTGCGCGCCCCATCCGCTCGCGGGCGCGGTAGACCGAGACCCCGTCGAGCGTGCTGTCGGGCCGGGCGAAGTAGACGTGCTCGAAGATGCAGGGGCGGAAGGTCGCGACCGGGGCGACCTGCTCGATCAGCACCTCGCCGTCGGGGCGCACGAAGACCGCCTCGCCGGCCCGCGGCCGGTGCTCGATCTCGTAGCCCAGCGTCTCGAGCACGACGCTCTCGGAGGCCACCGCATAAACCGTCCGGCCGTCGGGCCGGACCCGGCGCCCGAAGCAGATCGGCTTGATCCCGTAGGGGTCGCGGAAGGCGAAGAGCCCCTCGCCGGCGATGAAGCCGACGACCGAGTAGGCCCCCTTGACCTGGGCGAAGACCTCGGCCACGGCCGCCCAGTAGACCTCGGTCGAGAACGCGCCCCCCGCGCTCTGCCGCGCCAGCGCGTCGGCGAAGACCGAGAGGATCACCTCGACGTCGCAGCTCGAGAGCAACTGGCGCCGGACCCGCTCCTGCAGGTGGTGCTTCAGGTCCGCGTAGTTGGCGACGTTGCCGTTGTGCGCCATCGCGATCCCGAAGGGGTGCGTGGCGACGAACGGCTGCGCGTCCTCCACGCCGCCGGCTCCCACGGTGGGATAGCGCACGTGACCGATCGCGTACTCGCCGCCGACGCCGGCCATCGTCTCGGGCGTGAAGACGTCGCGCACCAGGCCCATCGCCTTGCGCAGGTGGAACCGGCCGTTCCAGGTCACGATCCCGGCGGCGTCCTGCCCGCGGTGCTGGATCGCGAGCAGCCCGTCGTGGACCTCGCGCACCGGGTCTTCGGTTCCGATGATCCCGAGGAATCCGCACATGGGAGGAGCACCTCCGGTGGCGTGGTGTGGCGTCGCGGCGGGCGGGAGGCCCCGTTCAGGGAATCCAGAGCAGGTCGCCGGGCGTGCCGGACAGTACGAACTCGCTCTCGCGGACCGGCTCCGATCCGTCGAGCCGCACGATCGCGATCCGCTTGGTTTCCGGGAAGTAGAGCGCGGCGCGGGTCCCGTCCGGGCTGACCGCGACCTCGCGCGGCGCGGACTCGAAGGCCAGCCGGCCGCTCTCGGCGCGGGTCGTGGCGTCGAAGACAAGCAGCGCCTTCGCGCCGCCGCTGGTCACGAGCGCCCGGCGGCCGTCGGGCGTGAACGCGATCCCCTGCGGGAACGGGACCGTCCCGAAGCGCTCGGCCGCCGGCGTCCCGCCCTCGGGCAGCGTGACCGCGGCCAGCTGGCCGGCGGGGTTGAGCGCGAACCACGCCTCGGCGCTGCCCGGCCGGGCCGCCACCACCTCCGGCGTCGGGCCCAGCTCGACCGGTGTCGCGAGCTTCGTGTCGAGCACGCCCGCGCTGGCGGTGCCCCGGAACGCGACCGCGACGGCCTCGCGCCCGGCCAGCGAAACGATCTCCGTCGGCCAGCCCCAGGCCACGACGATCGAGCCCAGCGGCGCGTCGTACGGCGGGCGCATGACGTAGACCGCGTTGTGCGCCTGCGCGCTGAGCCACATCGTTCCATTCGCGTCGAAGGCCAGCGCGCGCGGGGCGCAGCGCGCGCAGGCCGAGATGTCGCGCAGCTTCAGCATCCGCACCGAGTCGATCTCGGCGATCGTCGAGCCGGGGATGTCTTCGACCCCGCGGGCCGCGGCGTAGAGGCGGCCGCCGTACAGCGCCAGCCCGCGCGGCCCGTGCGCGGTCGGTGCGCGCCCGACGATCTGGCCGCCGGTGTCCAGGAAGACGACCTCGGCGCGGTCCAGCAGCGAGACCGCGATCCGTCCGGGCGTGCCCGGCGCCGCGGCGGCAGCCGTGCCGTCCGGCACCTCGGCCGCGCAGGGCGCGGCGAGTCCGCCGAGCAGGGCGGCGGCGAGTGCGACCGGGGCGGGCAGGAGGCGGCGCGGGGGGCGGGCGTTCATGGCGGCTCCTTCGCCGGGGATTGTGCCGCGTCCCGGCGCCGGGACCAAGCCGGACGCCTCCGTTCGCGGCCGTCCGGCGCCTTTCCGCGCGGCCGGCGCGGGATTTGCGCGTTGCGCGCCAGGCGATTGCCCGTAGCTTGCGGGGGCCGGTCGGCGATCGGGGAGATCGCCGCCAGGAGGCCAAGGGTGTACGCAGCGAGCGCGCGGGTCCACAGGTTGATCGCTCTGGCCGTGGCGGGGGCGCTGGCCTCCGGCACGGCTGCTGCCGGGACGACCTCCCCCGTCCCCCGTTCGCCGCTGACCGATCTCACCGCCGCCGGCGCGCGGCTCCCCGAAGCCGCCCGCGACCCGCTGGTGCCGTTCCACCTCGAACTCGGCGCGTCGATGTCCCAGGTTGCACGCGTCACCGCGGCCGAGGTCCGCGGCGAGCTGCGCTCCCACCGCGAGCGCTACGTCCACCTCGGGATGACCGCGGCCGACGCGCTGGGCGCGGCCTCGTTCCGGGGCCCAGCGGGCCTGCCCGTGCTGGACGGCGACTTCTTCTTCCACGACGGCGAGAAGCTGGTCGAGGCCACGTTCCTGCTCGAATCCCCGGCCGGCACGGACGAGGCTCGGGAGGCGATGCGCCGCTGCCTGGGCCGGCCCTCGTTCAGCGTCACGCTTCCGGCGGGCGGGGCGGAGCTGGTCGGCTGGCGCAGCGGGCCCGGCTACGTGATCGCCACCTTCAACGACCTGCCGGTCTTCCGCGTGAGCGTCTTCCCCGACCACCCCGCCGACATCTTCGCCGGCTCGCAGATCCTGCTCTTCGAGGGGCTGCAGCGCTTCCACGACCGGCTCGCGGCGGGCGACGCCCCGTCGGCGCTGCTCGACGATCTGATGCGCGTCTTCACCGGCGCGAACTCGGCCCGCTCCCAGGTCGAGCCGGTGCGCTAGGAAATCGGGGACAGCTACCGTAAGTCGGTAAGCTGGGTCAGTCATCGGGAAATCGGGGACAGCTACCGTAAGTCAGTAAGCCGAGGACCGCTGGCTCGGTTGCTTTCGGCTCACCGAGTTACGGCCGTTGTGCCCGTTCTTCTCGGCTTACCGGCTTACGGTAGCTGTCCCCGGAATTCGCGGCTTACAGACTTACGGTAGCTGTCCCCGATTAGAATGCCCGCCTCCGGAGCGACCATGCCCCCCTGCCGCCGCCCTGCCCTCGCCGTGATGGCCGCCGCGCTGTCCCTCGCCCTGCTGGCGCCACCCCCGGCGGCCGCTTTCTCCCCGGCGACCCGGAGCGAACTGGTCAAGCGCGCGATCTCGCTAATGCCCCCGTCCCTGGCGCGACAGCTCCGCAAGCACCAGCAGCGGCTGCTGCAGGGGGCGCTCGAGGGGATGGAGCAGTGCAACGGGACCGGCGCTCACGGGGCGGCGCCAGGCGACGCCGAGGCCCGGCTCGCCGCCGCGATCAACGAGACGGTGGCGATGATCGACCGCCGCGAGCGGATGGCGGATGTTGCGCAGGCGCTCGGCCGGGTGGCGCACGCCGCGGCCGACCTCTCGTTCGCGCTCAACTCCGGCCCGGACGACCCGCGCGAGGCGTCGTACTACCGGGAGTTCGCGCTCTACGTCGAGAAGGTGCTCCCCAAGGTGCGGCTGACCTTCCCCGGCTGGGCCGACGACGACCTCGCCAAGCGCGACGCGCTCGCGTTCGCGCGGCGCACGGCGGCCGCGGCCCGGCGCGACGCGGACGCGATCGCCCGCAGCTACTACCCGGAGGGGCGCCAGCGCAGCGCGCAGGATTTTGATGAGCGGTCGGTCGCCTTCGCCGCGGCCTCGCTGGAGGCCTCCCTGGCCCTCGGCGCGACTGCCAAGGCCTGGCTCTACGCCTGGTGGCGCGTCCACGGCGACCTGGCGGGCACCCCCCATCTCGAGCCCGGACTCGTCCATAATCCGTTCGTACCCCCGTCCGGCGGCCCTCCCTCCCCCAGCCGCCAGGAGTCAGCCCGATGAATACCCCGTCCGGCGCCCCCGCTACCCGCCGCACCGCCGTCCGCCGTGCGCTGATCTCGGTCTACGACAAGTACGGCGTCGTCGATCTCGCCCGCGCCCTGCACGATGCGGGGATCGAGATCCTCTCGACCGGGGGGACCGCCCGGATGCTGCTCGAGGCCGGCCTGCCGATCCGCCGGATCTCGGAGGTCACGGGCACGCCCGAGATGCTCGACGGCCGGGTCAAGACGCTGCATCCCAAGGTCCACGCCGGGATCCTGGCGGTGCGCGACAACCCGCGGCACCAGAAAGACCTCGCGGCCTTCGGCGCGGAGCCGATCGACCTCGTCGTGGCCAACCTCTACCCGTTCGAGATGACCGCCCGGATGGAGGGGATCGGGCTGGGCGAGATCATCGAGATGATCGACATCGGCGGCCCGACGATGGTCCGCGCCGCGGCCAAGAACTTCCGCGACGTCGGAGTCGTCGTCGACCCGGCAGACTACGGCGCGGTGGTGGACGAGATCCGCGAGCACGGCGGCCTGTCCGACGCGACGCGGCTGGCGCTCTCCCGCAAGGCCTTCCAGCACACCGCCTCGTACGACAGCGCCGTCTACACCTTCATGGCGCAGCTGGAGCCCGACGGCACGCGCCGCGCGGCCGACTCGCCGTTCCCGCAGAAGATCAGCCTGACGGTCGACAAGATCCAGGACCTGCGCTACGGCGAGAACCCGCACCAGAAGGCCGCCTTCTACGCGGAGGTCCAGGGGAACGGGGCGACGCTCGCGCACGCCGCGCAGCTCCACGGCTCGGAGCTGTCGTTCAACAACCTGCTCGATTTCGACGCCGCCTTCGCCGCGGTCTCGTCGCTCGACGGTCCGGGCTGCGTCGTCGTCAAGCACAACAATCCGTCGGGGGCCGCCGTGGGCGAGGACGCGGCGGAGGCGTTCCGGCTGGCGCGCGATGCCGACCCGGTCAGCGCCTACGGCGGAGTCGTCGCCTTCAACCGGACGGTCGACGAGGACGCCGCGCTGGCGCTGGGCGAGACCTTCTTCGAAGGGGTGATCGCCCCCGGCTACACAGCCGAGGCGCGCGAGGCGTTGCGAAAGAAGAAGAAGCTGCGCGTGCTGGAGCTGGGCGGGGCCCGGGCGGGCCGGCCCGGCCTCGACGTGCGCCGCGTCTCGGGGGGCTACCTGCTCCAGGAGTGGGACTCCGACGACAGCCTCGACGAGGTGAGGATCGCCACGCGCCGCGCCCCGACCGAGGAGGAGTGGGCGGCGCTGCGGTTCGCCTGGCGGATCTGCCGCCACGTCCGCTCCAACGCGATCGTCCTGGCGAAGGACAACCGCACGGTCGGCATCGGAGCCGGACAGATGAGCCGCGTCGACTCGGTGCGGATCGCGGTCGTCAAGGCGGGCGAGGAGGCGCGCGGCTCGGTGATGGCCTCGGACGCCTTCTTCCCGTTCCCCGACGGGGTCGAGGAAGCGGCGCGGGCGGGCGTGACCGCGGTGATCCAGCCCGGTGGAAGCATCCGCGACGAGGAGGTCGTGGCGGCCGTCGACCGGCTGGGGCTGGCGATGCTCTTCACCGGCCGCCGGCACTTCCGGCATTGAGGCGCGCGGCCGGGCCGGGGGCCCGGCCGGCCCACCGCGTCACTCCAGCGGCCGGAACTGCATCTCCGCCAGCGCCTTGAAGTAGACGTCGTCCCGCTCCCGGTTGCGGTACTGCTTCGCGAGCTCGAGCAGGCGCTTGGTCTCGGCGTCGCCGGGGCGGCGCTCGAGCGCGTCCTTCAGGTACTCGCGCGCACCGTACGGGTCGCCGCCGCGCATCATCTGCAGCCCGAGGTTGAACGACGCGTTGGCGATCGCGCGGTTGAAGTCGGCGGGCTGCTCGTCCTTCGGCAGCCGATAGAGGATGCGCAGCACTGAGGCGAAGTCGTGTTCGCCGTGGCTTCGGACCAGCTGGGAGTGCCGGTCGTCCGCCTCGGCCCGCGAGGCGGTCGCGTGCTCGACCTTGGCCGCGAGCGTCTTCGCCTCGGCGTGCGCCGGGTCGAGTTGCGCCGCCTGGCGGATCAGCGCGAAGCCCGTCTTCTCGTCGCCGCGCGCGACCGCGAGCTTCGCCTCGACCAGAAGCCTCGGCACGTCGGCCTTCGTCAGCCGGGGGGCCGCGGGCGCGGGCGCCGGCTTCCTGGGTCGGGCCTTCGCCGGATCGTCGGCGGCCTGCGCCGACCCGGCGTCGCTGCCCCACCATCCGAGGGCGTCGCCCATCCACCATCCCCCGCCCCCGAGCAGGGTGAGGACCGCGAGCGCCGCGAGCGGTAGCAGGAGGCGACGGCCCCGCCCGGCCTTCGCGACCTTCGCGGCCTTCCCCCTGAGCGGGCGCGCCGCAGCGGGCGCGTTGGCCGGGCGCGGCACCGGCGGCGGGGGGATGACCGGCGGCTCAGGCGCGGTGGGTTCGGCGGCCGCGGTGTCTCCCGCGGCCGTCCCGGCAACGGCGATCGGCGCGCGGGGCGGCTTGGTCGCCGCGGTGACGGCGAGGGGCGTGTCGACGGGCGCCCGCTCGCGGGCCACGCCGGCGGCGTAGCGGCCCGCACTGCCGGGGGCCGCGATCGGCCCGGTGGTCGGGTCGGGGGTGGCGTTCGACTGGAACCCCATCTCGTGGCGCGCAGCGGCGCCCGGCTCGGCCGGGGTCGGCGTCGCGGTCGGGGCGGCCGTGGGGCCGGCAACCGGACCGGTCGGGGCGGGTCGCGGGGGCGCGAGCGAGGTGGGCGTGAAGCCCGGGGTCGGGCTGGCCGCGGGGGCGGCGCCGTGCGGGTGCCGCCCTTCCTGGATCGACTGGCGGGCCCGGGCGAGCCACTCCAGCGCTTCGGGGTGCTCGGGCGCCAGGCCAAGGACCTGCTGGAGCATCGGGATCGCCTGCGAGGCGGACCCGCGCTCGATCGCGGAGATCGCGTCGGAGAGCAGGTGCTCGGCGGTCGCCGCACGGCGCGACGCCTCGGCGCGAGCCTCCTCCAGCACATCCTGTGCGCCGTCGCACCCCTCGTGCATGGCCAGCGCCCGCGAGGCCATCTCCGTGGCGCGGGCGAGGTCCCCCTGGAACAGGTGCCGACGGGCCTGCTGAGCCAGCTTCGCGGCCTCCCGTTCCGGAGCCCCCGTCGCAGCGGGCTGCGGGCCCTCGCCACCGAACGGCTCTCTCTCTTCCTCCGGAAGCAACTCCGCTGCCTCGAGGAGGTCGACGATCGCCTCCGGCTGCGGAGCCGGACGGGGCGGCGCAGCGGCGGGCGGCGGCGGGGCGGACGGTCGGCGCGCCGGCGCGGGAGCCGCGGCGGCCTGCTCGAAGTCCAGGCGGAGGTCGAAGCCCCCGGCGACCGGCTCGGGGGGGGCGGGAGCCGCCCGTTCGATCCCGGCGAGGGCGGCATCGTTGTCCGGGTCGATCTGAAGCACGGCCTCGAAGATCATCCGGGCGCTCTCAGGGTCGCCCCCTCGGAACGTCTCCTCGGCCTGCCGCAGCAGATCGGCGATCTCTTCCGTGTAGGTGCTCTGGCTCACGCTGTCATCCGTCCACACCCCCCCCGGCGAATGTAGGTCGCGGCGGCGGAGGACGGCAACGAACAGCAGGAAACGGCCTATCGGCCCCGGGAGGCCCGCCGGCAGTCCTCCGAGCAGAAGAACGCCTCCCCGTCCCGGACGGCCCGGCTCGCTGGCAGACGCAGCCCGCAGACGGGGTCCTGGACCAGCGCCTCGGGGAGGGTGCGGGGGGGAGGGGCGGACCGGCCGGCGGGACGGCGGGGAGGGGCCAGAGCGAACCGGACCAGCCTCAGCACGACCAGCACCAGGATCGTGAGCAGGACGAACCGGAGGATCGCCACGGTGCCTCCGCGCGCGGCCGCCGGCCGCCGGTCAGCCGCCGGCCTGGGCCAGGCGCTCCTGGAGGTGGGGGATGTTCTGGTCGTCCGGCTTGACCTTCTTCAGAGTCTCCAGCCAGCGCTTGGCCGAGGCGGTGTCCTTCATGTCCAGCGCGATCACGGTCGCGTTGAGTGCCGCCTGCCACTGCTGCGGGTTGGCGGAGAGGGCGCGCTCGAACAGCTGGAGCGCCTCGGGGCCGCGGCCCTGCTGCGAAACCACGAAGCCGAGGTCGGTGATCACGCCGGCTGCCAGCGGGTTGACCACCAGGGCGCGGCGGTAGGCCGCCTCCGAGAGCGCCCACTGACCGGTGTCGTAATAGAAGTTGCCGGCCTTCGACTGCGCGTCGAAGTCGTCGGGCTTGGCCTTCCCGTCCTGGACGATCTTCCGCGTGGTCTCCAGATCGGCCTGCATCTGGCCGGCGACCGGGGCTCCGGGGGCGCGTCGCTGGAACTCGGCCAGCGCGCGCGCGGCGGCGTCCAGGTCGCCCGCGCCGTGCAGCGCGACGTCGAACACCAGTGCGGCGGCCTGCGCGTCGTTGCGGTCGGTGTCGAGCACCTTCATCGCCATCTCGAGCGCCTTCTGCGGCTGGCGTGCGGCGCGGTACGCGACGGCGACGCGACCCATGATCTGCGCGTTGCCAGGATCGCCGGCCAGCGCGCGCTCGTAGTGCGAGATCGCCTCGGGCACGGCCTGCTGCTGCAGCAGGAAATCGCCCAGCGCGACCAGCGCCGGGACGTCGCTGGGGTCCTTCTGGAGGCGGGCACGCAACTCCTCGAACGAGGGCGAGCCGCCGGCCTGCCCGCCGCCGCCGCCCATCCCGGGGGAGGCGCCCTGCGGCGCGGCCTGGGCGGCCTGGGCCGGGGCGGCGGTTCCGCCTCCGCCGAACAGGACGTATCCGAAAACGAGCCCGGCGACGATCCCGAGCACGACGCCGGCCGCGAGAAACAGCCCCTGGTCCTTCCGCATCCCTTCCTCCGCCAGCCAGCCAACGCAAAGCGTTGCAAGCTAGCCCCGGTCCGGCGGCGCGTCAACCCGGGCCCGGGCGCGCTGGCGTCGCCCGAGCCGGGCCGCGAGAATCGGCCGATGCGCGCCGCCGGTCCCGTCCCCGTCAACCTCTACGGCCTGGAGGAAGAGGCCCTCGCGGCGCTCCTTGCCCCGCTCGACCCGGCGCGATTCCGGGCCCGCCAGGTCTTCGCCTGGCTCTATGCGCGCCGGGTGACCGACCCCTCGGCCTGGACCGACCTGCCGAAGGCCCTCCGGGCCGAACTCGCCGCGCGCTTCGCACCGCTCCCCCCGCGTGTCGCCGCGCGCCACGCCGCGTCCGACGGGACGGTCAAGTTCGTGCTCGAGCTGCCGAAAGGGGGGCAGGTCGAGGCGGTCGCGATCCCGGCCGAGGAGCGGATGACCTTCTGCATCTCCTCCCAGGTCGGATGCGGCTTCGGCTGCGCCTTCTGCATGACGGCGAAGCTGGGCTTCACGCGCAACCTCGATCCCGGCGAGATCGTCGGCCAGGTCGCGGCGCTGCTGGCGGAAACGGGCACGCCGGCCGGCGAGTACAACATCGTCTTCATGGGGATGGGCGAGCCGCTGCAGAACGTCGAGAACGTGCTGGCGGCGCTGCGGATCCTGACCCACGAGCGCGGCTTCGGGCTGGGGCCGCGCCGGATCACGGTCTCGACGGTCGGGCTGCCCAAGGGGATCCGCCGGCTGGCGCAGGAGCCGGTCGTGCCGCGGCTCGCCGTCTCGCTGGTCGCTGCCGATGCCGAGGTGCGGCGCAGCCTGATGCCGGTCGCGCGTACGGTCGCCTTGGAGGAGCTGGCCGACGCGGTGCGGGAGTTCGGCGAGGGGCGGCGCGACGAGCCGACGCTGGAGTGCGTGATGCTCGACGGAGTGAACGATGCGCCCGAGCTGGCGCACAAGCTGGCGAAGCTGGCGCGGCGGGCCGGCGCGAAGGTCAACCTGATCGAGTTCAACCCGACCCCGGCACTCCCCTTCCGCCCTTCACCCGAGGCGCGTCTGGAGTTCTTCCTGCGCGTCCTCTCCGCGGCTGGCGTCGTCGGAACGGTCCGCCGCTCGCGGGGCAAGGACGCCTTCGCCGCCTGCGGCCAGCTGGCCTTCCTCCAGAAACCGTAGGGGCCGGCCTCCGTGCCGGCCCGTTACGTGCTGGTCCGCGCCGGCGCACCGAGGCTCGAGAGAAAGTCGTTGTTGGTCTCGAAGGCCGCCAGCTTCTTCAGGAGCGCCTCGACGGCGTCGACCGCGCTCATGGTGGAGAGCGCGCGCCGCAGCAGGTGGACCTTGGGGGTCCACTCCTTGAGCAGCTTCTCCTCCTTGCGCGTGCCGGTCTGATGGATGTCGATGCAGGGGAAGACGCGCTTCTCGAACAGCTTGCGGTCGAGCACGATCTCGGTGTTCCCGGTCCCCTTGAACTCCTGGAAGATGATCTCGTCCATCTTGGAGCCGGTGTCGACCAGGCAGGAGGCGATGATCGTCAGCGATCCGCCTTCCTCGCAGCGCCGCGCAGCACCGAAGAAGCGGCGCGGGTTCTCGAGCGTGCGGGAGTCGATGCCGCCGGTCAGGATCTTGCCGGAGCCGCGCTGCTCGACGTTGTAGGCCCGCGCCAGCCGGGTCAGCGAATCGAGCAGGATCAGCACGTCCTTGCCCGACTCCACCAGCCGCTTGGCACGCTCGAGCACGATCTCGGCGACGGAGACGTGGTTGCGCGCCATCTCGTCCGAGCTGGAGGCGATGACTTCGCCGTTCGGCACGCGGCGGCGCCAGTCGGTGACCTCCTCCGGGCGCTCGTCGATCAGCAGCACGATCAGGTGCATGTCGGGATGGTTGACCGCGACGGCGTGGGCGACCTGCTGCAGCAGCGTCGTCTTGCCCGCCTTCGGGGGCGCCACGACCAGGCAGCGCTGCCCCTTGCCGATCGGCGCGACGAGGTCGACAACCCTCGGCTCGATCGGCTCGCGGCCGGTCTCGAGGCGCACGACCTCCTCGGGTGAGGTCGCGGTGAGGTCCGCGAAGTGGCGCCGGCTCTCCCAGGCCTCGGGCGGGCTGGAGTTGATCTCGAGGATCTCGTACAGGGCCGGGCCGCGCCGCCCGGTCGGACGCGCGAGGCCCCGGATCTCGACCCCTTCCTCGAGCCTGCGGTCGCGGATGATGTCGGGCGCAACCCAGATGTCGTCGGGGCGCGGCAGGTAGTTGGCCTTCTGCGTGCGCAGGAAGCCGTACGCTTCCGGCAGGACCTCGAGCACCCCGTGCGCCTCGAGCGGCTCGGAGTTGCTGGACTCGGGGGTCCCCTCGGCGACGGCGGCCGCCGTTCCTTCCGCCGCGCGCTGTCCGCCGTTCCCGTCCGGGCGGCGACGGCGACGGCGACGCTTGAAACCACCCTTCTTTTCCGCGAAGCCCTTGCCTGATTCCTGGTTCACCTGGCCATCCTGTCCGGGATCTCGCTCCCGGTGTCGTTCATCCCGCGCGGGCCGCGAGGCCGCGCACCGTAGGGTGCGGGTCGGACGCGAGCCGAGCGAGGGCATCCTGTCTGTCCTGTGACGGCGGCAGCGCGGCGAGCACCGCCCCCACGCGGGCCCGAACTGTCCAATCCGCGTCGTCCACGAACGCCGCCGCCCGCGCTGCGCCGGCGGTGCGCACGCATGCCGCGGCGGCCTGAGCGCGCAGCAGCGCATCGCGTTCGCCCGCCGCGGCGGCGCAGACACGCTCCACGAGCGCCTGGCGCAGGGGCCACGCCGCGGCCCGCCCGGCGATTTCGCCGGCGAGCAGCGTCCGCTCCGCGGACCAGCGTCCGTTGCTTTCGAGCAACCGTGCTCCCACGTCGTCCGGGTTCAGGTGCAGCAGCGCGTGCACCGTGCAACCCCGCACCAGCGGATCCGGATCATCGAGCCCCGCCGCGAGAACGGCCGCGGTCGCGCCGGGCGCCTGGCCCAGCTGCCGCACTCGCTCCGCGCGGGCGATGGAGCCGGGACCCCCCGGAGGAGGTGCCGGTAGCGGGACCGTCGCGTCCCGTGAAGCGTCGAGTCTCCCGGCGGGGCTGTGCGATGGGACGCTGGAAGAGTCCGGCGCCACCCCGCAACCGAGAACGAATCCCAGAGGAATCGCCGCGACCGCCAGAAAGGGCCGCGACCATCGGCTCACTCGCACCGACTGCTGGGAGGCTAGCAGACGACTCACCGTCTTGTCCAGAACCGATGTCCCCGAAGGGAATTGAGCTGGCCGCACCGGGATGGAGGGCCGCGAAAGGCCCCGGTCGCTGCCGGAGCCGTCGTAGGAGGTATTTGGGGATCGACTGCCCCCGGTCGATTGTTGGTCCGGGGGGCCCCGGGCGCAAGTCAGGGGCCGCCGGGGGGCGTCCCCGGCGGCGGGCCGATGTCGGGGATGATCTCCTCCTCCGGGGCGACGGGCGGCTCGATCGGAACCGTCGGTGCCGGCGGCCGGCGCGCGGGCGCCGGGGCGGGCGCCGCCGGCGCGGGGACGGCCGCGAAGGCGTCGGCGTCGAGCGGCCCGACCCCGAGCCGGACGAGCGACTCGGAGGCGGCGCCGCGCACCAGGGGGTTGCCGTCGCGGGACAGCACGAAGAGCGCCTCGCGCGCCCGCTCCTCGCGGACCGCACCCAGCGCCCGGGCCGCACCAGCGCGCACCTCCGGGTCGGGATCCCCCGACGCCGCGATCAGCGGATCGGCCGCCAAGGGCGACGCGATCGCCGCCAGCGCGCGAGCGGCCTCGCGCCGCACCAGCGGGTCGCTGTCGCGCATCGCCGTCATCAGGGCCGGAAGCGACTCGGCCGGTGCGATGTCGGCCAGCGCCTGGGCGGCACGGCGCCGCACGACGGGCACCGGGTCGATCACCAGCTCGGCCAGGATCGGCGCGGTGTCGGCGCGCCGAAAGCGGGCCAGCGCGGCGGCGGCGGTGACGCGCACGCCCGGGTCGGGATCGCGTGCCGCGCGCGCCAGCAGCGCGACCCCGTCCGGCAGCCCGAGCCGCCCGAGCATCGCCACCGCGGTGACGCGGACCTCCGGCGAGCGGTCCTCGAGCGCCGTCGCCAGCAGCTCGGCGTCGAGGCGGTTCTCGCGCTCGGCGTCGTAGAGCGACTGGACGTCGGAGGCCGGCCCCCGCGTGCAGCCCGGCACGACCAGCGCCGCAGCGAGCGCGAGGGCGGTCCCGGGCCGGGATCGGCGCAGCGCGGGGACTCTCATGCGCCGACGATCTTGATCAGCACGCGCTTGGGCCGGCGGCCGTCGAACTCGCCGTAGAAGATGTGCTCCCACGGCCCCAGGTCGAGCCGGCTGCCGGTGACCGCCACCACGACCTCGCGCCCCATCACCTGGCGCTTGTGGTGCGCGTCGGCGTTGTCCTCCCCGGTGCGATTGTGGCGGTAGCGCTCCGGGCTCGGGTCGAACGGCGCGAGCTGCTCGAGCCAGCGCCGGTAGTCTTCGTGCAGCCCGGACTCGTTGTCGTTGATGAAGACGCTGGCCGTGATGTGCATCGCATTGACGAGGCACAGCCCCTCCGCGATGCCGCTGTCGGCCACGGCCCGCTCGACCTCGCGGTGGATGCTGACGAAGTCCATCCGCGCCGGGACGTTCATCGTCAACTCGCGGCGGAAGCTCTTCACCGGGTCCCCCGCGGGCGCGCCGGGCGGATCATCGCCCGCGCCCCATCAGTCGTAGTCCATCGGGTTGATCCGCTTCTTCGGGTCCTTCTCGGCCTTCTCCTTGGCCGCTTCGAACTTGCGGTCAAGCAGCTCGGTCCGCTTCTTCTCGACCTTGAAGGCCTGGGAGAAGTCCTCCTCGCGGCGCTGGTCGGCCGATTTCAGGTCGCCGAGCACGTCCTCGAAGTCCTTCCTGGACCCCGCCGGCGCGGTGGCGTCGATTACGGCCCCGGTCTCGCGGTCGACGGTCAGTCGGCTGCGGCAGAGCGGGCACTGGAGGTGGAGATTCTGGTCGCGCGGCGACCCGGCCATGAGGGAACCCTCCGCGGAGCGTCCGCGAAAGGTTCCCCCGAGTCGGTCCCGGGGCGCAACCCGGCGCGCCGCCCCGGCCCGGCGGCCCGTCCCTACGGGCAGCCGCTGGGGACCTGCCGCTCGGTCCCGTCGCTGGTCCGGCCGGCGCTCCCCTGCGTCCCGCCGAAGAAGCCGGTCACGAGGTACCAGCGTGACGTCCCCGGCGCCGGGCGCTCGAGCGCGTCGGTGAACGGCACCGGCGTGCCCGGGCGGTAGCACTGCCCATAGACCGCGCCGCCCAGCGAGAGGGTCAGGTCGCTGTAGATGGAGTAGCTCGACGCCCCCTGCTCGCGGCTCCAGAGCAGCCGGTCCGGCGCGCCGAGCTCGACCGTCAGCCCGTTGATCTCGCCGTCGTCCGCGTCGCAGGCGTCGCCGATCCCGTCGGCGTCGCGATCGAGTTGCCGGCCGTTGGCGCCCAGGACGCAATTGTCGGAGCTGTCGGGGACGCCGTCGCCGTCGTCGTCGAGGTCGGTCGCGTTGGGAAGACCATCGCCGTCGGCGTCGGGGTCGCAGGCGTCACCCAGCCCGTCCCCGTCCTCGTCGCGCTGGAACGGGTCGGCCGCGGCGGGGCACAGGTCGCAGGCGTCGCCGACGCCATCCGCGTCCCCGTCCGCCTGCGAGGAGTTGGCCACGAACGGGCAGTTATCGACGTTCGCCCCCACCCCGTCGCGGTCGCCGGCGTCGTCGGTGGGGTCGCCGGCGAAGGGATCGCAGGCGTCGCCGCGCCCGTCGCGGTCGAGATCGGCCTGGCTGCCGTTGGCGTCGAAGCGGCAGTTGTCGAGCGCGTTCCCGACACCGTCCTGGTCCCAGTCGCTGGCCGCCGCGACGTCGCACGGCGAAGGCTTCGGGCGCGGGGTGCCGTCCGAGCGGCGCCCGGCGCTCCCCTCGGTCGTGGCGTCGCGGGCCGTCACGAGGTACCAGAAGATCCCCCCCGGCTCGGGATCGTCCGACAGGTAGGCCCGGTTCACGGCGGCCTGCGGCCGGTAGCAGTAGCCGGGGTGCCCGGTCTGCAGCCGCTCGGCCAGCCCGAAGTACACGTTGTAGGACTGCGCCGCCTCTTCCAGTTCCCACTCCAGCCGGGCCTGCCGTCCGGCCACGAAGCGTGCGCGGACGTTCTGCACGATCAGGTCGTTGGTGTCGCAGTCGTCGCCTTCGCCGTCGGTGTTCTCGTCGAGCTGCCGGGCGTTCGGGACGAAATCGCAGTTGTCCGAGGCGTCGGGCGTGCCGTCGCCGTCGTCGTCGGGATCCGCCCCGTTGGCCTGGCCGTCGTTGTCGACGTCGGAATCGCAGGCGTCACCGGTGCCGTCGCCGTCGAGGTCCCTCGTCACGGCCTCGACGGTCGAGGGGCAGAAATCGCAGATGTCGCCGTACCTGTCGCCGTCGGCGTTCTCCTGGAACAGGTTCCCCCGATCGGGGCAGTTGTCGATCGTCGAGGGGAAGCCGTCGCTGTCGATGTCGTTGTCGGGATCGGTGCGGAACGGATCGCACAGGTCGCCTAAGCGATCGAAGTCGATGTTGACCTGGCTGACGTTCGGATAGTTGTCGCAGTTGTCGCGCGAGCTCGGGATCCCGTCGGCGTCGGGGTCGTTGGGGTCGATCGCCTGCCCCACGCCGTTGCCGTAGGGATTGGACTTGGTCGGGTTGTCGCGGTAGTCAGGGTAGACGGCCAGGTAGGAGGCCCCGGAGGCCGAGGCGACGACGTTCACGCTGTTCGCCGCACCGGGCTGCGAGCCCAGGTCGAGCCGCCGCTCCGGCAGGAAGGTGATCCCGCCGTCCTTCGACTCGACCGCGAAGATGTCGCGGGCGGTGACGCCGCTGGCGGCATTGCGGTTGTCGGCGAAGACGAGCGTCACATTGAGGCCGCTCGCCAAGAGATCCCAGGAGCCGACCGGAGCTGACCGTGAAGTACAGGTCCCGGCCGCCGTGCCGCGAGTCCTCCCAGGCCAGGTAGAAGCGCTCGGGGGACTGCGTCGCGACCAGCTTCGGCGCCCTGGCGTTCGACCCGGCCGGGGCCGCCGCGTCGATCCGCAGGTCGCTCGCCAGCCAGGTCGTGCCGCCGTCGCGCGAGATGTTGAAGTAGACGTCCCAGTCGCCGCCGCGCTGATCCTGCCAGGCCGCAGCCACGGTCCCCGCGGTCGCGTTGCCGAAGCAGGCCAGCTTCGGCAGCTCGGACTCGGTCCCGGCCGGGGCCGTGTCGCCGCTGTCGAGCTTCCGCTCCGGACCGAAGGTGGCCGAGTCGTCGGCCGAGGCGCGGAACAGGATCCGACCGGGATAGGTCCCGACGTTCGAAGGCGTCGGGTGGCGCTTGTCCTTCCAGGCGACGTGGACGCGCCGGTTGTTGTCGGCGCAGGCGGTGACCTCGGTCGCCCGCTCGACCTGCGCCGAGAAGTCGACGACGTTCAGCTTCTTCTTGGCCGCCCAGCTCGCGCCGCCGTTGCTCGTGGCGCGCAGGTAGACCGAGTTGAGCCCCAGCCCGCTCCCCTCGCTCTCGTCGTGCCAGATGACGTAAGCCTTCCCGCCCGGCACCGCCAGCAGGGTGTGGCCGTAGGAGAGCGGCAGCGACCCCGGGGGGGCGTAGAGCAGGGCCAAGTTCAGCGGGTTGCTGAAGGTCTCCCCGCGGTCGCTCGAGGAGACGACATAGAAGTCGCCGTTGTCGAAGTTCCGGTTCGCGAACAGGACGTGGACGAACTGGTCGCCTGCCGACCGCGCAATCGCCAGCTGCATGTCGCCGTCGATCGACCCGGGTGCGAAGTTGGTGCTGACCCGCTGGTCGGCGTCGCGCCAGGTCGCGCCCTGGTTGACCGACACGTTGAAGACGGCCTCGTGGCCGTTGAAGTAGCGCCGCCGAATGTAGGCCGAGTAGGCCCGCTCGCTCTTCAGATCGACGCTGGCGGCGTCGACGATGTTGCTGGACAAGGCCCCCGGGAGCGGGGCTTCGACCTTCGCGTCGGGAGACTTGGGGGACTGGGCCGCCGCAGGGAGGCCGCCCGCCAGGGCGAGCGCGACCCCGGCCGCCCCAAGCGCGAGCCGACTCGTGATCCGTGCCATCCACACCCTCCTTGGTGACAGACACCTCCCGCCTTCGGGCCGCTCGGGGGGCGATGCCGACGAGGTGGAGGATTCCGCGCGACCGTATATACGGCGACCGACCGCGGTCGAGGAGTCGTTTTTGATTGGTCCGCGCCGCCGCCGGCCGCACCGCGTGGGATCGACCACCGCGCCGGAAAGGTCGTGCGGAAGATGCCGGCCGATTTCGTAATCCGACGACCAGAACCGAAATCGTCCGGGAGGCTCCGGCACCCGCCGCGTGATCATGTCACCGACCCGGTCACCGGCCCGCCCTCGACGGTCCGTCACCGCCGGTCCGGCCGGGGCGGACTAACTGCTACGCGCGGCTCGCTTCTTCCCGCCGGTGTCTCACGGTCTGGCCGCTTGCCCGGTTTTTTTGCTTGCTTTCCCCTCGCAGTCCGGGTCTATTTCTGCCCGTCAGGTCGGAATCCCGCTCCAGCAGTCCCCCTTCTTCCGAGCTGCCCGGAAGGTCGGGGTCGGCCCGCGGGATTCCAAGGGCGGATCCAGGGCACACCTCGGCCCCCGAAGGGCAGGGCGCAGGGGAGAGGGGTACTGGAAGCCTGGCCGGGCACGAAGGACATCGCGTCCGGGGCCCTGAGAGCCGCCCGTGAGGAGAGGTGAGGAGTTGTCAGGTCGACCAAAGACATCCGGAATCCCCTGCGCCTGGAGGAAAGGAGCTTAATACGATGCGTCCGGCAGCTGTTATCAAGGTGATGGGCCTCGTGCTCATCGCAGCGTTCGTGGGGAGCTGGGCTGCCCCCGCGGCCGCGCAGGAAGATTGCCTCGCACAGTGCATCGAACAGTACGACCAGGACAAGGTCGCCTGCGACAACCAGCTCGCGGCCCGACTCGCCGAGTTGGACCTGGAAGCTCAGGCCTGCCTCGACAACAACCCGACGGATCCGATCGCGGCCGGGCTGTGCCTGCGCAATGTGAACATCAAGCGTTACAACGCACGGTCCGACTGGCGTCGGTGCGTCAGCTTCGCGAACACCGCAGCCTACAACTGCTACCGCGCCTGCCAGGTCTCTCCGTCCCAGCCCTGACGGAGCGCCCCACTAGCTAGCTAGAGTTCTCGAGAACGAGGGGGCCCGGCGATGCGCCGGGCCCTTTCGATTTTTCGGCCCCCCTCAAGCCCCCCGGCCACCGTCCGATAAGCCCGCCGACGCCAGACATGGCCTGCCGGCGGTGCCCCACCCGGGTTCCAGCACCGCCGGCCGGCGAGACCCTGACGGCAGCGCGGGTTGAGACCTGATCCCCCGCATCAAAGACCACGCGCCGCCGCGCGCCCCCACCAATCGTGGTGGGGGCGTGTTTTTTTGCCCTTCCGTGGGCGGTCCAGCGACCGGGTGCGGAGGCGGAAGCCCCCCTGGCGGGTGGGTCGCAGGCTCCAACACTCGCCAGGGGGGCTTCCGCCTCCACACCCTCGGTGCGCGCAACGCGCGGGAAGGGCAAGAAAGCGGAAGGGGGTGAGAGGCGTTTGCAACGCACAGGAACGCCCGAGAAGCCGGAACGAAAGAGCACTTCGACGCTCGCCCGCAACACAGCAGCGGTCGCCGGGCCGAACGCCCCAGGCGCGCTGGATCGACTTCTCTTCTCTCTCTCGAACGCGGCCGCCCGGGGCCCGCAACGGAGGCGTTTGGCTGGAAGGGGCCCCCGGTGAGTGTTGGAGCCTGCGACCCACTCACCGGGGGCCCTTTCCAGTCAAACGCCGCCCCGGCGCGAACCAACTACCGGACAGGCACCTTCGCAAACGCCGTCTCGGCGTCCTTGATCGCGTAAGGCCGGTTCCCTTCCCCCACCAGCACGATCCGCGGCCGGTGCCCCGCGACCTCGCGGTCCTCCAGCTCGCAGTAGGCCGCGACGATCACCTTGTCGCCGACCTCGACCAGGTGCGCTGCCGCCCCGTTGACGCAGCAGTCCCCCGCCCCCCGCGGCCCCTCGATCAGGTAGGTCGCAAAGCGCGTGCCGCGCGTCACGTCGTAGACCTCGATCCGCTGGTACGGCAGCAGGTTCGCCGCCTCCATCAACTCGGCGTCGAGCGTCAGGCTGCCTTCGTACTCGAGATCGGCCGCGGTGACCGTGACCCGATGCACCTTGCCGAAGAGAAAGGACCGCTTCATGCCTTGTCTCCTGCCGGCGGCCGCGGAGCGGCCGGGGGCCGGACGAGCGCGTTGTCGATCAGCCGCGTGCCGCCGAGGAAAACGGCGAGCGGGATGAGGGTTTCGCCGGTGATCTCCTCGCGCGGCTCGAGCGTCTCCGCGTCGACGACGGCGACATAGTCGATCCGGGCCCGAGGCTCGGCGGCCAGCACCTCGCGCACCGCCGCCTCGATCGCCCGCGCGCTGCGCACGTCCTCGCGCTCGACCATCTGGCGCGCACGGCCCAGGGCCCGCGAGAGGACCGTCGCCGCGGCCCGTTCCGCCGGGCCGAGGAAGGCGTTGCGCGAGGAGAGCGCCAGCCCGTCCTCGTGCCGCACGGTCGGCGCCACCACGACCTCGGCGTCGAGGTTCAGGTCCTTCACCATCCGCCGCACGATCAGGGCCTGCTGCGCGTCCTTCTGGCCGAAGAAGGCGAAGTGCGGCTTGACGACGTGCAGCAGCTTCATCACCACCGTCAGCACGCCGCGGAAGTGGCCCGGGCGCGCGGACCCTTCCAGCACCGTCGTCAGCCCCTCCATGTCGACGAAGGTCCGGTGGCCAGGCGGGTACATCTCGTCCGGCTCGGGGGCAAAGAGGTGGTCGACCCCTTCCTGGATGCAGAGGTCGGCGTCGCGGGCCAGGTCGCGGGGGTAGCGCGCGAAGTCCTCGGCCGGCCCGAACTGCTTCGGGTTGATGAATACCGATACGACGACGACGTCCCCCAGCTCGCGCGCGCGCCGCACCAGCGAGAGGTGGCCGTCGTGAAGCGCTCCCATCGTCGGGACGAAGGCGATCTTCTTCCCGGTCCCGCGGGCCTGGCGGGCCATCTCCTGCATCGCCTGGACGCGCCGGACGAGGTCCATGGTCAGAGCTCCCGGGCCCGCGGCGCCCGCCGCCGGGCCTGGCGCTCGACCGCCGCCGCCGCCTCGCGTGGCAGGCGGTAGGACTCGGCCGCGGCCGGGAAGGTGCGCTCGCGCACGTCCCGGGCGTAGGCGCGGATCGCCTCGACCGCGGCGCCATGCAGGTCGGCGTAGCGCCGCACGAACTTCGGCGCCGGGCCGCTGGTCATCCCGAGCAGGTCGTGGAAGACCAGGACCTGGCCATCGCAACCGGCCCCGGCGCCGATTCCGATCGTCGGCACCGGCACCCGCTCGGTGACCAGGCCGGCGACGTCGGAGGGCACCCCCTCCAGCACCAGCGCGAAGATCCCGGCCTCGCACAGCGCCTGGGCGTCGTCGAGCAGCTGCTCGATCTCGGGCACGGCGCGGGCCTGGACGCGGTAGCCGCCCATCGCGTGCAGCGACTGCGGTGTCAGGCCGAGGTGGCCCATCACCGGGATCTCGGCATCAATCAGCGCGCGTACGACCTCGAGCCGCTTGCGCCCGCCCTCCAGCTTGACCGCTTCGGCGCCCCCTTCACGGACCAGCCGGCCGGCGTTGAGCACCGCGTCGCGCGCGCCGGTGTGGTAGCTGAGGTACGGCAGGTCGGTGACCACGAGCGCGCGCGGCTGCACCCGTCGGACCGCGGCCGTGGCCCGGACCATGTCCTCCAGGTCGACGCGCAGCGTGTCGGGCAGCCCCAGCACGACCATCCCGAGCGAGTCTCCCACCAGAATCAGGTCGACCCCCGCCTCGTCCGCCGCGCGGGCGGAGGGGGCGTCGTAGGCGGTGAGCATGACCAGCGGCGGCCCCCCCTTGCGGCGGGACACGTCCGGAACGGTGATCTTGCCGGGATCGGACGGACGAGGGCCGGAGCCCTCCGGGTATGGCGTCATGGCGGGTCCTCGCGTCTCCCCGCCGATCGCTCGGTCGAGGGACGGGAACCATCGAACGGTGGTTCACTCCGGTCCGGTGCGGGGCGCCGTCCAGGTCCCGAGGATCCCGGCGGTCCGCGCCTTCCGGCTCCCGATCACAGTATCAGGGTCGAGGGGGGGCGCCAAGCCTGGCTTCTGAACGCGGTCAGCGTGGCTTGTAATACTCGACCCCCGAGGTCCGGTCCATCGCCTCGATCCGCTTGAAGAGGTCCTCGAAGTGGGCCTCCTCGTGGGCCGGGTCGATGTCGTTGGTGTCGACCACCAACAGCGGGGCCTCGCGGAAGTGGAAGAAGAAGTGGTCGTAGGCCCGGACCACCTCGTCGAGGTAGGAGTGCGAGATCCGGCGCTCGACCTCGCGTCCGCGGCGGCCGATCCGGTCGAGGATCACCGGCAGCCGGGCCTGCAGGTAGATCACGAGGTCGGGCCGCACCAACTCGGCCGAGAGCAGCTCGTACAGCCGCTCGTAGGTCGCCAGCTCGGTGTCGTTCAGGTTGAGGTAGGCGAAGATCCGGTCCTTCTCGAACAGGTAGTCCGAGACCGCCCCGCGCGCGAACAGGTCGGCCTGGCGCATCTCGCGCCACTGGCGGTGGCGGGCGACCAGGAACCAGATCTGTGCCGAGAAGGCCGAGCCGCGCCGGTCGCGGTAGAACGGCTCGAGAAACGGGTTGTCGGTCGGCTCGAGGACGAGCGACGCGTCCATCCGCCGCGCGAGGCGGCGGGCCAGCGTCGTCTTGCCGACGCCGATGGGGCCCTCGAGCGCGATAGTCCGGGGGGGCATCGCGGCAGATCCTACACCGGCGCCCCGGCGCGGAGGGGGGCGCCGGTCCGCGGGTCGCGCAGCCCGGGCCACCAGGCGAGCAACGGCCCGGTGACGAACGGCCGCTCCATGAACCGGGGGTGCGGGACCGAGAGCCCCGGCCGGTCGAGCACGAGGTCACCGAACAGCACGAGATCGACGTCGAGCGGGCGCGGCCCCCAGCGCTCCTCGGCCTCCCGCCGCCGGCCGGCCTCCTGCTCGAGCGCCTGTCCGAGCGCGAGCAGCCCCGCCGGATCGAGGCCGAGCCGCGCGCGCCGCGCCGCGAGCAGCTGGTTCAGGTAGGGCCCCTGGCCCGGCGCGCTCCCGGGAAGCGGCACGGTCTGCTCGGGCGGCGAGGCCAGGATCCACCGGAACCCGCCGGCGAAGAGGCCACGGCGGGCCGCCTCGAGGTGACGCGCGCGGTCCCCGAGGTTGCTGCCGAGCGCCAGCACGACCCAGCCCACGCCGAAACCGGCGCCGCCCCCCCGCGAATTGACAGTCCCCGCCCCGGGCCGTACCATCCGCGCGCTTTCCGCCTCCGCTCGAACCGCCAAAACTCGCGGAAACAAAGAGGTTGCCTGATGCCCAGCCGCAAAGCCACAGCGACAGGCCGGAGTCGAACGTCCCACGGCCACGAGGCCTTCGCCGCCGCCGAGGGGCTCTACGCCACGGCGATGGAGAGTTTCCTGCGCAAGCGCGACTGGCGGCTCGCCGCCTCCGGGTTCCGGGCCTTCCTCGAGAAGTACGGTACCGAGCGGGACCTGGCCGAGATCGCGGACCGCGCCCGCGTCCACCTCACGGCCTGCGAGCAGAAGCTGGCCCCCGACGCCCCGGCCCCGGTCACCGCCGACGAGTGGCTGCGCCACGGCGTCTCGCTCGCCAACGGCGGACAGGCCGATGAGGCGCTGGGCGCCTTCGACAGGGCCGAGTCGCTGGGCTTCTCGGTCGGCCGCGTGCACTACGCCCGGGCCGCCGCGCTCGCACTGGACGGCCGGCTCGACGATGCGCTCAACCAGCTGAAGCTGGCGATCGAGGTCGATCCCGAGCACCGCGCCCATTCCCTCGGCGATCCGGACTTCGAGCGCCTGCGCGAGACCGCGGGCTACGTCGCGCTGGTCGAGCCGCCCGACTCCGATCTGGGCGACGACTACGACGACCTCGACGACGACGACTTCGACGACGACGAGGAACTCGACGGCGCCGACCAGGAGGTCTTCGAAGATGGCCCGCAGATCGTCCCCCCGGAAGAAATCGACAAGGGTCCCGCGATCTACTGAGGCCCCCCCCCGCCCCGCCGCCGGCCTGGCCGCGGTCGTCCTCGCCGCCGGCGAGGGGACGCGGATGCGGTCGGCGCGCGCCAAGGTCCTCCACGAAATCGCTGGCCGCCCCCTGGTCGAGCACGTGGTCCGGGCGGCGCTCGCGGCCGGGGCGTCGCCGATCGTGGTGGTCGTCGGCGTCCAGGGCGAACGCGTCCGGGAACGGCTCGAGCAGGCGCTGCCCGGGGCCCCGCTGCGGTTCGTCGAGCAGACCGAGCGGCGCGGCACCGCCGACGCGGTGCGGCGCGCGCTCCCCGCGCTGAAGGGGTTCGAGGGGACTGCGCTGATCCTCTGCGGCGACGTGCCGGCGCTCCCCGCCGACGCTGTCGTCGCGCTGGCGGAGGGGCACATCCGCGCCAGGGCGGCGCTGACGGTGCTCACGGCCGAGCTGGCCGATCCGTCCGGCTACGGGCGGGTCGTGCGCGGGAAGGACGGCCGGATCCGCGCGATCGTGGAGGAGCGCGACGCGGGCGCGGCGCAGCGCCGGATCCGCGAGATCAACACCGGGACCTACTGCGCCGACTGGCCGGCGCTGGTCGCCGCAATCGCGAAGATCCGGCCCGACAACGCGCAGAAGGAGTACTACCTGACCGACGCCGTGAAGCTGCTCCTGGCCGGGCGGCGCCGGGTCCAGGCGGTCGTGCACGGCACAGCCGATGAAGCGCTGGGGGTCAACAGCCGGCGCCAACTCGCGCTGCTGCAGCGGGCCATGAACGAGCGGGTGCTGGGCCGCCTGATGGACGGCGGCGTGACCGTGATCGACCCGGGCTCGACCTGGGTCCACGACACGGTGACGATCGGCGCGGACAGCGTGCTCTACCCGGGGGTCGTGCTGGAGGGCGCGACGGCGATCGGCCGGGACTGCATCGTCCGTTCCGGCGTGCGGCTGACCGACTGCCGGCTGGGCGACGGCGTCGAGGTCCGGGAGTACACGATCGCCGCCGGATCTTCGATCGGCGACGGCAGCACGGTCGGACCGTTCGCGCACCTGCGGCCGGGGACGGCGCTGGGGGCGCACTGCAAGGTCGGGAACTTCGTCGAGACCAAGAAGGCGGTCTTCGGCGACGGGTCGAAGGCCTCTCACCTCTCGTACATCGGCGACGCCGAGCTGGGGCGGGACGTCAACGTCGGCGCGGGCACGATCACCTGCAACTACGACGGCGTCTTCAAGAACCGGACCGTGCTGGGGGACGGGGTCTTCATCGGCTCGGACACCCAGCTCGTGGCGCCGGTCACGGTCGGCGCGGGGGCTTACGTCGGGGCCGGGACGACGGTCACCAAGGACGTCCCCGCCAACGCGCTGGCGCTCACCCGCGTGGACCAGCGGAACATCGACGGCTGGGCCCAGAAGCGGCGGGAGAAGATGGCCGCGCTGAAGGCGGCGGCGAAGGCGGGCGGTCCTCGGTAGGGGCCGGCCTCCGTGCCGGCCCGCGACGCGCCATCCGCCTTCCGGGCCGGCACGGAGGCCGGCCCCTACAGACGCGGCCCGCGGCCGCGGGCACTTCCGGCCCCGGGACGGCATATTTCTCCCCCGCCCCCGGGGGACCCTTCCCGGCGGCCCCCCGAGGAGCGCTTCATGTGCGGCATCGTCGGTTACGTCGGATCCCGTAACGCCGCCCCGATCCTGGTCGGGGGGCTCAAGCGGCTGGAGTACCGGGGCTACGACTCGGCCGGGATCGCGCTGCTGAACGGCGGCGAGTCGTTCACCCTGCGCCGCGCGGTCGGCAAGCTGCGCGAGCTGGAGGCCGCGCTCGAGCGCGAGCCGGTCGGGGCCGCGAAGTTCGGCGTCGGCCACACCCGCTGGGCGACCCACGGTCGCCCCTCCGAGGAGAACGCCCACCCGCACCG
>JALOKP010000136.1 GCA_025456425.1 Acidobacteriota bacterium | reverse complement strand
ACGTGCTTCGCGGTGCCGGCGCAGATCAGGCCGTCGGCGACGATGTAGCCGTAGAGCCAGCCCGAGCAGGCGGCGGAGAGGTCGAAGACCGGGACGTTGCGCAGCCCGAGCTTGGGCTGGGCCCAGGCGGCCGTAGCGGGGAAGACGGTGTCGGGCGTCGCGGTCCCGACGATCAGCACGTCGATGTCCGCCGGCTGGAGCCCGGCCCGCGCGATCGCCTCCGCCCCGGCCCGCGCCACGAGGTCGCTGCAGTGCTCGTCCGGTCCCAGGATGTGGCGCTCCACGATCCCGGTACGGGTGCGGATCCACTCGTCGTCGGTCTCGACGAGTTTCTCGAGATCGTGATTGGTCAGTATCTTCTCCGGGACGGCCCGGCCGACGCCGAGGATCCTGGCTCGCATGCGGCTCTCCAGGGCCCGGCGGGGCGCGGAAGGCGCCGGCCGGACTGGCCCTCATGCTGCCGGACCTATGTCACGGGACGGTCAGGGCGGGTACAGCAGCGACGGCTCGCGGATGCGGGCGAACGCCGCCTCGTCGGCCGCCCACGCAGCCGCCATTACCGCAGGCTCCACTCCTGTTTCGATCGCCTCGCGCCACCCCGGCCCCCCCGCCAGGAGGTCGATCGCGGGGCGGTCGGAGACGAACTCGTAGGGCTCGGTCCGCCAGCGGAAGCGCGCCGGGTCCTGGGCCCGCGCCGCCGCCAGGAACGCGACGCCGGTCAGCACCGGCCGGAAGGCGAGGCGGTCGGTGACGTGGAGCTGGACCCCCTGGCACTCGCTCCCGGCGTGCTTCTGGAACGCCGGCCGGAACCGCACCGGCCGGAACGCCACGCCCGGCAGACCCCACCGCTCGAGCTGCGCGGCGAGCGCGCGCCCGTCCAGCCACGGCGCCCCCGCCAGCTCGAACGGCCGCGTCGTGCCGCGCCCCTCGGAGAGGTTGGTCCCCTCGACCAGGCACATCCCGGGGTAGACCGTCGCGGTCTCGAGCGTCGGCATGTTGGGCGACGGGAGGACCCACGGCAGGCCCGTCGCGTCCCACCACTGGGCGCGCGACCAGCCCGCGCACGGCACCACGGTCAGGTCGAGCTCCAGGCCGCGCTCCACCGCCGCGAAGCGGCACAGCTCGCCGACCGTCATCCCGTGGCGGTTGGGCACCGGCAGCTCGCCGACGAACGAGCGGTAGCCCGGGCCGACGAGGTTCCCCTCGATCAGCACGCCCCCCAGCGGGTTCGGCCGATCGCAGACGACGACGCGGAGTCCGGCACGCGCCGCGGCCCCGAGCGCGCGCACGATCGTGGCGTAGAAGGTGTAGTAGCGGGCGCCGACGTCGGCGAGATCGGCGACCAGCAGATCGAGCCCCGCGAGTGCGGCGTCGGTCGGCGTCAGCGACGCCTCGTCGTCGCCGTAGAGGCTGACGACCGGCAGCCCGGTCAGCGCGTCGCGCCGCTCGTCGACGGCGACCATGTCCTGGGCGCCGCCGCCGCTGCCGTGCTCGGGGGCGAACAGGCGCACGACACGCGCGCCGGCCACGGCCAGCGCCTCGGCCGCGTGAGCGAGGCCGCGGGTCACCGACGCCGGGTGAGCGATCAGCCCGACGCGGGCGCCGCGCAGCAGGCCGGCCTCGCGCCCGCACAGGACTTCGATCCCGGGGACGACGCTCAAGGGCGGCTCACCGGAACTCGGGGAACTCGGGCTCCGGCCCGATGTCGATCACCGGGTCCTCGGGGACCGGCGGCGGCTCGACCCAGACCTGCGGATCGCGGGCCGCGCCCGTCAGCATCCGCAGCGCAACCTCGCGCCCGCTCTGCCGCAGCGACCAGGCGTTGCGCCCCTCGGCCTCCTCCTGCTTGGCCTTGCGCAGCCAGGTGTCTGCCGCGACCACGAACTCGTCGGCGTCGGCGTCGGTGTCCCAGGTCGTGAAGATCTCGATCCGCTCCCGCCCGTCGGCGTCGCGCACCAGCCGCACCATGTCGCCGTCCCAGCCGTCGGCAGCGATCCGCGCGCGGTCGGGCCCGATCCGCGGCTCGAGCCACTGGCGCAGCCCCAGCTCGCCGAGCTGCATCAGCGTCACGACCAGGGTTCCGTCGGGCAGCGGCGGCGGCTCGACGATGGTCGGCTCGTCGCCGCGGCGCTGCGGGTGCAGCAGTTGTTCGGTCGAGTCCGGCGGGTCGGCCCACAGCGCATCGACGGCCTTCCATCCGCCGCTTCGCCAGGCGTCGCCGACGACGTCCAGTCCCAGCAGGTACGGCTCGATCAGTTGCGCCTTCAGGAACGGCGGGGCCTGCTCGAGCTCGGGGAAGGCGATCGTGGTGCGCACCATCGCCCGCAGCCCCTCGCCGGTCGGCAGCGCTTCGGGGGTCACCTCGAGCCCCTGCAGCCGGAACATCATGATCAGCATCCCCAGCGTGGCGTCCCCCTCGGCCAGCGCGCGGCGCGCCATCACGACGTCGTCCCAGCCGTCATCGGCCGGCTGCTGGATCAGCCGCCTGAAGTCGAAGTGCTGGTCGGCCAGCGCGTGCAGCAGTTCGTGACCGTAGATCGCGGGGAGCATCAGCTGCGCCATCCCGGCGAACTGCTCGTCCATCCCGTCGACCACGACGAGGCGCCGCGCCCGCGGGTCGTAGAACCCCGCGACCTGCTCCTCGAGCAGGGCCAGCAGCTTCGTCCGCAACGGGTACTCGAACGGCAGCAGCTCCAGCTCGGCGAGCAGTCGCTGTTCGGCGGCGCTGCCGGCTTCGCGGAGACCGTTGTCGACCTGCTCGGCCAGCAGCGGGAGCACCTCATCGCGCGAAACGAACAGCTTCTCGACCGGCGCGCGGAATGGCAGCTCGCGTACCGTGGCGGCCGCGGCCTCGAGCCGGTTCAGGTCGAGCTGCGGTGCAGCGGCAGCGGCGTCGGCAGCGGCGGAGCCCTCCGGCGGAGCGGGAGGGGTCTCGGTCAGGGCGGCCGTCCCCAGCACCGTCGCGCCCAGCACGAGCACGAGCGCGGCGGCGGCGACCCGCGCGAGGGCGTGTGGGCTCACGAGCGCTTTCCTTTCGCGGGCGGGACGGGGACCGGGGGAGGCGGCTCGGCAGCCCCCCGCAGCGCGTGGTACTGGGCGGCCAGCGGCGGCGGGAGCACCAGCGCGGTCAGGTCGGCGACGCGCCAGAGGACGGGGGCGATCGCCGAGCCGCGCGAGACCGGCGCCAGCCCGGGCACGAAGACCGAGAGCGTCACGAACAGCGCAGCCATCAGGAAACCCGCGCCGAGCAGCCCGACCGCGCCCCCCGCCAGCCGGTCGAGCCAGCCGGCCTGCGCGGCGCCGACCAGCCGGTGCGCGGCCCAGGCGACGAGCGCCGTGACCAGCATCCCGAGCGCGAAGACCAGCGCGAACGCCGCGGCCTGGGCCAGTTCCCGCGATTCCAGGACCCCCCGGAACCAGCGCGGCCCCTCGCCGGACCAGCGCAGGGCGAGCGTGGTGGTCACGACCGCTCCCGCCGTGCCGAGGGCCATCCGCACGAACCCCTTCCACAGCCCGTACCCAAGGGCCATGACGAGGATGGCGGCGAGGACGGCGTCGAGCGGGGTCACGGCGGGGGAGGATATCACCCGCCCGCGGGGGCCACCGGCAGCAGCTCGACCTCGGCCACGTGCGTCCCGACGACCCGCGTCGCGACGATTCGGTAGCCCGCGCCCCAGGGCACGGAATCGCCCGGCCGCGGAAGGCGGCCCAGCTCGGACTGCAGGAAGCCGGCTACGGTGTGAACCCCCTCGGGAAGCTCGGCCGGGCCCGGGGCCAGCTCGGCGACGCGGTCGAGCGTCACGACCGGGTCGAGGACCCAGCCCCCGCCGGGACGCCGCCGCACCGGGTCCTCCTCGCCGGCGTCGAACTCGTCGCGCAGCTCGCCGACCAGCTCCTCCAGCACGTCCTCGAGCGTGATGATCCCGGTCACGCCGCCGTACTCGTCGGCGACCACGGCGAACTGCTCGTGCTGGGCCTGGAAGGCCATCAGCAGCTTCTCCAGCGCCAGCGTCTCGGGCACGACCAGCGCGCGGCGCGCCAGCCTCCGCAGGTCGGGCTTGGCGCGCTCGTCGGCCAGCGCGCGCATCAGGTCCTTGACGTGCAGCACGCCGATCAGCTGGTCGAAGTCCTCCCAGATCACGGGGTAACGGCTGTACTGCTCGCGCTCGATCTGCTGGAGCAGCTCGGGCAGCGGCAGCGAGAGGTCGAGCGCGACGACCCGCGCCCGCGGGACCATCGCGTCGCGGGCCCGGCGGCGGCCGAAGCGCAGCGCGTTCTGCAGCACCGCGGCCGGCACGCTGCCCAGTTGTCCCGAGTCGACGCTGCGCGCCAGGATCGCGTGGATCTCCTCCAGGCTGTGCGCCGCCCCCTCGCCCTCGAAGCGGATCCCGAGCGGCTTGAGGAACAGGAGCGCGGCCTGGTTGAGCACCCAGACCAGCGGCCACGACAGCAGCCAGAAGCCGCGCAGCGGGTAGGCGATCGCGGCCGAGACCCGCTCGGAGATCGCGATCGCGACGCTCTTGGGGACCAGTTCGCCCAGCACGACGTGCAGGAAGGTGATCAGGAAGAACGCGCTGGCGAACGACGCCGTCTTGGCGGCGGTCCCCAGCCACGGGGCGGCCGGGTCGAAGATCCGCTCAAACAGGACCGCGAAAGCCGGTTCGCCGACCCAGCCGAGGCCCAGGCTGGTCAGCGTGATCCCGACCTGGCAGACCGAAAGGGTCTGGTCGAGGTGCTGGACCAGGTAATACGCCATCGCCGCGCCGCGGCGCCCCTGCCGGGCCAGCGCTTTCAGGCGTCCCGGCCGGACCCGCACCAGCGCGAACTCGGCGGCGACGAAGAACGCGTTGACCGCGACCAGCGCGAGCGCGATCGCGATGTAGAGCCCGGTCCCGGTCAGCGATCCATTCCCGTGCATGTCCGGATTATCATAGCCGCATGGCTGACACGATCTTCTGGGACTGCGGCTCCCAGCTCGACCTGGCCGACCTGGACGGCCTGCTCTACGTGGACGGGGCCAGCACGATCCGCCCCAAGCTGGCCCGCCTGGCGCGGCACGCCCGCGAGCGGGGGATTCCCCGTCTGATTACGCGGGTGGCCCACCGCGAGGGGGATCCGGACCTCGCCACCGAGAAGCCGGACTTCAAGACGACCTTTCCGGCGCACTGCCTGGAGGGGACCGCGGGGGCCGGGCCGATCCCCGAAACCGCCCCCGCGCGCGCGGTCGAGTTGGGCCGCGAGGACCAGGGGGAGCGCAGCATCCGCGACGCGCTGCGGGCCTACCAGGGCGAGGTCGTGCTGGAGGTCGCCGGCTTCGACCCCTTCGCGCACCCCGCGATCGGGATCGTGCTGGACGAGCTGAAGCCGCGTCGCGCGGTCGTCTACGGGGTGCCGGCCGACCGGATGGTGGCCGCGGTCGTGAACGGGCTGCTCGAGCGCGGGGTCGAGGTCGTGGTGGTCGAGGACGCCGTCAAGCCGTTCGGGCGCAAGGCCTGGGACGCGGTGCGCGAGGGCTGGGCCGGCAAGCCGGTCGCGTTCGTGAAGCAGCAGGACGCGACGGCCTGAGGCCTCAGAGCCGCGCGATCGCCTGCGCGAAACCGGCCACGACGACCGCCACGGACGCGATCGCGGCCAGCATCCAGGCCCGGTCGAACCAGTCCGAGCGGTGCACGCGGCCGGTGATCACCAGCCCCAGCAGGAACCCCGCGACGAATCCGCCGGCATGCGCGGCGTGGTCGATCCCGGGGATCATGAACATGATCACGCCCCAGACCGCCGAGCGCGTCAGGTCGTCCCGCACCGCGCGCATCCCGCGCCCGGCCCGCAGGCTGTAGCCGAGCCCGAAGCCGATCAACCCGAAGATCGCGCCCGACGCGCCGATCGAGAGCGAGCGCGGCGAGAGCAGCGTCGAGGCCGCGAACGACGCGATCCCGGTCAGGACGTAGATCACGAGGAAGCGCTTGGCGCCGACCAGGTACTCGACCAGTGGCCCCAGCGAAGCCAGCGCCAGCATGTTCATCCCGAGGTGCAGCAGGTTGGCGTGCAGGAAGATCGGATTGACCAGCCGCCACCACTCGCCGGCCAGGACCAGCGGCGTGACCTTCGCGCCGAGCGGGTAGAGCACTTCCGGCCCCGCAAGCGACCAGAGCTTCCCGGCCCCGAGCGTCAGCGCCGCCGCGAGGTAGACGACCACGGTCGCACCGAGCACCGCCGTCGGAGCCGAGCCGAACCCCGGGAGCACCATCGAGAGCGCGCGCCCCACGCCCCCCTTGGGGATGCCCGACATCGAGGCACCGCACTCGGGGCAGGTGCGCGCCGCGGTCGGCACGAGCGCGCGGCACTCGCGGCACATCCGGTGCGTCGCCGCGACCGCGCGGCGGCGGTTCTCCAGGTCGTTCTCGGCGACGGCGAGACGGCGGCGCATCCGGTCGCGGGCCCAGGCCGACCCGCCGCGCAGCAGGCCGAGCGCGGCCAGCCCGTCGAGGATCAGGTCGACCGTGTCGGACAGGAACCTGCGGATCATGCGGGGGACCTGCGGCGGGGGGGGCGCGTCACGGGTTGGGGGGACCCTTCCGCTTCTCCCAGACCGCGTTGTAGGCGGTCACCGCGGCGAGGATCAGGCCGATCGCGACCACCCAGCCGGCCGGCGGCACGGCCGAGCCGTCGGGGATCCCCGCAAGAAGCGCCAGCACCGGACCCGGACCCATCGCGAACACCCCCTGGTAGGGCCGAACGGACGGCATTGTGCCACGGCCGGCGGCCCCCGCGCCGCCGGCCTGCGTCCCGCCCCGGGCCGACCGTCCGGCGGCGACCCGGAGGGGAAGCGGCGTGCTACATTCCGCCCATGCGCGTGACCTGGATCGACAAGGACCATCAGCGGCGCACCGACGAGCTCGAGGGGCCGGAGATCCTGCTCGGGCGCTCGCGCAGCTGCCAGTTCAACGATCCCAGCGACGAGCACCTCTCGCGGCATCACGCCCGGCTGCTGCGCGCGACCGAGGGCTGGCAGCTCGTCGACCTGGGCAGCAAGAACAAGACCTATCTCAACGGGATCGAGCTCAAGCCCAACACGCCGGTCCCGGTCAAGGACGGCGACCAGATCGCGCTCGGGAACTGCAAGCTGCACATCGGCACCGTACCCGACCTGCAGCCCACGATCATGCCGGTCGAGAGCACGACCACCGAGCACACGATCCACACCCTGCAGGTCACGGGCGGCCCCTCGACCGGCGTCACGCGGGTGCTGATCGAGGCCTCGCGCGAGATCGTCAGCAGCGACCCCGCCCAGGAGGTGATGCGCGCGCTGCTGGCGCTGGCGATGCGCGCCACCGGCGCCGAGCGCGGCATGGTCGCCGCGGTCGCGCCGGGCGGCACGCTGGTCCCGATCGTCTGGCTCTGTCCCGGCTCGGAGCTGCCGCCGCGCCCCTCCCGCAGCGTGATGAAGTCGGTGATCGAGGAAGGCAAGGCGGTCATCATCCACGACACCTGGGGCGACCAGGCGCTGGCGCCGGACGGCACGATCATGAGCGCGGGGATCCGCTCCGTGCTCTGCGCGCCGCTCGGCAGCGACCGCCCGGCGTGGGGCGTGCTCTACCTCGACAGCCAGCGCGGGATCGCGACCTTCGGCGAGGAGCACCTGCAGGTCGTTTCGATCCTGGCCGGAATGGTGCACATCGTCCACGAGCACGAGGAGAGCCGGCTGCGCGAGATCCAGATGCGCAGCATCCAGGCCCAGCTCTCCGCCGCCGCGCAGATGCAGGCGATGCTGCTGCCGCGGGTCGACCTGACCCCGCCGCCGGGGTTCCGCGTCGCCGGGGCCAACCTGGCGTCGCTGACGATCGGCGGCGACATCTACGACTTCTTCGGCGCCAACGAGGGGTTCGGGGTGATGCTCGCCGACGTCGCGGGCAAGGGGCTGCCAGCCGCGCTGCTGATGGCCAACCTCCACGCCTGGTGGCACGCCGTGACCGAGCTGGGGATGGCCTGCACCACCTTCCTGACGCGGCTCAACGACGAGATGCTGCGCTGGCT
>JALOKP010000135.1 GCA_025456425.1 Acidobacteriota bacterium | reverse complement strand
CATCTTCTGGAACCCGCACTCGGTGATGTTCGAGGTCGGCTGGTGCGTCATGCTCTACCTGACGGTGCTGGCGCTCGAGTTCAGCCCGGTGGTCTGGGAAAAGCTGGGCTGGCGGCGGCCGCAGATGATCATCAAGTCGCTGCAGATCCCGCTCGTCATCGCCGGCGTCGTGCTCTCCACCCTGCACCAGAGCTCGCTCGGCTCGCTCTTCCTGATCGCTCCGGAACGGCTGCACCCGCTGTGGTGGACGCCGCGCCTGCCGCTCCTGTTCTACCTCTCGGCGATCGGCATCGGCTTCGCGATGGTGATCTTCGAGTCGCGGCTCTCCTCGCGGGCCTTCGGGCGCGAGCTGGAGATGCCGATCCTCTCCCAGCTCGGCAAGGGGATCGTGATCCCGTTCATGGTCTACCTGGTCCTGCGCTTCGAGGACCTCTACGCCCGCGGCGTGCTCCGGGAGTACGCCTTCCAGCCGACGCTGGAGGCCCGGATGTTCTGGGCCGAGATCCTGCTGGGGTTCCTCCTGCCCGTCCTGCTGCTGCTCTCGCCGACCGTCCGGAACAGCAGGCGCTGGCTGCCGTTCGCGGCGACGATCGCGGTGCTGGGGTTCATGTTCAACCGGCTCAACGTCTCGATCACCGCGATCCAGGCCCGGACCCCCGAGTTCCGCTACTTCCCCTCGCTGGGCGAGTTCGTGGTCTCCGCGCTGCTCGTCGTGATCGGCTTCACCGCCTTCGCGGTCGCCGTCAAGTACTTCAACGTTTTCCCGCCGGCCGCGGAGAAGGACGAGCGGATCGTCGTCGGCGCCGGGATGCCCGCCTGGTGGGAGCCCGCGCCACCCACCGCCGGCTCGGCCGCCGCGGCGGGGAGCTATACTCGTTACGAAGGGCTGCCGCCGGCCGGACCCGAGGGGCCGCGCGGCGTGCCACACTAGGACCCCCACCCGGTGCCCCCCGCCGTGCGCGGGAGGGACACCTTGCATGCGGTTGAGTTCGTCCCTGTCCGTCCGCCTCGCCGTCGCCGCGGCCCTTCTCGGCGTCGGCGGGGCGGCGTTCGTCCTGTACGACCTGCGGCACGCCACCCGGGAGGGGTTCCTGCAGGGGGCGGTCGAGGACGCGTCCAACGTCACCGAGGTGATCCGGCGCGCGACCCGGGCCGGGATGCTCGAGAACCGCTGGCGCGATGTCTACGCGATCCTCCAGGAGATCGACGAGCAGCCCGGGGTCGAGCGGATCCGGCTGCTGCGCAAGGACGGGACGATCGTCAGCTCCTCCGACCCGGCCGAGGTGAACCGGCGGCTCGCGCTCGACCACCCCTCCTGCGCCCCCTGCCACATCCCCGGCCCACCGAAGTCCGACCTGCCGCGCGCGGAGCGGATCTACGTCTCACGGCTCGCCGACGGTACCCGCGTGCTGGAGATGATCGAGCCGATCCCCAACGAGGCCGCCTGCACGGGCTCGTGCCACGTCCACAAGCCGGACCAGAAGATCCTCGGCGTGCTCGTGACCGAGATGTCGCTGGCCGGGGCCGACCAGCGGATCGAGTCCGCGACCCGCCGGGCCTTTCTCGGGGCGGGCCTCACCATGTTGCTGCTGGCCGGGATGATCGTGGCCACCCACGCCTACCTGCTGCGGCGGAGGCTGCGGCCGCTCTTGGGCACGATCGCGCGGCTGGGCAAGGGGGACTACGCGGCCCGCATCGCCCCGGGCCCGCAGGACGAGTTCGCCGAGGTGACGGTCGCCTTCAACCGGATGGCCTCGGACCTCGAGGAGGCGCACCGCGAGCTGCAGAACTGGGCCCGTACCCTGCGCGACCGCGTCGAGGAGCGGACGCGCGAACTGCGGCAGACCCAGGACCAGGTGATCCAGAGCGAGCGCTTGTCCGGACTCGGCCAGCTCGCCGCGGTGGTGGCCCACGAGCTGAACAACCCCCTGGCCGGGGTCCTCGTCATGGTGCGGCGGACGCGCAAGGCGCTGGCGCGCGGCGCCGTCTCGCCCGAGCAGCTGAAGGACGTGGCGAGCTGGCTGGAGATGGTCGACCAGGAGGTCGGGCGCTGCGGGCGGATCGTGCAGGACCTGCTCGCCTTCTCGCGCCACCGGCGAGCCAGCCGCGAGCCGGTCCAGGTCAACGAGGTCGCCTCGCGCACGCTGCGCCTGCTGGCCCACAAGCTCGACCTGGCCGAGGTCGACCTGATCGAGAGGCTCGACCCCGGGAATCCGCAGGTGATGGGCGACACCGGCCAGATCCAGCAGGCGCTGATGGCGGTGCTGATCAATGCCGTCGAGGCGATGCCGCAGGGCGGGACGCTCGAGGTCGCGACCCGCGGGCGCGGCGACGGCGGGGTCGAGATCGAGATCCGCGACACCGGGATCGGGATCGCGCCGGAGGACCTGCCGCAGATCTTCGAGCCGTTCTTCACGACCAAGTCCGATGGACAGGGGGTCGGGCTCGGCCTGTCCGTCGTCTATGGCATCGTGTCCCGGCACGGCGGCCGGCTGGACGTCAGTTCCATGCCGGCCCAGGGGACGCGGGTTCTGATCCAACTCCCCGCCGAACCGCCGGAGGTCGAGCCGCAGGCCGAAGCGGACGACGGCCGCGGCGAGCCGTCCGGCGCCCCGCCGCCCGGACCGCACCCCGGAGACGAAAACGATGGCTGAACGCGCCGCCGACCGCCCTTCCCTCCTGATCGTCGACGACGAGGAGATCGTCCGCGAGTCGCTGGGCGGCTGGTTCCAGGACGAGGGGTATGAGGTCGGATCCTGCGCCTCGGCACGCGAGGGGCTGATCCGGATCCAGGAGCGTGCGTGGGACGTCTGCCTCGTGGACATCAAGATGCCGGGGATGGACGGCCTCGAACTGCAGCGCCGGTTCGTCGAGATCGCGCCCGACATGCCCGTGATCGTGATGACCGCCTACGCCTCGGTCGAGACCGCCGTCAGCGCCCTCAAGTCGGGCGCCTTCGACTACATCGTCAAGCCGTTCGACCCCGAGGACCTGGCGCGGCTGGTCGCGAAGGCGCTCGAGGTCCGCCGGCTCAAGCACGAGAACCGCGTGCTGCGCGAGCGGATCGAGGACGAGGCGCCGATCGAACGGATCGTCGGCGACGGGCCGGAGATGGCGCGGGTCAAGGAGCTGATCCGCACCGTCGGGCCGACCGACTCGACCGTGCTGATCGAGGGCGAATCGGGCACGGGCAAGGAACTCGTGGCGCGGGCGATCCACGGGCTGTCGCCGCGGCGCTACATGCCGCTGGTGATCGTCAACTGCGGGGCGCTGCCCGAGGCGCTGCTCGAGGCCGAGCTGTTCGGCCACGAGAAGGGGGCTTTCACCGGGGCCCACCAGCGGCGCAAGGGGAAGATCGAGATCGCCGACGGCGGGACGCTGTTCCTGGACGAGGTCGGCGAGATCCCGGCCAAGATGCAGGTCGACCTGCTGCGCGTGCTCGAGGACCGCAGCTTCACCCGCGTCGGCGGCAACAAGACGCTCCAGTCCGACTTCCGGGTCGTCGCCGCGACCAACCGCCCACTCGAGGAGATGGTCGAGGCCGGGATCTTCCGGCGCGACCTCTACTACCGGCTCAACGTCGTGCGGCTCGCGCTTCCCCCGCTGCGCGCGCGGCGCTCGGACATCCCGCAGCTGGCCGAGGCGCTGCGCGAGCGGCTGGCGCACAGCATGAACAAGAAGTTCACCGGCTTCGCCCCCGAGGCGATGGAGACGCTGGTCGGGCACTCCTGGCCGGGCAACGTCCGCGAGCTGGAGAACGCGATCGAGCGCGCGATGGTGGTCGGCACGCCGCCGTTGATCCGGGCCCGGGACCTGCCGCTCGGCGCGGCGCCGCGAGCCGAGGGGCCGGCCGGGGGGCCGAAGAGCCTGGCCGACATGGAGCGGATCCACCTCCAGCGCGTGCTCGAAGAGACCGGCTGGAACATCAGCCGCGCGGCGCGCGAACTGGACATCGACCGGACCACCCTCTACGCCAAGATCCGCCGTTACGGCCTCGAGCGGCAGGGGATGATCGAGGAATGAACCCGACTCCCGCGCTGGTCTTCGCGGCCGCGCTGGCGCTCGCCGCGGCCGCCTTCTGGTGCGGCGCTCTGCTGAGCGCGCGGCGCCGGTCGCGGGCCGATGCCGCGGTAGCGCGGGCGATCGAACACATCGGGTCGAAGAGGCCCGGGCTCTCGCTGGCCGATCCCGACCTCTCCCCGCTGCTGGCCGACGCCCTGGCGCGCGTGGCGGAGGAGTGGCGGCGCGCCCGCGAGGACGCCGAGCTGCTGGTCGACGAAGCGCACGACCAGGGCGAGACCGAGGCGATGCGGCGGATTGCGGCCGCGGTCGCCGGCCGCTTCAGCGGCCCACTCGAGGCGGCCGAGACGGCCCGCGCCCGCGCCGAGCGGGCGCTGGTGCAGGGCCAGGCCGACGGGGCGCTCGCCGCGCTGGCCGATCTGAAGCGCGCGCTGCACCGGGCGGAGCGGCTGCTCGCCGCGCTGCGGGCGCTGGCGCCCGAGGGGGCGGTGGCGCGGGACGACGTCCCGCTGGAGGAACTGGCGCGCTGGGCCTGTGACGCCTGCCGGGCGCGGGCGGCCGGGGAAAAGGTGGAGATCACATTCGACGGTCCCGCGCGCGGCACCGTCGCCCACGCCGACGCCGCGGCGCTGCGCGGCGCGCTCGAGGCGCTGGTCGAGAACGCGGTCGCCGCCGCGGCGCAGGGCGGGCGGACCGTCCGCGTCACGGCCGGCGACGCGGTCTCCGGGCGGGCCTCGATCACGATCGAGGACGACGGCCCCGGCGTTCCGGAAGGGCTCGCCGATCGGCTGTTCGACCCGCTCTTCTCGACCCGCGCGGCGGGCGACGGGATCGGGCTCGGCCTGCCGATCGCACGGGCGGTCGCCGAGCGGCACGGGGGGACCGTCGTCTTCGAGCGCCGCGCGGAGGGCGGGAGCCGCGTCGTACTCTCGCTGCCGGCCAGCCCCGCGGGGGGGCGTGCGCCGGCGCGCGACGGGCCGTGACGGAGCCGGCCGCCCCGCGGCTGGTCCGCGGGCCCTGTCACCAGCCCCTGCGCGTGGTGGCGATCGGGACCGTGTCGCCCGACGTGATGGAGCGCGGCGCGGCGGTGGCGCGCGAGGTGCTCGGGTTCGCCCCGTACGTCTCGGCGCAGACGGTGATCCCCGACCCATTCCTCGACCCGCGCCGCCAGCAGTACCGCGCCGACCGGCTGCTGGCCGACATCAAGGGGCTGACCCGGCAGGAACACGAGGTCGTGCTCGGGCTGACTGCCGTCGACCTGTTCCTGCCGGTGCTGACCTTCGTCTTCGGCTGCGCCGAGCTGGGCGGCCGCGCCGCGGTGATGTCGGTCCACCGCCTCGACCCCCGCTTCAGCGGCTTCCCCGACGACCCCGGCGTGACGCTCGAGCGGGCCGAGAAGGAGGTGCTGCACGAGCTCGGGCACGTGCTCGGCCTGACCCACTGCTCCGATCGGTCCTGCGTGATGGCCAGCGCGCACGACGTCGGCGAGATCGACGTCGAGGAGCCGTCGTTCTGCCGCGGCTGCCGGATACTGATCGGGCCCTGCCCCGGGGACGCCGTGAGTCGCTGAACGAGGTCGCGGCGTCACATCTCGTAGAGCCGGTCGTCCACCGCCGGCGGCAGCATCCGCCGCGACAACCGCGCCAGCCGCCGCGCGCCGCGCGTGCCCCCGCCGTTGGCCGCATCGCCCTCGCCGGCCGCGTCGTCGTACCCCTCGAGCGCGTCGCCCAGCTGCTCCTCCACCGCGTCGGGGTCCTCGCCCGCTTCCATCCGCGCCAGCGCCTCCTCCATCCCCTCCCCGACCGGCATCCCCGCGGTCTCGAAGAGCCGGCGCATCATCCGCGCCGCGGCGCGGGGGTCGTCCTCGGGCAGGTTCTCGGCCTCGCTCGCCAGCGCCGCCAGCGCGGCGTCGAGGCGCGCGTCGTCCGGTCCCGGCGGCCCTCCGCCGTCCGGCTCGCGCAGCCCCCGGGAGACAGCGAAGGTGGACGGACGGCGCTCGAGCGGCGCGTGACCGCAGCGCGGGCAGGCCGGACGCGTCGCCGTGTCGACGGCGCGCGCGAGGAAACGGAAGAGGCGATGGCAGAGGGCGCAGTAGAACTCGTAGATCGGCATGGCAGCGGCAGGTTACCCGCGGGCGGAGAACGCTTCCACCTGCGCCGGCCCCTCGGACCAGGTCACGCGCTCGAGCGGCGGGAGCCCGGAGCGCGGCCCGAACTCCTCGGCGATCTGCCGCGCCGCCTCGAGCACCGGCCCCGGGGCGGAGACCCGCAGCCGGGCGGCCGGGTGCGGCCGGGCCACGATCCGCAGCTGGCGCAGCAGGCGCCGCGCCTCGGCCTCGGGGCGCAGCACGGACCCCTTGCCGCAGACCGTGCAGCCACGGCCGAGCAGGCGCTCGAGCGTCGGCCGCCGCCGCTGGCGCGTGATCTGGGCGACGCAGAAGTCCGACAGCGGGATCACGCGCAGCTTGTGGCGGTCGGCGGCCAGTGCCCCGGCCAGCGCGGCGTCGACCTCGGCCCGGTGCGCCGGGTCGTCCATGTCGATGAAGTCGATCACGATCAGTCCCGCCAGGTCGCGCAGGCGGATCTGGCGCGCGGCCTCGACCGCGGCCGCGAGGTTGGTGCGCCAGGCCGTTTCCTCCAGGTCGGGGGCCTGCACGTCGCGCCCCGAGTTGACGTCGATCGCGACCAGCGCCTCGGTGCTCTGGATCACGAGCCGGCCGCCTCCCGGCAGCGGCGCTCCGGGTGCAAGGACCTCCTCCAGCGCGCGGTCGAGGCGGTAGGCCTCGACCAGCGGCAGCGGGCCGTCGTGGCGGCGCAGGCGCGGCACGTGCTCGCCCCCGATCCCGCCAACCGCCGGCTCGAGCCAGCCCAGGTCGACCTCGCCGACCACGATCTCCGACAGCCCCTGCGCCAGATGGTCGCGCAGGAAGGCGAGCGCCGGATCCTGTTCGCGGTGGACGATCGCCGGGGCGCGCAGCTCGCGCGCCCGCTCGTCGATCGCCGCCCACTGCGCCAGCAGCAGCTCCAGCTCGGCCTCGAGGTCGGCCCGATCGGCGCCGGCGGCGGCAGTGCGGGCGATCAATCCGAAGCCGGGCGGGGCCAGCTCGTCGAGGATCGCGCGCAGGCGCTGCCGCTCCGCGGCGTCGACGATCCGCTGGCTGACGCCGCTGCGCGTCGAGCGCGGCGAGAGGACGAGCGACCAGCCCGGCAGCGTGACCGCCGGCGTCGCGCGGTGGCCCTTGCCGCCGTCGGCCTCGCGCACGATCTGGACCACGACCTCGTCGCCGACGGCCAGCGGCCGCCCGTCGGGCGCCACCGCGGCCTCCGGCCGGATCGTGAAGACGTCCCGTCCCAACCCGACGTCCACGAAGACCGCGCGCACGCCCGGGGCGACGCGGGTCACGCGCCCCTTGGCGATCGTGCCGAGCCAGCGTCCCTGGGCCTCGGGGCGGATGCGAAGCTCGGCCACGCGGTCGCCCTCGACGAGGGCGAGCCACAACTCGCCGAGATCGCGCGCCAGCACGACCCGCCGCTCTGCCGACTGGTTCAACGCGGCCCCCGACCCGGGTGGGATCAGGTCATTGTAGCCCGGGGCCGCCGCCCGACCACGAGCGGCGAGAGCAGCTTCCCGCCCTCGCGGGCGTAGAGCCCGACCCGCTCGATCTCGGCCCCCTCGTCGCGGCCCGGCCCGGCCACGGCGGCGAGGACCTCCGGGAGGCGCGGCGAGCCGTTGGGGTCGAGCACCAGCGTGAACAGCAGGCGGCCGTCGCCGTCGAGCCCGAGGTCCTCGATCATCGGCCGCAGGTCGAGGACCTTGTCCGGCTTCCCCTTGCGCGCCCGCACGACCGGGAACTCGGACCGCGCCAGGAAGGCCTCGGCGCCGGCGGCCAGCTCGTCGCGCGATGCGTTGACCTGCTCGAGGAAGCGCTCGCCGTCGAGCGGCGCGTGCGTCTCGAAGTCGATGAACTCGCCGCGCGAACTGACGCCCAGCGACAGCGCGGGCGAAAGCGAGACCTTCGGGTGCGGCTTGAACCCCTGCGAGTAAGCGACCTGCACGCCGGTCCGGCGCAGCGCCATCGTCAGCGCACGGACCAGGTCGAGGTGCCCCAGGAAGCGGCTGCGCCCGGCCTTCTCGAAGCGCGCGCGCCAGCGGTAAAGGGGCGGCTCCGGAGCGGCCGCCGCGGTGGGCTCCGGGGCTGCGGATTCGGCGGCTGCGGCAGCGGCTGCCGATGAGGTCGCCGTCGACGCGGCCGGAAGCAGCGCCTGCCGCAGGGCCGCGGTGGGGGGGGTCTCCGCCGGAGCCGGGGCCGGTTCGCCGTTCCGGCCGGCGGGCGCCCGCTCGACCGGAAAGGCGGGAATCCGGTTCGAGGACCGGACCCCGAGATCGTCCCAGCGCCGTTCCGCGACCTCCCCGCGCACGCACTCCTTCGAGAACGGCGCGCAGCCGCTGCAGGCGTCGGCGCAGGTCGCCATCGTCGCGGCTTCCAGGCTCTTCCTGTACTCCGCCTCCAGCCAGCGCCGCCGCACCAGGGGGTCGATCACCTCCCACGGCAACTCGGCCTCGAGCGGGATCGGCCGGGTGGCCCAGGCCTCGGCGTCGATCCCGAGGTCGGCGAAGACGCCGCGCCAGCGCTCGACGTCGAGCCCCTCGCTCCAGCTGTCGAGCACCGCGCCGCGCCGGAAAGCCTCGAGGATCGCGGGGGCCAGGCTCCGGTCGGCGCGCGAGAGCACGCCTTCGAGCCAGCTCGACGCGTGATCGTGGTGCTTGAACTCGACCCCCTTCGGGGCCTGGCGGCGGATCCGCGACTGCTTGGCGCGGAAGCCCTCGACGCCGTCCATTCCGAACCACTGGAAGGGCGTGAAGGGCTTGGGGACGAAGGTCGAGGCCGAGAGCGTGACCCGCACCCGTTTGCCGCCGATCCCCCGCCCCTGCCGCGCGATCGCGCCGGCCAGCGCGACCAGCGCATCCACGTCCTCGTCGGTCTCGGTCGGCAGGCCGATCATGAAATAGAGCTTCATCAGCTGCCAGCCGGCTTCGAAGGCCAGGCGGGTCGCGTTGAGGATGTCGTCCTCGGCCAGGTTCTTGTTGATCACGTTGCGCAGCCGCTGCGAGCCGGCCTCGGGCGCGATCGTGAAGCCGGTCTTGCGGACCCGCCTGACCTGCGCGGCGAGCGACTCGGTCATCGTCGTGGCGTGCAGTGACGACAGGCCGACCGAGATCTTCCGCGGCTCCATCTCGTCCATCAGCGTCGTCAGGAGCGGCTCGATCGCGCCGTACTCGCCGGTGTTGAGCGAGGTCAGCGAGAACTCGTCGTAGCCGGTCGAGGCGACCGAGCGCTCGACCCCGTCCTTCACCTGCTGCGGGTCGCGCTCGCGGGTCGGGCGGTAGACGTAGCCGGCCTGGCAGAAGCGGCAGCCGACCGGGCAGCCGCGCATGATCTCC
>JALOKP010000243.1 GCA_025456425.1 Acidobacteriota bacterium | reverse complement strand
TGCTGCTGGGCGCGATGGCGGGGGCGATCGTGATCCTGGCCGACGTCGGGCGGCGCGTGCTCTGGTACGGCCCGCCGCGGCGCCGGACCTCGGACAAGGGGAACCCGCTGGGGGCGGTGATCCTGATCGCCGCGATCCTGCTGATCGTGCTGGCGCCGCTCCTGGCCCAGCTGCTGCAGCTCGCCGTCTCGCGCCGGCGCGAGTACCTGGCCGACGCCTGCGGCGCGCAGTTCACGCGCTACCCGGAAGGGCTGGCGAGCGCGCTCGAGAAGATCGGGCGCCAGGGGGGCGTGCTGAAGGACGTTCCGCGGACGGTCGCCCCGAGCTTCATCAGCGACCCGCTGGCGCGGGCCGCGCTCGACGGCGACGGCGCGGCCGCTTGGGGCAGCACCCACCCGCCGCTGGTCGAGCGGATCCGGATCCTGCGCGCGATGGCGGGGATGCCCGGCTTCGCGCGCTACGACGAGGCCTTCCGCGCGGTGACGCGCCGGCCGGTCGGGGTGATGCCGGCCTCGGCGCTGGCCGCGGCGGCCGAGGCCGAGCGCGCGCCCGCGCCCGACCCGCGGACGCGGGTCGACCGGGTGCGCGGCGCGACCGACGCGATGTGGCAGCTCAAGGACTTCGCGTTCGTCCCGTGCGCCTGCGGCACGACCCTGAAGCTCCCGCCGGCGTGGCGCGGGCGCGAGGTCGCCTGCCCGCACTGCGGGACGACCCACACCGCCGGGGCCTGAGCCCGCGGCCGGCCCGGGACGCGCTGCGGGCCCGGTTCCAGGATCGCAAGCAGTGTCCTGCCAGCGAGACGGTCCTGCGCGACTGGTGTTGCGCTCGCACTACACGGCGCTGGAAACGCCCGCGCCATCCGCGATTCCGCGGAATCCTAATCCCCGTCTCCCGTTGCACTTTCGAGGCGGCCGGTCCTGGCCGCGACCCTCGCGCGCGCTTGGCGCGGAGATTGCTCTGGATTCGGGGCGTCTCGGTACGCCAGCCGCGACGATGATCCGCAGCAGGGCCATTCCCGTCGGCCAGGTTGGGTGTCTCTGAGGGGGGCAGCCACGGACCGACGGGGCCCCGCCCGCGAGGGCGGGGTTTTTCTTGTCCGGGTGCCGGTCAGTGCAGCCGCAGCTCCTGCAGCTTGCGGTAGAGGTTGCTGCGGGCCAGCCCCGCCAGCCGGGCCGCTTCGGTCAGGTTCCCGCCGCAGCGCTCGAGCAGCCGCGCGAAGTAGATCCGGTCGAACCCCTGGCGCGCCTCGCGCCAGCTCCCTTCGATCCCCAGCAGCATCCCTCCCATCGCGGGGTTGCCGCGGCCTGTGATCTCCGGGGGCAGCAGGCTCGGGTGGAGGACGGGGCCGTCGGCCAGCGCCACGGCGCGGGCGATCGCGTGACGCAGCTCGCGGACGTTGCCGGGCCAGGCGTAGCCGGCCAGCAGGCGCGCCGCCTGCAGGTCGATCCCGCGGAACGGGTGGCCCTGCACCGCCGCCGCCTGCCGCGCGAAGGCGCGGGCCAGCGGCAGGACGTCCTCGGGCCGCTCGCGCAGCGGCGGGACGCGGACCACCGCGCCCGCGATCCGGTAGAGCAGGTCGCGCCGGAACACGCCACGGTCGGCCTCGCCGTGCAGGTCGCGGTGCGTCGCCGAGACGATCCGGACGTCGATCTTGACGGCACGGGGCGCGCCGACCGGCAGGACCTCGCCCGACTCGAGCGCACGCAGCAGCTTGGGCTGGAGCGGCGACGGCAGGTCACCGATCTCGTCCAGCAGGATCGTGCCGCCGGAGGCCTGCAGCAGCCGTCCGGTGCGCTCGCCGACCCCGGTCGCGACCCCCTTCTCGATCCCGAAGAGCTCGGCCTCGAGCAGCTCGCTGGGGACGGCCGAGCAGTTGATCGCGACGAAGGGACCGGCGCGTCGCGGCGAGAGCATGTGGATCCGGCGGGCGAGCAGTTCCTTGCCCGTGCCCGTCTCGCCGACCAGAAGCACGGCCAGCGGGCTGGCGGCCAGGCGATCGACCTCCTGCAGCAACTGGCGGCAGGCGTCGGACGCGAAGATGAACTCCGGCATCTCGGCCGGCGCGTCCAGGCTGGGCACCAGGACGGCGGGCTCGGCGTCGGCGTCCGGCCCGTCGAACAGCCAGCGCAGCAACTGGCCGAGCAGCAGGACCTCGTTCTCCGCGGCGGGCCCTTCCGTCCAGGGGTGGGCGTAGAGCACCGTGGCGTGCCTGCCGTCGATCAGCTCGCGCAGCAGCACGCCGGCGGGGGCCATAGGCTGGACGCCCGACTCGGACCAGTCCGCCAGCAGCGCTTCGACCGCGCTCGGCAAGGCCTCGCCCCACGCGGCGGCGACCGACCAGTGGCCGTGCTCGCGCGCCAGCAGCGCCGCGCCGCGCGCGCTCCCCGCGGCCGCGACGCGGGCCAGCAACGACGCCGCCAGCGCGTCGCGGTCGGGGGCGCGCGCCAGCAGCTCGGCCAGCCCGGCCGCCGACTCGTGCGGCCGCGCGTCGGCGGGAGGCCACGTGTCCGCGCCGCCGTCGTGCAGCGGCGGCGTCCGCGCGCGCGCGGGACGCCCCGCCGCGGCACGCATCCCCGGTCCGTCGGGCGGCGCGGTCGCGAACGAGATCCCCTCGCGCAGCGCCAGCAGCACGCGCCCGGCGACGAACCAGTCGTCGGG
>JALOKP010000242.1 GCA_025456425.1 Acidobacteriota bacterium | reverse complement strand
GATCACCAGCTTCAGCCGGGGGGCCTTGTCGATGTAGTCCTTCGTGACCTTGGTCTTGCTGCGGACCAGGATCACCTCGGCCTCGGCGGCGCGCGCCGGATCGGTCGTGACCTCGCCGTACTTCTCCAGCATCTTCGGGAGCTGCGCGTCGAACTTGTCGGAGATCAGGATCAGCATGGAAGCCCTCGCGGCGCGCCTTGGCGCTCGACCCGGGGATTCTAGCGCGGGCGCGCCGCGCGGCTCCCGCGGCCCCGACCGGGGGTAGACTGGCGGCATGGGAGCCTCCTCCGCCCCGCGGAACCGCTCCGAGGCCCAGCGCCGCGCCGACCGGGTGCGGGCCTTCCGCGAGGAACTCGCCGCGGCGCGCGCCGACGGCGCGCTGGACCTCTCGCCCGACCAGGACGCGGCGCTCGCCGGCTACCACGAGCGGGTGCTGGGCGAGTTGTCCCGGGCCTTCGACGTCGACGTCTCCGAGCAGCAGAAGAAGGTCTCGCTCGGGATGCAGGTCGCGGCGCTGGTCGGCGGCTTCGCGCTGGCGGCCAGCGTGATCCTGCTCTTCTTCCGGGTCTGGGGGCTGATCCCGACCGCGGCGCAGGTCGCGCTGCTGGTCGCCGCCCCGGTCGCGATGCTCGGCGCCACCGACTGGAGCGCCCGGCGCGGCGGGCTGCGCTTCTCGACGATGGTCCTGGCGGCGGTCACCTTCGCGGCCTTCGTGCTGACGCTGCAGGGGCTGGGCCAGGTCTTCGCGATCACGCCGACGGCGGCGCTGTTCCTGGCGCTGGCGCTCTTCGCGCTGGTGCTGGCCTACGGCTACGAGTTGGAGCTGCCGCTCGTGGCGGGGCTGGCCTGCCTCTCGATCTGGCTGGCCACGCTGGCGGCGCGGTGGGGTGGCGGGTGGTGGATGGACGTCACCGGCAGCTTCGAGAACTTCCTCTTCTCGGGTGCCGTCGTGTTCGCTCTGTCGTTCCTGCGCCAGCCGCGCTTCCCCGAGTTTCCCGTCGCCTTCCGGCTGGTCGGGCTGGGCCAGGCGTTCCTCGCGCTGCTCGTGCTCAGCTACGCGGGGGAGACCAGCCGGCTGCCGCTCGACGGCGACAGCGCCGAGGGGCTCTACCAGGTGGTCTCGCTGCTCGCGGCGGCGGCGATGATCGCGCTGGCGATCGCGCGCCGCTGGCCCGAGACGGTCTACCTGTCGAGCGGCGCGCTGATCGTGTACCTGGTCGCGAAGTACTTCGACTGGTGGTGGGACGTGATGCCGCGCTGGCTCTTCTTCCTGCTGCTGGGACTGTTCGCGCTGGCGCTGCTGGCGCTCTTCCGGCGCCTTCGCGCCCGCCTGGCGGGGCTCCGATGACGCGGCGGGCCGCGTTCTGGGCCGGGCTGGCGGTGATCCTCGCCGTCAGCGGCGGGACGCTCCTCGGCGTGCTCTGGAACCGGACCGGGACGCCCGACGCGGTGCTGGAGCTGGAGGAGCGCGAGCTGATCCTGCTCCCGGCCGAGCGCGAGAACAGCGGGCGGGCGATGGCCTTCGTGATCGAGGGCGAGCGGCAGTGGTTCTCTGCCAGCCCGCCCTGGCTCGATCGCGCGAAGCTGGCCGCACTCGGGTTCGACACCTCGGTCGACGCCGAGGCCGACGACGCCGAGCAGCACTACCGCGCGCAGCCGAGGCGCCAGGTCTTCGTCGCGCTCGAGCTGGGGGGCGACGCCTTCCGGAAGTACCTCGCCGAGTGGGAGGAGCGGCTTCGGAAGGAGGCCGCGGGCACGGAGGGGACCCCCCCGACGCCGGAACGACTGGCGGAGATCGAGCGCGAGGACGCCGACCGGGATCGCGAGGCGCTGCGCGCGCGCCACCCCGACCGATCGAAGGTGGCGATCCTGCGCGCCGTCGCGCGGATCCGGTGGGACCGGCCGGAGGTCACCGGGATCGGCAAACTGCCGCAGTCGGCACGGATCGACGGGTGGATCGGAGAACTCCATCCGGCGACCCTCACCGTCCCGCCGCGCCTGCACGCCATGCTCGAAGCACTGCCGCTGGAGGAGTCGGGCCCGGTGCTGTTCAACGCCGAACGGGTCGCGCTGCTGGGCCGTCCCTCGCGCTACCGCGTCCGCGTCGCCTTCGGCCGCTCGCTGGAGCCCTGGATCGAGTCGATCGAGCCGCTGAGGAACCGGGGACAGCAACCGTAAGTCGGTAAGCCGCGGCGCGGCGCAGAGTCGCCGCGCGACTCGCGGCTTACCGACTTACGGTTGCTGTCCCCGCATCCCGCATGCCCAGCGCTCTGGTCGCTACTGGACCTGCGTGCCGAACGCCAGCACCTCGTGCGAGGCGGTCTTCTTCTTGACGTCGGGCGTCGAGAGCTTGCCCACGATGTCCCAGGTCACGGTCATCCGCCCCGACTTGACGACGCCGGAGCACTTGTTCTTGGTCAAGGAGAACGTGAAGTCCGACGAGTAGCCCTCTTCGATCGCGATGTCGGTCAGGTTGCCGACCATGATCTCGCGGGCCAGGTTGTCGCTGAACTTGACCGTGACCCGCTTCCCCTTCGAGTCGCCGCTCCAGGTGCAGGGCAGACAGGCGTCGGCGAGACAGGTCGACGGGGGGGTCGGCGACTCGATCACGCCGTCGTCGCCGTAGGTGTCGAGGCGGCAGGTGCCGCCCGGGAGCAGGAACAGCATCGCTTCGCCGTGGCCCCAGTCCCAACTCCCGATCCCCGCCACCTTTGTCTCGTCGCGCTGGGCCACGAGATGCCAGGCGGTCCCCTCGTAGGGGCTGGCGGCGAGACTCACGCCGACGGCTGCGACCGTCAGGGCGATCAACGTGAGGGCCAGCGTCGCCGCGCGTCCGTCTTTCCGGTGTGTTCCGTTCATCAGGTCTCCCCATGCCTCTCTTGTTCGTTTTTGTTCGAAATCGAGTCGCCCGACCGCGGGCGTCCTTACTACAAAACCTGCGCGAGTTAGAGGGTACGGCGACCGTGCCCCCGAGCCAAGGAGATCCGCGAGGCGGCCTACCCCAGCCGGTCGGCCACCCGGTTGTAGACCCAGGCGATCAGCGACCCGCTGATCGTCCCCAGCACGAAGCCCCAGGCGGCCCCGATCAGGCTCCCCAGGAACGAGACCTTGTAGCCGATGAAGAACTGGCCCAGCAGCTGCAGGTGCGGCCCGACGATCTGGTTGCCGAACTTGTCGACCGGCCCGCCCTTGATCAGCAGCCAGTTCGTGGCGACGAAGATCACCAGCGCGAACAGGATCCCCAGCACCAGCCCCAGCACCTTGCTGTTGAGGCGGGCGGTGGCCCGGAAGAGCTGATCCATCTCGTCTGGCTTGCGGCTGCTGCCCATCGTCGGCCTCGCTCCGGGACCGGCCCCGGGACCCGGCTAGCTAAATGTAATCGAAGAAGTTCCCGAGCCGCGCCGCCTCGGCCCGGCGGTGGATCCACGCGACGTAGATCCCCAGCGAGAGGTTCCGCAGGTAGGCGATCAGCCAGCCCAGCGCGAAGCCCCAGGCGAAGCCGTAGCCGGCGCCGACCAGGGCGCCGCGCCAGCTCACCGTGTAGCCGATGAAGTACTGGCCGAGCAGCCCGAGGTACATCTCCATCGTGGGCCCGCCCTGCCACAGGACCCACGCCGTCGCAGCCAGCATGTAGAGCGCGCCGACGGTCCCCAGCGCCGTTCCCAGCGCCGCCTTGTGCAGCCGGGCGAAGGCGTAGCGGATGGCCTCGCGCAGCGGGTCCGCCACCGGCGCCCCGAGCGGCACCGGGACCCGCGGCTGCGTCGCCTCGAGCGCCTTGGCCTCGGCGGCGCGGCGTTCGGCCTCCTCGCGCGTGATCTCCTCCTGGTACTCCTGGTCGACGTTGACCGACCAGACGTCGTGCTTCGCACCCAGGATGTTCTCGGCCGCCAGCATCGCGGTCAGCATCGAGTGGTCCTGGTTATTGTACTTGTGCATCCCGTTCCGGCCGACCAGCTGGAGGTTCGGCAGCCCGTCCAGCCAGCTCCGGATCTGGGCCAGGGCCCCGGCGTAGACGCCGTCGTAGACCGGGTAGGCCTTGGCCATCCGGACCACCGCCCCGTCCTCCACCTCGGCCGCGCGCAGCAGGCCCAGCTGCTCCATCTCGCGCGCCCCGAGCTTCACCAGCTCGTCGTCGGGCATCGTCCAGAGCCCGTCCCCCTCGAAACAGAAGTACTCCAGCCCGACGCACGACTTGCGCGGGTCGGGGACCATCTCGGGGCTCCAGTTCTTGAAGTTCTGGACCCGCCCCACCTTGACGTCCGGGTCGTGGATGTAGATCCAGTTGTCGGGGAACAGGTCGGGGTTGTCGACGATCAGCGCGACGGTCAGGGCGGCGGCGGCGGGTCGAGCTTGTGGACCAGCTCGCGCACCGGCATCGTGCTGATGAAGTGCGAGCCGGTGACCCGCTCGGTGCGGCCGTTCCCGGCGGCCTCGATCGCCGTCACGCGGCCGTTCTCGTGCAACACGCGGATCGCGTCGGCGCCGGTCTTCACCTCGCTGCCGGCGGCCTGGAGCTTCTCGGCGACCGTCTCCCACATCATGCCGGGCCCGCGTCGCGGGTACTCGAAGGAGTCGATCAGGGTCTTGATCACGGCCGACTTGTCGCCCGTGGGGCGCTGGGGCAGCAGCGCGTTCTTGACCGCCGTGAGCAGCGACAGCCCCTTGATCCGCTGCGCCGCCCATTCCGCCGACAGCTCGCTGCAGGGGATCCCCCAGACCTTCTCGGTGTAGGTCTCGAAGAAGATCTTGTAGAGCCGCTTTCCGAAGCGGTTCGAGACCCAGTCGGCAAATGAGCGCTCGTCCTTCTCCGGGAAGAGCCTGGACTTGAGGTAGCTCAGGAGGACCATGAAGCTGGTCCAGGGCCCCAGCCCGAACAGCGCGTTGGCGGCGCGCAGCGGGTAGTCGAAGAACTTCTTGTTG
>JALOKP010000134.1 GCA_025456425.1 Acidobacteriota bacterium | reverse complement strand
TCTACCGCAACCGCTTCCTGCGCGTGCTGCTGGTCAGCGCGATGGCGACGCTCGGGACGGCGATCGGGCAGTGGATCGGGATCACCTGGCTGCTGGCGGCGCTGCGGCGGTAGCGACGCGGCGATCGACCCGTCTCACCACGCCCGGACGTAGTAGAGCGCGTAGACCCCGCGGCCGGGGTCGACGGCAGGCCGCCAGCCCTGCACCAGGCGTAGCGCGCGGCCGGCGTTCGGCTCGCCGCGAGCCCGTGCGACCGTGAAGCGTCCGATGCTCGCACCGAGCATGCCACCCACGATCACGTCGCTGGGGAAGTGTCGGCCCAGCGTGACGCGCGCCAGGGAGATCATCGACGCGGCGCCATAGGCGACCCAGGCCACCCATAGCCGGTCGCGATAGACGCCGGCGTAGACCGCCGCCACGGTGAAGGCGATCTGCGCGTGTCCGGACGGGAACGAGCCGATCTCCTGCCCGGGCGGGGGCGAGCCATAGTTGCAGAACGAACCGAGCGAGCCGCCGGGCGGACGCGCGCGCGCGGCCAGGTGCTTGAGCGCCTCGTTCCAGAGGCCGGTCGTCGCAAGCGCCTCGAGCCCGAGGCTCGACGCCTCGGCCAGGCGCTCGTTTCCCGCGCGCGCCCCGGCCCACCACGCGATCCCCATCCCCGCGGCCAGCACCGGCCAGTTGCCGAGCGTCGTCAGCGCGTTGCTCGCACTCGTGCAGCCACCGCCGCACGACTCGTGGATCCAGCGCTCCATCGAGACATCGAGCCCGCCGTTCTCGCCCCAGTCCGAGGTCAACGCGACAACGGTCGTGGCGGCCAGCGGGCCGGAGAAGTTCGGCCGCGCGAGTTCCGCGGGCCACCAGGTCACCAGCAGCGGGACCTGGTCGAACCAGATCCGCCGGAAGAGGTTTTGGCGCCAGTAGGGGCGGACGTCGGACCCGGCGTCCGCTTCGCGGATGGGGGCCGGATCGGCCTCTTCCGCGCGGGCCTCGCGTGCCGGCGCCAGGACCACAAGGGCCGTCACAGCCAGGACCAGCTCGGCGACACGGATCGCTCGCACCCTGCGAGGCTACTCCCTCCCATGCGGGGCAGGTAGGCCGTGCCGCTCGTTGACGGAGAGCGCCCCGCGGACGACGCCCGGTTGCGAAACGGCCGGACCAAAACCGTGATCGCGCCCGCGGAGGAGGCCCGCAGGCACGCCGCGGTCTCACGCGCAGTGTCGCCGCTAGGAGGTGCCCCGGCGCCTTCCGCACCGCAGGGGCCGGCCCCCCGGGCGAACCGCTTGGCACGGCACTTGCTGGGAAGCCTCTCTTCGGCCCTGAAGCGGAGAGTCCCATGAGCAGCGACAGCCGCCCTGCGAGCACGCTGGAACCGCCGCGGCGTCTCGTGCATTCCCCGGTGGCCGCGCCCCCGCGTCCCGCGAGTGGTCCTCCCGCCCTTCGACCGGCCGCTCCCCCGCCCCCCACCCTCGTCCCATCCGACGCGGCCGGCGGGGTACGAGCGGCCGCGGCGCCAGCTCTGGCCGTCCTGCCGGCGCCGGCCCCGCGGCCCGCGCGGATCCTGCGCTTTCACCCGTCCGAGCGCGCGATGCACTGGGCCATCGCGATCCCCTTCATGCTCTGCGTCGCCTCCGCGACGATCCTGGTGTTCGTGTACAACCCCGATCCGAGCCGGCCCTTCCGCGCGCTCTTCTCCTGGACACACCGACTCTCCGGCCTGGCGCTCGCGATCCTCCCGCTGGTCTCGGCACACCGGCGGCGGCGGGACTGGGCGTTGCACGTCGCGAACGTGAACGAGGCCTGGAGCTGGACCCTCGATGACGCGCGCTGGCTGGTGCGCATGGGGCTCGCCGCCGTCTCGTCGCGCGTTCGATTGCCGGAAGCCGGCAAGTTCAACGCCGCCGAGAAGCTCAACTTCATGATGGTCATGACGGTGACGCCGCTGCTCGCGGTCACCGGGTTCCTGATCTGGCTGCCGGGGATCGCCTTCTACTCCTGGCTGGTGCACTTCACGCTGGCCGCCGTGGCGGTCCCGCTGATGCTCGGGCACGTTTTCATGGCCACGATCAACCCGGACACCCGCGTCGGCCTCTCCGGGATGGTCAGCGGCTACGTCGATCGCGGCTGGGCCGAGCACCACTATCCGCGGTGGTACCGCGAGAACTTCGGTGGTCCGAGAGTGTCTCCGCCGGACGTGGCGCGTCCCGCGCCGCACCCCGCCCCGCACGCGGTGCCAACCGTCCCGCAGCGGACGCCCCTCCCTCCCGGATAGACGGCTGCCCGCCCCTTCGCGCATCCTTGGGCCATGCGCCCGACCCTTTGCCTGCTCGAAGACCCCCTCGCCGAACGGATCGTCTCCGAGGCGCGCGACGTCCTCGCGACACTGGGCGTCGAGGTCCACCACGACGGCGTGCTGAACCTGCTCGCCGACCACGGTGCCGACGTCGACCGCGCCGCGCGCCGCGCACGCCTGCCGGCGGCGCTCGTCGACCGCGCGCTGGCCGCCGTGCCGCACGCATTCCGCCTCTTCGACGCGGCGGGGGAGCCGACCCACGATTTCTCCGGCTGGAACGTCCACTTCACGCCGGGCTCGGCCGCGATCCGGCTGCTCGACGGCGCGACCGGCGCGCTGCGGGCGCCCGTCACCGCCGACTACGTCCGCTACGCCAGGCTGGTCGCCGGGCTGCCGCACTACGCCGCGCAGAGCACCGCCTTCATCCCGGCCGACGTGCCGGCCGCGATCTCCGACAGCTACCGCCTGTTCCTGTCGCTGCTCCACGGCGAGAAGCCGGTGATCACCGGGGCCTTCACGGCCGAGGCCTTCGCGGTGATGCACGACCTGCTGCTCGCCGCGCGCGGCAGCGACGCCGCGCTGCGCGAGCGGCCGCTGGCGCTCTTCACCTGCTGCCCGACGTCGCCGCTGCAGTGGAGCGAGGCGACCGTCTCGAACCTGGTCGACTGCGCGCGCGCCGGGATCCCGGTCGAGGTCGTCGCGGTCCCCTTCTCCGGCTTCCTCGCCCCGGTCACGCTGGTCGGCACGCTCGTGCAGCACGCCGCCGAGAACCTGAGCGGTGTCGTCATCGCGCAGCTCGCCGCGCCGGGCACGTCGCTGCTGTGGGGCTGCTCGGCCGCGATCTTCGATATCCGCACCGAGACCGCCCCGCTGGGCGCGGTCGAGACGATGATGCTGGCCTGCGGCGCGAACGAGGTCGGCCGCCGGCTGGGGATGCCGACCCAGGCCTACATCGCGCTCAGCGACGCCAAGGCGCTCGACGCGCAGGCCGGGCTCGAGACCGGGGCGGGGGCCGTGCTGGCGGCCCTTTCCGGGATCAACTCCGTGTCCGGGCCGGGGATGCTCGACCTCGAGAACGCGCAGAGCCTGGAGAAGCTGGTCGTCGACCACGAGGCCTGCGGCATGGCGCTGCGGCTGGTCGCCGGGATCGAACCGCGCGACGATTTCCCCGCGCGACCGCTCCTGGAGGAGCTGCTGCGCGAGAAGCACCTGCTGATCGCCGCCCACACCCGCCGCCACCTCGCCGGCCAGATCCGCTTCCCGGGGCCGGTCATCGACCGCGCCCCGGAAGCCCGCTGGCAGGAGGAGGGCGCGCTCACGCTCGGCGCCCGCGCGACGCGCGAGGTCGAGCGGATCGTCGCGGCGTGGCAGCCGTCGCGGCTGGGCGACGACGCGAAGCGGGCGCTCCTGCGGCGGATGGAGGCGGCGGCACGCGCTGCGGGGCTGGACGCGCTCCCGGTGCGAGTCGAGGCTTAGGTTGCACCGGGAAAGGTGTCGCGGCCGGGGCCGGAGTCCCGTTCCATTCGAACACGAGACTCGGCAGCCGAACCGCCGCGCGGACCGTGGTATCGTCCCGGATTCCCGTGATCGGAACGAGATGAAACCCGATCCTGCTCGCGCAGAGCTCGCGAACTCGGCCCCGCTCGGTGCCGCCGGCGGCGCGGCCGGGGCTTTCGGCGTGCTGACTAGCTGGTACGCTCGGCACTCGTGGGTCGAACTCCCCTCGCCGTGGCTCGTTCTCCCGCTCGCTCTCGTCGCCGGGGCACTTGCCGGCACCCTCGTCGGGATCTCGGCGGATGCGCTCGCCAGCCGCCTTCGCCCGCACGGCCGCGTCGCCGCCCGGCTCGCCGCCGCGGCTGCGTTCGTCTTGTCGCTCGGCCTGTCGGCACTACTGGCCAGCGGGCTCGGCGCGCTGCGCGGCTGGGAGCACGCCGTCGTGCGGAGTCCGGCGACGACCATCGCATGGAGTCTCGCCGCCGCGGCCCTCGCGGCCTGCGGCATCGCCGGGATCGTCGCCCGGAGGCGAGATCTGCGCAGCGCGCTCGCGGGGCTCGGGGCCGTCCTGCTCGCGATCGGCTTCGGGGCGGCGAGCGCTCGCGTCCCTTCGGACCGAGGTGAGATCCCCCAGGGCGCGCCGCGCGCGATTCTCCTGGTCACGATCGACACCCTGCGCGCGGATCACCTCGGGGTCTATGGCTACCCGCGCGAGACCTCGCCCCAGATCGACGCGCTGGCGCGAGAGGGGACGGTCTTCGAATGGGCCTACGCGGCCATGCCGTCGACCGATCCGAGCCACGCCGCGATCCTGACGGGGCGGGAGCCGCGGGAGCTGGGTCTCACCGCGAACGGGCTCTCGGCCGTGGGCGGCGGCACGATCGCCGCCTGGTTCCGTGCTCGCGGCTACGCCACCGGGGCGATCACCTCGCGCGCCCACCTCAACCCGGCGGCGCTCCGGCTGAACGGGTTCGAGAGCTTCTCTTCCCCCTCCACCGCGACCGGCTCGGTCGAAGCTTCGAACACGCTCGACCGCGCCCGCCGCTGGCTGGCCGCGCACGCCGACGTGCCCTTCTTTCTCTGGGTCCACTTCTGGGACCCGCACACGCCCTACGACCCGCCCCCCGGCCCGGAGCGGTCGATCTTCGTCCCGGACTACCGCGGACCGTTCGAGAGGGCTCGCTCCCTGCGGCAGGACGGCGAGCCTCCGATCGACGTCGAGACGCTCGCGTATGCGACCCGCCTGTACGATGGCGAGGTGCGCTACGTCGACTCCCGCGTCGGAGAGCTGGTCCGCACGGTGCGGACCATCGCCGGCGCCGCGAATGCGCTGGTCGTGCTGGCCTCAGACCACGGGGAGACGCTGGGTGAGCTCGATGCGGAGCACCGGTTCGCGTTCGGCCACGGCTATTTCCTGAACCCCTTCGAGCTGCGCGTCCCACTGGTCGTCGCGTGGCCGGGCCGGGTGCCGGCCGGGGCGCGCTGGCCGGAACCCGTGGGCCTCGTCGCGCTGGCACCGACCCTCGCCCGCCTGACCGGTGGCTCCTTCGGGGAGACGCGGCCGCTTCCTGGCCTCGATGTCGACCCCGCGGAGGGTGCCGTCGCGAACGAGGTCTTCTCCCAGCGCCAGGAGTTCCGCTCGCCTCCGAACCCGGTCCTTGCCGCGTTCGAGGGGAGCGTCGTCGACGGACCCTGGATGCTGGTCGAAAACCCGGAGCGCGGCCAGGTCCTCTACGACGTGCGGGCTTCGGCCCTCGGGCCGCTGCGGAACCTCGCCGCCGGAGATCCGGACCGCGTCGACCGCCTTGCGTCCCGCCTGCGCGTGTACCTCGCGGCGCATCCGCCGATTGCGGTCGACACGGCCACACTGACGACGGACAAGCGCCAGTCGCTGAGCGGCCTGGGCTATGTGCACTGAGCGCGCGGTGGGCCTGTCGGCGTTTCCGGCGAGGGACGGGGCGTGAGGGGGACCGTCCGTTTCGCCGCCCGCGAGGTCGTGCCCGACCCCGGGGTCGTGCTGCTGCGCGCCGGGATCCCCGCCGGCATCGAACCGTCAGCGCGGACGCGCCGGCTGCTCGACGCGGCGGAGCGGCACTTCCTCGCGCTCGCCGAGCCGCGTGGAATCGTCGCCGAGCTGCCGCCGGCCGCCTGCGCGGAGGCCGTGCGCGCAAGCGGCCGCGACGAACCGGAGACGGTACTCGGCCGCGTGCTCCCCCTGGCCGAGGCCACGGCCCTCTTCGCGGCGACGCTCGGCGAACCGCTTTGCGCGCAGATTCGCTCGCTGACCGCCGGCGAGGACCTGCCGCTCGGGTTCATGCTCGACGCGCTGGCCTCCGAGGCGGCCGACGGGCTCGGCTGGCGGCTGGGCGCGCTCTGGCGCGAACGGCTGGTCGGCGCGGGACCGACCAGCGCCGCGACGCGGGTCCTCCCCTACAGCCCGGGCTACTGCGGCTGGCACGTTCGCGGGCAGGAGGCGCTGTTCCGGGCGCTGCCTCCGGACCCGGTCGGGATCGTGCTCAACGCAAGCTGCCTGATGTCGCCGCTCAAGTCGGTTTCGGGCGTGCTCGTCGCGGCGGCGCCGGAAGCGCACCGGTTCCAGCCCGACTTTCCGTTCTGCGCGGCCTGTGCGACGCACGAGTGTCGCGCGCGCATGCTGCCGTGGCCGGACGACGGCCGAACGCCGTCGGGCGAAGGGGAGGTCTCGTGGATCTCCTGACGCGGATCGCGAACGAGGTGCGGGCCGGCGAGCCCGACGCGGTGCGCGCGCTTGCGGCCGAGGCGCTGGCGGCGGGCGTCGCGCCGGCCGAGGTGCTGCGTGGCGGCCTGATCGCGGGGATGACCGTCGTCGGCGACGCCTTCCGCCTGCGCGAGATCTTCCTGCCCGACGTTCTGCTGGCCGCCAGGGCGATGCAGTCGGGGCTCGAGGTGCTGCGCCCGCAGCTCGCTGCGGGCGGGGTCCCGACGGCCGGGCGGGTCGTGCTGGGCACGGTGCGTGGCGACCTGCACGACATCGGCAAGAACCTGGTCGGGATCCTGCTCGGCGGAGCGGGATTCGATGTCATCGATCTCGGGGTCGATGTGCCCCCCGAGCGGTTCGTCGACTCGGCCGTCGAGCACGGTGCCGCGGTGATCGGGATCTCGGCGCTGCTGACGACGACGATGGTCGGGATGCGGGAGGTCGTCGCGCTCGTGCGCGAGCGCGGGCTCGCGGACCGGATCAAGGTGATCGTCGGCGGGGCCCCGCTGACGGAGGCCTTCGCGCGCGAGATCGGGGCCGACGGTTACGCCTACGACGCGGCAAGCGCGGTGGGGCGGGTGAAGCAGCTCGTGGGCGCGGCGTGAGCGGCGCGGGCCTGCTCGCGCGGCTGCAGCGCGGGGAGGTCGTCATCGGCGACGGCGCCTGGGGCACGCTGCTGATCGCCGAGGCCGGGCTCCCGCCCGGTGCCCCGCCGGAGCGGGTGATCCTCGACGCGCCGGAGATCGTCGGCGCGATCGCCCGGCGCTACCTCGAGGCCGGCGCCGAGATCCTGACGACCGACACCTTCGGCGGGACGCCGCTGCGCCTCGCGGCGCACGGGCTGGCGGAGCATTGCGAAGAGATCAACCGGCGCGCGGTCGAGCTGGTGCGCGAGGCCGCGGCCACGCGCGCGCTGGTCTCGGGCTCGGTCGGTCCGACCGGGACGCTGCTCGCACCGCTCGGACCGGCGCGGCCGGCAGAGGTCGAGGCGGCCTTCGAGCGCCAGATCGCCGCGCTGGCCGCCGCCGGCGCCGACCTGCTCTGCGTCGAGACCATGATCGACCTGGCGGAGGCGCTGCTCGCCGTGCAGGCTGCGAAGCGGGTCGCGCCGGCCGTGCCGGTCGTCGCGACCATGACCTTCGAGCCGACTCCGCGCGGGGTGTTCACCGTGATGGGGGTCACGCCGGCCCGGGCTGCGGCGGCGCTCGCCGAGGCCGGCGCCGAGGTCGTCGGCGCGAACTGCGGGAACGGGATCGAAGGGATGGTGGCGGTCGTCGCGGAGCTGACGCGGCACGCCGCGGTCCCGGTCGCGGTCCGGCCCAACGCCGGGTTGCCACAGCTCGTCGACGGCGCGCTCGTGTGGCCCGAGAACCCCGCGTTCTTCGCGGCGCACGCGCCAGCGCTCGTTGCGGCCGGTGCTCGGCTGCTCGGCGGGTGCTGCGGGACGACGCCGGCGCACATCGGTGCGCTGCGCGCCGTCCTCGCCGCTTGAATCCCGCTCAGTACCGGTAGTGCTCCGGCTTGTACGGCCCGTCCGGCGCGACGCCGATGTACGCGGCCTGCTCCGGCGTCAGCGCGGTCAGCCGGACGCCGATCTTCTCGAGGTGCAGCCGCGCCACCATCTCGTCGAGGTGCTTGGGCAGGGTGTAGACCTTGCGCTCGTAGCGCTCGGGGTGCAGCGC
>JALOKP010000241.1 GCA_025456425.1 Acidobacteriota bacterium | reverse complement strand
ACGGCCGACATCTCCGCGATGAAGCTGTCGTTCTCCGGCATGTAGCCGACGACGCGGCGGATCGCGGCGGTCTCGGTCCGGATGTCGTGGCCGAAGACGCGCGCCGTGCCGGAGGTCACGGGGAAGAAGCCCAGCAGGGTGTGCAGCAGGGTGGTCTTCCCCGCCCCGTTGGGGCCGAGCAGCCCCAACGTGCGACCGCCCAGCCCGGCGGTGAGGCCCTTCAGGATGGGCCTTCCGCCGAGCTGGACCGTCAGGTGGTCGAGTTCGATCGCCGGCGTCATTGCGGCGCGGATTCTCCCTCGATCGGCCCCTCCAGCGTCACCGCCGGCTCGGAGCCGCCGACCAGGGCCGGCAGCAGCATCCGGGTCAGGCTGCGTCGCGCCCCGGCGACCGTGATCCGGTCGGGCTCGCCGTAGGCGACGTCGAGCATCGGCCCACCCTCGAGCGCGCCGAGCAGGGCTTTCGACTCGTCCGGCATCGGCAGCGACGAGAAGGCGCTGGCCAGCCGGCCGGTGTCGCGCCAGACCAGACCGGAGACGTTGGCGTGGCCGTCGCTGGCGTGGCCGTCGCGCGGCAGCCGCGAGACGAAGGCCGGCGCGGTCGCCAGCGTGATCCCGGCGCGGGCGTTGTCCAGCGCCTGGCTCAGCAGGGTGCGCTGCGAGGCCAGGACCAGGTAGCCGTCGGCGAAGGTGTAGTGCAGCTCCATCGTCGGGGGCTGGGAGGCGACCTGGTAGAAGGTCCGGCCGTTCTCCTGGGCGCTGGTCAGGACCGGGACCGGCCGCTGCTGCGCCGCCGCCTGCTCGGCGGCCCGGGCCACGACCTGCTCGATCGTGCGCTGCAGGCGCTGTGCGTCGTAGACCTCGGCCGCGACCTTCCAGGCCGGGGTCGGCAGGATCGGCCCGTCGAGCGCGAAGACGAACTCGCCGCCGAGCGGGGCCAGCAGGTCGGCCCGGACGTCGAGACCCAGCTCGCCGCCGAGCTTCCCCAGCGTCTCCTGGATGTCGGCGGCGCGCCCGCCGAGCAGCGCGTACGACTCGTCGAGCATCTCGACCGGGTCCTTGACGACGGCCGCCACGGCCAGCGTCGCGTCGGGCGAGACGAAGCGCAGCGCCCCCATCGGCGAGGGCTCGGCCAGCCAGGCCAGCGCCCCCGTCCGCGGGCCGTCGAAGACCAGCGTGGCGTGCAGCGTCGAGCCCTCGCCCTCCCCGTCGCCTTCGAGCACCAGGAACTTCGCACCGGCGAGGCCGGTCAGCGTCATCGCCTGCTGCGCGCCGTCGCGCGAGCCGCCTTCCGGCTCCGACGCCAGCCCGCGCGCGACCAGCCCGGCGACGTCGACGCCGCCCAGCCAGACCGCGCCGTCGCGGAACGACCGGGCCAGCTCGGCCCGCAGCGGCGTGCCAACGAAGCCGCCCTGGCCGGCCGCGGCGGCGGCCTCGAGCGCGGCCAGCGCGTCGCGCCCCGTCGCCGCCAGCAGCAGGTCGCCGCGCGTCGTCAGGTACAGCGCGGGACGGGCCGGCGAGCCGTCGGTCCGCACCTCCGAGGGGACGTCGGCCGCGCCGCCGACCAGCCGGAACGGGACCTCGCCCTGGCCGGCCAATGCGGCGACCTCCCGCTCGACCAGCGCGCGGAAGGAGGCCTCGTTCTTCACGATCGCGATCAGCGCCAGCCCGGAGAACGGCCGGTCCGGCCCGCCCGCCAGCGCGGCCAGCGCGATCTCGTCGCCCAGCTCGCCGCCGACCAGCCGGACCTTCTCGACCACCGCCGAGAGTTCCGCCTCGTGCTGCGGTCCGGCGTGCTCGCGCCACCAGGCGCCGAGCGTCTCGTTGCCGTGCGCGCGCTCGAGGAACAGCCGCCAGGCCTCGTCGACCCGGCCGGCGAGGTTGGGGAGCGCGGCGAAGAAGACGGCGTCCTGCGGCATCAGGTCCATCAGCCGCGTCGAGGTCCGCGGGGCCGGCCCCGGCAGCGCGTCGATCGCGTGCGAAAGCGCGGTGAACTCGGCCAGCAGCGCGCGGTGCCGGTCGGCGTCGCGCGACCAGCCGATCTCGTCCTCCAGCGAGGCGCCGGAGAGCGAGGGCGAGCTGGTGAACTGCTGCCCCGGCCGCAGCATCGCGCGCTCCTCGCCGTGGTCGACCTCGACCGCGCCTTCGAGCACGGACACCCGCGTCCCCTTGGCCCCGCTCAGCACCGAGAAGACGGTCCCCTTGACCGCCACCCGGCTGTCGGGAGTCGTGACGTAGAGGTGGCCCGAGCCCTGCTTGCTGGCCTCGACGATCACCTGGCCGCCGCCGAGCCGGATGTCGGTCCCGTCGGCGGCGCGGGCCAGCGTCAGCTCGGTGCGCGGCGCCAGCTCGATCCGCGAGCCGTCGGCCAGCACGACCACGGCGCCGGCCTCCTTGCCGGTCCGCATCGTCTCGCCGTAGGCGACCTTCGCGCCGCGCGCGATCGGCATCGCGCCGACGCGGCCGACGTTGAGCAGCAGGCCGTCGAGCTCCGCCACCGTGGCGGTGCTGCCGCCGATCCCGATCCAGCCCGGCTGGAGCAGCCACGTCCCGCCGATCGCGGCGAGCACGACCGCGGCCGCCGCGGCCCAGGCCCAGGCGCGCGGGCGGCGCCGCGCGGGCGCGGCTGGCGCGGCACGGCGCCGGTCGGCGAGCGCGGGGGCTCCGGTCCGCACGCGCTTGGCGGCGGCGCGGCAGGTGACGCACCCCTTGAGGTGCTCGTCGACCAGCAGCATCCGGTCCGGGCCCAGCGTCCCGTCGTGACGCGCGGGCAGCAGCGCCTGGATCTCGGTGCAGCCCCAGAGCGGGTGCGCGGCGCGGTCGGCCGCTGCGGCTGCGGCTGCAGTCCCGGCCCCGGCCTCGGCGGCCAGCGCCTCCGCGGCCCGGCGCGCGGCCGCGGCGACCTCGCCCTCGGCCAGCGAGTCGCCGCGCACGGCGCGCGCGGCCTCGTCGATCAGGTTCTCGAAACGGTCGTCGTGAGGGGTGCTCATGGCGTCTCTCCCGGGCGCGGCCCCGCGATCTCCTCGCGCAGCGCGCGCCGTGCGCGGTGCAGCAGGACGGCGACGTTGTTGCGCGTCGTCCCCATCGCCTCGGCGATCTCGTCGTGCTCCCGGCCCTCGAAGAAGTGCAGCGCGAACGCCTCGGCCGCCTGCGGCGGCAGCCGCGTCAGCGCCGCCCGCAGCCACTGCGCCAGGACCCGGCGCCGGTGCTCGGCGTCGGGCGGCGCGCCCGCCG
>JALOKP010000033.1 GCA_025456425.1 Acidobacteriota bacterium | reverse complement strand
CGCCCGGTGGTCGAAGGTCTCGATTTCAAACGATTCGAGGATCCCGTCGGCCACGATCGCCACCCGGCTCTCTTCCGCGTGGGTGACGTTGATCAGCATGGCTTTCTGTTTCTCGGACACTTCGCGATCTCCCTGCGGGAGTTCCCGAAGCGATCCAGCTCGTCACGGCGCTCATCGAGCGCCTCCGTCCGGCGCGTGCGGCTGCCCGGCCCGGCCATTCCCAGTCGTGGAAGCCCCGTAGACCTCCACCGGGACCAGGGGCAGCGCCGCGCGCGCGCGGCCGGCGATCTCCTCCAGTTCGGCCGGCGAGAGCGCCTCGGCCGCCGGGTCGGCGGGGCGGCGCGCGATCGTGGTCACCTGGACCTCGCGCAGCCTCCCGCCGCCGGCGACGAGATCCGCCAGCCGCGACACCCAGGCGTCGATCTCCCCCGGTGGGGGAGCCTCGCCCGCGAGCCGCAGGAAGAGACTCTGGATGACGAGCGGCCGCTTGCGGGCCTCCTCGCCGATGTTGTCGAGGACGCGGGCGAACGGGACGCGCGTCCCGTTGACGCGCGAGAACCAGGACTCCGTCCCCGCGTCCAGCTTGGCCCACACGCGCCCCCCGCGCGCCGCGAGCCGGTCCAGCCCCGCCGCCACCTCCGGGCGGTGGAACAGGCTGGCGTTGGTAATCAGTACGATCGGGGTCCCGGGCAGGACGCGGTCGATCACCTCGCCCACGTCGTCCACCAGGTCGCCCCAGCGCGGATACGCGGTCGGCTCGCCATCGCCCGAGAAGGCGACGTCGGCGACCCGTCGCAGCGGGACGGGCACGCCGTCCGCCGCCGCACGCGCGAGGAGCCGCCCGTCGCGGCCCTCCTCGAGCGTGGCTTCCAGTTCCTCGAGCAGGCGCCGCTCGTCGACCTCGCCGGGGGGGCGGGGAGCCGAGCGATCGACCTGGCAGTAGACGCAGCCGAAGTTGCACGCCGCATCGGGGTTGAGGTTGAGCCCGACCGAGATCCCCCGCGCCCGGCGCGACAGGACCGCGTAGACGTACTGCCGGCGGCCGGCGGTGCGGGGATGCGCGTCGTACCGGAACAACCGGGCCTCGCCGACCGCCGCCGGGGCGACGGTCACGCTCGCATCCCGGGGCGGGAGGCGGGGAGGCGACGCGTGGGAGGGCTCTTTTCCTTCACTCTCTGTCTGGTCTTTCCGGATGATCTTATCCGAACCCCGGGCCGGGGGCATCCGGCCCGCGGCTGGGATCCCCCGCCCCGGCCTGCCTGACCCGTCAGTAATCCCCCTCGACTCTTCCCCGTCCAGGTTGTCCACTCCCGGTCCCCCCTTAGAATCCCGGCCTGCGCCCGGCCGCTCCCGGGGGAGGCCTCTTGGAAGGACTTCTGCTGTTTCCGTTCGCCCAGTACTGGGGGTTCTACCTCGGGTTCACCGGGCTGGTCCTCTTCCTGCTGCTGCTCGACCTCGGGTTCTTCCACCGCGAGGCGCACGAGGTCTCCTTCAAGGAGGCCTCGATCTGGACCGTGGTCTGGATTTCGCTGGCGCTGCTGTTCGGGGTCGGGCTCTACGGCTACGCGCTCTGGGACCTGCCGCAGGAGACCCGGCTGACCTCGATTCCCGGCTTCCAGGCCGAGGACGCCGCGTGGCAGGTCTTCCTCGAGTACCTGACCGGCCTCGTGGTCGAGAAGTCGCTGGCCGTCGACAACATCTTCATCTTCGTCGTCGTCTTCAACTTCTTCGCGATCCCGCCGCGCTACCAGCATCGCGTGCTGTTCTACGGGATCCTCGGCGCCCTCGTCTTCCGGGCCCTCTTTATCGCCGCGGGCTCGGTGCTGATGCAGTACAAGATCATCGTCATCGTCTTCGGCGCCTTCCTGATCCTGACCGGAATCAAGATCCTGTTCGCGCCCGAGAAGCCAATCGATCCCGAAAGGAACCCCCTGATCCGGCTGCTGAAGCGGTTCCTGCCGGTCACGCCGGCGATCGAGGGACAGCGCTTCTTCCTGCGTCGCGACGGGCGGCTCTACGCCACCCCGCTGTTCATCGCGCTGGCCTTCATCGAGATCAGCGACATCATCTTCGCCGTCGACTCGGTCCCCGCGATCTTCGCGATCACCAAGGAGCCGTTGATCGTCTACACCTCGAACGTCTTCGCGATCCTGGGGCTGCGCGCGATGTACTTCCTGCTGGCCGGCGTGGTCCATCGCTTCCGGATGCTGAAGTACGGGTTGGGGCTGATCCTGGTCTTCGTGGGCCTCAAGATGGTCTGGCTCAACGAGCTGTACGGCGGCAAGTTCCCGATCGGCTGGTCGCTGGGGATCATCGCGGCGCTGCTGGCCGGGTCGATCGCTCTCTCGTTGATCGTCACGCGCGGAGAAAAGGGGGCGCCGGGGCACTAGAATCCCCAGCGATGGCCTCCCCGCCGCCCGCCGCGCTCCGGATCCCGATCGAGCTCCTCGACGCTAGGATGCTCGTCCGGACGGGCTGCCCGGAGCTGGCCGCCCTGCTGCGTCACGACCTGGGGGCGTTCGTCGTGACGGAGTCGGCCGCGAGCGGTGAAGGCTGGGACGGAGCGGCGTTCGACGCGGGGGGCGATGCCACCGCGTCCGGACCCCCGCCCGGGCAGCTCTTCGCTCGTGTCTTCGAGGCCCTGCTCGACCGCGTCGCAGGGTTCGCGGTGCTGCACGCCGCCGCGGTCGCGCATGCCGGCTGCGCCTGGCTGCTGGCCGGCCCCTCGGGCGCGGGCAAGACGACCCTCTCGCTGGCGCTGCTCGAGCGCGGCTTTCCGCTGCTGTCGGATGACTTCGCACCGTTCGAGCTGGCGACCGGGCTGGTGCACCCGTTCCCGAAGTCGCTGGGCGTGCGCGAAGGGCCGGGGTACGAGACGGCGGCGCGGCTCGCGGAGCGGCGCGGCCGCGCCGCGCTGCGCGCGTCCGACTGGGAGCCCGCTCCCCTCCCGCTGGGGGGCGTCCTGCTGTTCGACGGCCGCGACGCGGCGCCCGCCCCGCGCGACCCGTTCCTCTGGCGCGTGGCCTGCGTCGCCGACCCGGGGACGCTGATCGATCACCTTGCCGCGTTGCCGGGTGTCGCGCTCGTCGCACGCGACGGGGACGAATTCATGCTGACGGTCGACCCGGTCGCGACCGATCACGCCGCACTGGCCTCCGTGCTCGACGCGGCGCGCGACGTCGTGATGGAGCACGGGAGCGGCGGGACCGCGCCGCCGGCGGGCCGGACCGCGCTGGTCGTTCCGATCGACCCGGTGCGTGCGCTCTTCCTGCTGCTGCGCGAGGTCCAGAACCGCCGCCCGCGCGGTGCGCTGATGCGCCGCCTGGGCGGCGACACCGGCCGGCTGGCGGCGGAGCTGGGCGCGGCAACTGCCGGGCGCCGGCTGGGGTGGCTGATCACCGGGGCACCGGACGCGACGGCGGAGGTGGCGGCGGGGTGGATCCGGGAACAGGCCGGGAGAGCGAGCTAGTTCCGCCGCCCGGACTCCGTCTCTGGAAATCCCGCCCCGCTCCCCCGCTCCACGAACCCCGCCTCGACGAACGATCGCCAGGCTGCCTGCCACGGCTCCCAGTCGTGGCCCCCGGGCAGCACGAGCACGCGCTCCGGCGGCAGCGCCGCGGCCAGCACGCGGTGCGCGGCGGCGAGCTTGTCGTCGCGGCCGTAGGCCAGCACGACCGGCTGCGGGCGTGCGGCCAGGTCCTTCGCGCCGGCCCAGATCCGGTCCGCGAAGCCCAGCGCGTCGCGCGGGCCGGGCGGCGGTGTCCACGCGGCGAGGCCGCCGGCCGCCGCGACCGCCGCCGCGCCGTCGTCCGGGCCGAGGTAGGGGGCGATCAGGAAGACGCCGTCGACGCCGTCGGGGTGGAGCTCGCCGTAGATGATCGCGCCGAGGCCCCCCATCGAGATCCCCACGAGCCAGATCCGCTCGTAGCCGCGCGCGCGGGCCGGGCGGATCACGTCCTGCTCGAGCCGCTCGGCGATCGCACCGTCCCGGTAGTAGCCGAGGTGCGCGTCGACCGCGACGATGTCGAACGTGCCGCCCGCCTCGCGGGCGATCTCGGGAAAGCGCCGGCGCGCGAAGTCCTCGGCCTCGTCGAAGCGGCCGGGGAGCAGCACCACCAGGCTCTTCGACGGGCGCTGCTCGAGCGACACCGTGCGGATCGGGACGGTGGCCCGGGGAACGCAGGAGGCCGCGAGCAGCAGGGCCGCTGCCGCCAGGCCGCGGGCCGCCCCGCGGCGCCGTGGCGGAGGGCTGGCATCTCGCGCAAAGTAGGTCGTCATGGGAGGGCCTCGACGATGACGTTCCGGTTCGCTCACAACAATATCAACGTCCTCGACCTGGCGCGCAGCCTTTCCTTCTACTGCGAGGCGCTGGGGCTGGTCGAGGTCCGGCGCAAGGAGGCCGCAGACGGCCGCTTCGTCATCGTCTTCCTGGGCGACGGCCAGACCGGCCACCAGCTCGAGCTGACCTGGCTGCGCGACCGAACCGAGCCCTACGACCTGGGCGACAACGAGTTCCACCTGGCGCTGGTCACCGACGACTACGCCGCGGCCCACGCGAAGCACGCGGCGATGGGCTGCATCTGCTACGAGAACCCCGAGATGGGGATCTACTTCATCCACGATCCCGACGACTACTGGATCGAGATCCTGCCGGAGCGGAAGCGGTAGGCAGCGGGCGCGGCGCGCCCGCTCACCCCCCGTACACCGCGGCGAACTTCGCGTCGAGGTAAGCCAGGTAGGGCGCCGGGTCGGCCCCGCGTCCCGTCACCCGCGCCAGCAGTTCCTCCCCGGTGAACTTCGCCCCGTGGTGGTGGATCGCGGCGTGCAGCCAGCGGCGGAGCGGCGCGAAGTCGCCGGCCTCGATCGCGGCTTCCAGCCCGGGGACCTCGGCCGTCGCGCGCTCCCAGAGCTGCGAGGCGATCACGTTCCCCAGGGTGTAGGTCGGGAAGTAGCCGAAGTCCCCCTGCGACCAGTGGATGTCCTGCAGCACGCCGCGGCGGTCGTCGGGGACCTCGACCCCCAGGTACTCGCGCATCCGCGCATTCCACTCTGCGGGCAGGTCGGCCGGCGCGAGGTCGCCGCCGATCAGCGCGCGCTCCAGTTCGAAGCGCAGCAGCACGTGCAGGTTGTAGGTCACCTCGTCGGCCTCGACCCGGATCAGCGAGGGCCGGACCGCGTTGATCGCGCGCCAGAAGCGCTCGAGCGACAGGCCCGCGAACGGCTCAGGGAAGGCCTGCTGCAGCCGCGGGTAGAAGAAGCGCCAGAACGGCAGCCCGCGCCCGACGACGTTCTCCCACAACCGGCTCTGCGACTCGTGGATCCCCATCGAGGTCCCGTGGTCGAGCGGCGTGCGGGCCAGCGCCGGATCGACGCCGCTCTCGTAGAGCCCGTGGCCCAGCTCGTGGATGCAGCCGAAGAGCGCGTCGGCCAGGCGGCCCTCGTCGTAGCGCGTCGTCATCCGCACGTCGCCTGCCGCCATCCGCGTCTCGAACGGGTGGGCCGAGACGTCGAGCCGGAAGCCGTCGTCGTCGAAGCCGATCGCGCGCATCACGTCCAGGCAGAACGCCCGCTGCCGGTCGGCCGGGAAGCGGCCGGCCAGCACGCCCTCGTCGAGCGCCCCCGCCCGCTCGCGGATCCGGCCGAGCAGCGGGACCAGCCCGACCTTGAGCGCCTCGAACATCCGCGCCGCGGCCGCGGCGGTGAAGCCGGGCTCGTAGTCGTCGAGCAGCGCGTCGTAGGGGTCGGTCCCACGCGCCGCGAGGCACGCGGCGTACTCGCGCCGGAGCGCGACGATCCGCTCGAGGTGCGGCCGGAAGGCTGCGTAGTCGGAGGCCTTGCGGGCCTCGATCCAGGCGTCCCCGGCGATCGCCGCGGTCCGCGCGATCTCGGCTTTCAGCGTGACCGGGACGCGGCGCGCCTTGTCGTACTCGCGGCGCGTCACCCGCACCAGCGAGGCCTCGTCGCTGTCGTAGGGGAGCGCCTCGGCCCACGGGCCGAGCGCGTCGAGCAGCGCGCCGACCTCGTCCGACGCGAAGCGCTCGAACCCCAGCTTGACGACGGTCGCCAGCGCCTCGGCCCGCGCGGCGCTGCCGCGCGCCGGCATCATCGTGCGCTGGTCCCACTCCAGCAGGGCCTGGGCCGAGCCGAGGTCCTGGACCTCGGCCAGCCGCTCGCGGAGACGCAGGTAGTCGGCATTCATCGGGCCGCCCCCTCCTCGGGCCCGGGCTCGCCGGCGCGCTCGCTCGCGCCCTCGCCTTCGCCCGGTTCGTCCTCGTCGTCCGCTTCCTCCGGCGCGACCTCGAGCAGCACGGGCGGCAGCGCGGCCACCTGGAGCCGGTAGAGCCCCGGCCCGGCCGGGACCTCGAACACCGCCGCCAGCGGCAGCGCCGCCGGCCGGCCGTCCTCGCCCGGCCACGACTCGACCGCGCCCCGGCCGCGCAGCAGCACCGGCTGCCCGTGGACCTCGAGCGGCACGCCGATCGGCCGGAAAAGCGTCCCGGCCTCGTCGAGCAGCACGAGGTCGGCGCCCGGCCCGGCCGCCCCCAGCCGCAGCGAGTCCCCGCCGGGGCGGGTGTCCCGGAGCAGCAGCGCGATCTCGAGGAAAGCGCGGCCGACCGGCGGCCGCACCCCCGCGTAGTCCTTGCGCGTCGCGTGCGCCAGCGGCAGCAGTTCGATCCCCTCGACCGCGACCCGGCGCCCCGCGACGTGCCGCGGCGCGCTTCCCCGCACGTGCTGGTCGAGCCAGCCGACCGTCCGCTGGTGCGCGTCCAGCCGGTGTGCCGGCTCGAAGATCCCGTGCCCCTCGCGCGGGTAGACGACCATCTCGACCGTCTTGCCCAGCGACTGCATCGCGCGATAGAGCGCGCGCCCGTTGGTGACCAGCGTCGTGTCGTCCTCGCTGCCGTGGACGATCAGGATCGGCGCCGCGATCCCCGCGGCGTGCGCCAAGGGCGAGCGCTCGCGATACAGCTCGGGCCGCTCCCACGGCCGGCCGCCCAGGTAGTGGACCTCCCAGTTGGCGTACTCCGAGGTCGAGTAGTCCTGCGCCAGGTCGAAGATCCCGGCGACCGAGACGCCGGCCCGGAAGCGCGCGGTCGTCGCGATCAGCCAGTTGGTGAGGTAGCCGCCGTAGCTCGCGCCGCCGACCGCGGCGCGCGTCGCGTCGACCAGCCGCTCCGCCGCGACCTGGTCGAGACCGGCCAGGATGTCGCGCACGTCGCCGCCCGCCAGGTCGCCGCGCAGCGCCAGCGCGTAGCCCTCGCCGTAGCCCGAGGAACCGCGGTACTGCGGCATGAAGACCGCCCAGCCGTCGGCCGCGAAGGCCTCGGCCTCGTAGACGCGGTAGGTGTCGATCGCGCGCCAGTGCGGACCGCCGTGGATCCAGACCAGGACCGGCGGCGGCTCGGGCCCCGGCTGCGGCGGCAGCACCAGCAGCCCCTCGTGGGCGAAGCCGTCGTTCCGCCACGCGACGCGCACCCGCCGCGCGCGAGCCCAGTCCGCGGCCTGCGGGTTGAGGTCGGTCAGCAGCTCGAGCGCGCCGGTCTCCGGGTCGATCCATGCGGCCTCGGGCGGCTGCGTGGCCCCCTCGACGATCGCCGCGATGCGTCCGCTCGCCGCGGCCGCGTCGAGCCCCGTGATCGTGTAGCCCTCGAGCGGCGCCACGCGCGCGGCGCCGGAGGCCGGGTCGACGACCGCCAGGCGCGACTCCATCCCCCAGGCCAGCGCGACCAGCGCACGGCCGCCGGGCAGCACGACGAACTCCTCCAGGTCGCGGTCGAGCCCGGCCAGCAGCGGGCGCGGCGGCGCCTCCGGCTGCGCCAGGTCGATCGCGAACAGCTCCTGCCGGCTGAAGAGCAGCGCCGGATCGGCCCAGCCGTGGAACAGCAGGAACTTCCCGTCGAGCGTGAAGGTCGGCATGCTCTCGGCGCCGCCGCGGCCGCGCGTCACGCGCCGCTCCTCGCCGCTCTCGAGGTGCCGCAGCACGACGGCCAACCGCTCGGCGTCGTCGGGCAGGCCGGTGAAGTTGGCCGAGTAGGCCAGCCACTTCCCGTCGGGAGAAACATCGAAGTCGTCGAGCCCCTTGACGCCCCCCAGCAGGCGCCGCGGCGCGCCGTCGAGCGGCTGGATCCAGATCTCCGACTCGGGGACGTCGGCGTGGAGCACGATCGGGTCGTCGCGGTGGTCGCGCCGGCGGCGGCGCCAGCCGCGCTCGGCGGCGGGACGCGGCGCGTGGCCGGCGAAGATCACACCCGATCCGTCGGGCAGCCAGCGGAAGTGCTCGACCCCCTCCGCCGCCTCCGTCAGGCGGCGGGCCTCACCGCCGTCGGCCGGGAGCAGGAAGACCTGCTTCTTGTCGGTCCCGTCCTCGCGCCGATCGTCCTCCTCCTCCTCGTGCGGCTGCGGCCGGAAGGTGACGAAGGCCAGCGCGCGGCCGTCGGGCGACCAGGCCGGGTGCGTCGCGTCGTCGAGGCCGTAGGTCAGCGCCCGGGTCGCGCGCGGCTCGTCGGGCGGCGCCGCCGGGTCGGGCGCGAGGTGGAGCTGGGTCCGGATCTCGCCCTTGTCGAAGTCCGATTCGGCCACGGTCAGAACGACCCGGCGGCCCTCCGGATCGACGGCGGCGTCGCCCGGGATCCGCAGCGCGAGCAGGTCCTGGGCGGTGACGGGGCGCGGGGGGGTGTCGGTCATGGGGAGGCTCGGGCGTCCGGGCCCGGGGCGGGCCGGCGCGGAAACCGGGGATTCTACCCCCACGGTGGCCGCAAGCCTGTTGGTGGCGCAGGGTCCGTCCTGCGCTCTTCGGCCGGCGGTGCCGCCACAGCCGCCCGGCAACCCCCGGGGCCGAACTCCCCGTGCACCCCGAATCGCCGGGAACGCGCGCCGGACGGCCGGTTCCGCCGAGTCCACCAACACGCTCGCGGCCACCGTGGGGGGGCGCTACCGCCGGCCCGCCCGGGACCCCACCTTCTCCCTGACAGGCCGCGCGCACCCCCCGCGGCGGGGGCCGGGGTGCGCGCCGGAGGCGGACGGTGCAGGCAGGCGCCACCGAGGTCGCCGGGACGACCTACTTCCGGATCGCGCTGGCGACGCTGGCGCCGGGATCGGTCGTGCCCTGCGAGCTTTGGCTCCGCCACGGCGACGGCGAGCCGGTGCTCTACCGCGCGCGGCACCTGGACTTCACGGCGGAGCACCGGGCGCGGCTGACGGCGTCCGGGGTGCAGACGCTGTTCGTTCCCTTTTCCGACTCCGCCTCCTGGACCGCCTACCTCGAGGCGCGGCTACACGAGCGCGTCTCCGATCACGGGGTCCCGGCGGCGCAGCGCGTCGAGGTCCTGCTCGAAGCCAGCCGGCCGATCCTGCGGGAGATCCTCGCGGACCCGCGCCGGCCGGGGGCCGCGGCGCGGGTCGGCAACGTCGCGGACGCGATCTGCGAGCTGATGCGGGGACCGGAGACGGTCGCCGCCGCGGTCCGCCTGATGGAGCACGACTACTACACCTACACCCACTCGCTGCACGTCGCGATCTTCGCCGTCGCGCTGGCGCGGGCCTGCGGGATCGACGCGCCGGACGTGCTGGCGAGCATCGGCCGCGGCGCGCTGATGCACGACTGCGGCAAGGTCAAGCTGCCAGCGCACGTCATCAACAAGCCGGGCCGGCTCGACCGCGAGGAGTGGGAGCTGATGATGACCCATCCGACGCACGGCCGGGACATCTTGCGCGAGGCCGGCTGGAACGACCCCGTGGCGTCCGAGGTCTGCCACTGCCACCACGAGCGGCTGGACGGCACCGGCTACCCGCGCGGCCTGGTGGGCCGGGCGATCCCCGAGGCGGCGCGGATCGCCGCGATCTGCGACGCCTACGACGCGATGACCTCCGACCGTTCGTACAAGCGCGCGATGCGTGGCGCCGTGGCCCTCGCCTGCCTGCGCCGCGACGAGCGCACCGGCTACGACCAGGCGATCCTGGAGCAGTTCATCCCGCTGTTGGCCACGAGGAGCTGATCGATGTTCCCCCTTTTCGGCGGCAGGAAGCCGCGTTACGGCGACCCGGCGCAGGCCCTGGCGGCGGGCGACCCCGAGGCCGCGCTGGCGCTGTGCGAGGAACGGCTGCGCCGCGATCCGCACAACGCCGCGCAGTGGCAGCGCCGGATCGCCGAGTGCCACCTGGCGGCGGGACGCCGCGCCGAGGCGGTCCGGGCCTACCTGGTGGCCGCGGCCGAGCTGGAGCAGCAGGACCTGCTGCTCCAGGCGATCGCGCTCTACGCCGCGGTCCGCCGGATCGACCCGGAGAACGCCGAGGTCGCGGCCCGGCTGGGAGAGGTCGCGGCCGACGAGGCGCGCGACCCGGCACGGCCGGACCCCGAGCTGGCCGGCTCGATGACGATCCGGACCCGGCTGCGCCGGTACGCGCCGCTCTTCTCGGAGTTCGACCGCGAGGAGCTGACGCAGATCCTGACCGTGACCGAGCAGCACCTGCTGCCGCTGGGCCACGTCGTCTTCCGGCAGGGCGATCCGGGCGACTCGATCTTCGTGGTCGTGGCCGGGCAGGTCGCGCTGACCGTCGACGGCGTGGGCGGCACGCCGGTGCTGATCGAGACGGTCTCCGACGGCGGCTGCTTCGGCGAGCTTTCCGCGCTCTCGCGCGTGCCGCGCAACGTGACCGCGACGACCGCCGCCCCGACCGAGCTGCTCGAGCTGTCGCGCGACTACCTGGAGGCCGTGGCGATCGCGCACCCGCGCATCTGGCAGGTGCTCGAGGCCTTCCAGAAGGGGCGGCTGATCCCCGCGGGGATCTGACTTCAGGCCTCCCGGAGACGCTGGCCTTCGCTGTCCCCGAGTGGTGTCGGACTCCGCCCGCTCCGCAGCGCGGGATCCGCTATCCTCGCCGGGTGCTGACCCGCCTCTCAGCCGCGCTGGCCCGCTGGAATGCCCGGCGACGCGCGCTGGCCGCGGCGCGCGCCGCGTTGGACGAGTTGTTCGCGCGCCGCGCGGAGCTCTTGGCCGCAGGGCGCCTGAAGCCGCACCACCGCGGGCGCGCCACGATCCTCGAGTACGACGTGGCTCCCGACGGCGGCGTGCGCCGGGTTCTGTTCGGCATCGTCCGCCACCCGAAGGCGCACGCACTCGCGCCGCGCGGGGACGAGGTGCTGGAACTGCTCGAGTACCGGCCGCCGGAGGGGACCCTGGCGGTCGTCGGCTCGCGCAACCTGACACGCGATCCCTACACCCCCGCCCCCCCGACCGGCGACGCGTAGGGCCGGCCTCCGTGCCGGCCCGCCCCGCCCCCGGCGGGGGCCGGTAAGATGTGCCGCATGACCGCCCCCCGGCCCGGCCTCTTCCGCACCAAGTCGCTGGACGCCCTGGTCGCCGAGTCGGAGCGGACCGAGGGGCACCTGCGGCGCGCGCTCGGCGCCTGGAACGTCGTCCTGCTGGGGGTCGGCGCGATCGTCGGCGCCGGGATCTTCGCCACGATCGGCACCGCCGCCGCGGGCGACGCGCACCGCCCGGGCGCGGGGCCATCTCTGGTGCTGTCGTTCGTGATCACCGCGTTCGTCTGCGGGCTGACCGCGCTCTGCTATGCCGAGATGGCCTCGATGGTCCCGGTCGCCGGCTCGGCCTACACCTACGCCTACGCCACGCTGGGCGAGCTGGTCGCCTGGATCATCGGCTGGGACCTGATCATCGAGTACGCGGTCGGCAACGTCGCGGTCGCGATCAGCTGGGCCAACTACGCACGGACTTTCCTGGAGGAGCTGGGGATCCACGTCCCACTCTGGGCCGCCACCGACTACCGGACCGCGCTGAAGATCCCCGGGATCCTGGAGGACGCCCCGCGCCTGCTCGGGATCCCGATCGTCTTCAACTTCCTGGCCTTCGCGATCGTCGCCGCGGTGACCGTGATCCTCGTCTGGGGGATCCGGGAGTCGGCCGCCTTCAACGCGGTGATGGTGATGGTCAAGATCGTCGTGCTGCTGTTCTTCTGCGGTTTCCTGTTCTCTAACGTCCCGCTGTCGGAGATGGCGAAGAACTGGACGCCGTTCCAGCCCAATGGCTGGTCGGGGACGCTGGCCGGCGCGGCGATCGTATTCTTCGCCTACATCGGCTTCGATGCGGTCTCGACGGTCGCTGAGGAGACGCGGAACCCCCGGCGCGACCTGCCGATCGGGATCCTCGGCTCGCTCACGCTGTCGACGGTGCTCTACGTCCTGGTCGCCGCGGTCTTCATCTCGGTCATGCCCTACCCGGTGCTGCGGCAGCAGCTCGCCACCCAGCAGGCCGAGCCGCTGACGATGGCGATCAACCACGCGGTGCCCGGCGCCGGCTGGGCCTCGGCGCTGGTGGCGCTGGGCTCGGTGATCGCGCACACCGCGGTGCTGCTGGTCTTCCAGCTCGGCCAGCCGCGGATCTTCTTCGCCATGGCGCGTGACGGGCTGCTCCCCCCCGTGTTTGCAAGGGTCCACCCGCGTTTCCGCACGCCGCACGTCACGACGATCGTCACCGGGCTGCTGGTCGGCGGCGTCGCCGGGATCGCCAACATCGAGGAGATGGTCGACCTGACCAACATCGGGACGCTGTTCGCGTTCGTGCTGGTCTGCCTGGCGATCCCCGTGCTGCGGCGGCGCGATCCGGGGCGCGAGCGTCCGTTCCGCGTGCCGGGCGGGCCCTACCTGGTGCCGCTGCTCGGGGCCTCGGCCTGCGTGATGCTGATGGCCTACCTGCCGCCCTTGTCGTGGTGGCGCTTCGTCGGATGGCTGACGCTGGGGCTGGCGGTCTACTGCGCCTGGGGGTGGATGCACAGCAAGCTGCGCGACGCGCCGCGGGGCGCGGCCGCGCCGCTCCGGCTGGCCGCGCTGGGGTTCGTGGCCGCGGCGGTCGGGATGTTCCTGATGCCGCACGACGCGGGGTTCCTGGGCGTCTTCGCGCGGGCGGCGCGGGGAGGCGGGGCGGCGTGGGGGGTGGGGCTGCTGGTCATCGGGCTGGCGGTCGCGGCGGCGGGGATCGCGCTGGCGCGGGGGCGGGTGGCGCGGGCGGAGCGAGGCTAGGACTGAGCCTCCGGCCGCCGATGGCTCCCGGCAGAAAGGAGCGGCTGCCGGCTGAACCCTCTGCGGCACTACGTTCCGGTCTGTACCATCAACTCGTTGTTCAACTCGTCGCGGTGAATGCGGTCTCCGTAGTTGTCTCACACTACAGCGAGGGACCGGAAACTCCTGCCCAGCGCGCTGCTCGGGAAAAGACCGCGCCGGCCGCCCCGGTGCTCAGTTCAATCCCCGAAGTGACGGGGCGGTTGCCTTCCACCGAGACCGCCTGTCTCGGATGGGCACCGCCGGGCGGCACGGGGACGGTCGACCCCGTCGGGCCAAGAGTGATTTATAGTGGCTCGAATGGGTCCAACACTACCGGTGTACCTCGGCAGAGCACTAGAACTGCTGCGGCAGAAGCCGCTGGCCGTCCTACGCATGATCGGACCGCTCTGTCGGGGAACCTGGTACCTCGCGTTCCTCCGAGTGACTCGGCGGAACGTGCGAATCGCTTGGCCTTTTCTTGCCTATACCCGGGTTTCGATCACGGGGCCGGGGTCGGTTCGGCTCGGTCCGGGCTGCTCGGCCTATCGCAACTCGCTGCGCGGGGTGTCTATTGTGACCTTGTCCGCGGACGCAGAGGTGGAGATCGGACCAGGCTGCGACCTTGGCGGGCTGGCGATCCGCTGCCGCAACCGAGTGAAGATCGGAGCGCGTTCCCTGACCGCTTCCGCACTTGTGCAGGATGCTCTTTTCGCAGATCAGCACAGCGCAGCGCGTACCGGCGCCCACGCGCTGGCGATGTCCCCGATCCTGCTCGGTAATGGCACCTGGTTCGGACGCAACGCCTGCGTGCTTGATGGCACCGAACTCGGAGACGGGAGCGTCATCGCGTCTGGCACTCTCGTGCGGAGAGTCACGCATCCGGGGCGAGTGCTGGTCTCTGGGAATCCCGCCTTCCGTCCAGCGCCGATCGAAGCCATCGCCGCGCTTCGGTATCCGACATGACGGAGACGCTGGCTCGCTGGCGTGGTGCGCTTTTCCGGCTGCGCTGCGCCCTGCTGCGCCCGCATCTTCGCATCGGGCCTGGCCTTCGGCTGTTCTGCCGGCTCGACGTACGCGGACCCGGGCGAGTGACGATCGGCTCCGATTGCAGCGTTCGCGGCGTTCCGGGCGACAGGGCGCTCTTCGTTACCATCTATACTCATGAGCCCGATGCAACGGTTGTGATCGGCGACCATGCACGCCTGTATGGCATGCGGATTTCGTGCAAGTTCGGCGTGACGATCGGCGACGCCGTGTTGATCGAGGAATCGAGTATCGCCGATACCGATTTTCATGCGATCGATCAGCTCGACGCGCCGCCGCGAGATGAGTCCCGGGATCGATCGCCGATCGTCATCGGAAACCGCGTCTCGATCGGTGCACGGAGTTTCGTGACAAAGGGTACCTCGGTGGGTGACGAGGTCGTCGTCGTGCCAGGGTCGATCGTTCGGGGCCATGTACCCGCAGGAGCCGTCGTGATGGGCAACCCCGCGCGGGTCATCCGCAGCTGATCCCCAGCCGCTACAGTCGTGCCAGATCAATCCGGCTGTCGGGCCCGGGGCCGCCTCCAGGCGCCGGCTGGCGATGCCGTCGAGCGGCGGGCCCGCACCTCGGTCGCACGCGGGGCGCGCGCGTGTCCGGTGACGCTAACAAGGAGGGCCACCTCGAGTTAGAGCACAGGGACGCGCAGGTCCGGACGCCATTCGGCTTGACCGGGGATCTCGCGAGGGCATCGAACAGGCCGCGCTTGCAAACCGATACCCGATCGCAGGTCACTCTGGCGCGGCCGGTCCGGTGGGAGACTCCGGCCCTTCACCGGACTTACCCGATGGACGCACCGCTGAGCACGATACGATGCGAACGATTCGCGAGCAGTGAGCGTCCGGCGGAGGCTCAGCAGAAGCGATCACGATTGCAACCCGCGGGAGCGCAATGAACACCACTGAAAGTCGTATCGTGGTATGGTACATTCCGTGTCGATAGCATATTTTGGGCGCCGATCTCGAAGCGCGGTATAGTCTCTTGAGCGCAACGAAACCCCGACGCCACTGGCGACGTCGGTCGGGTGATGCTGGACATGGCCGAATCCGAAATCCGGAGGTTCATCACGGATCGCTTCTGCTACGGTGACGCAGCCGTTGCATTGGGGTCTCATGACTCGCTCATCGGCCGCGGAATCGTTGACTCGACCGGTATCATCGAGATCGTGACCTTCCTGCAGGACGCATACGGAATCCGGGTCGAAGACGAGGAAATCGTTCCCGGCAACCTCGATTCCATCGCGCGATTGTCTCGGTACGTCCAGCAGAAAGCTGGCGAGCCAGCCCGCGGAGCGTGACCTATGGGGTGCGTTCATTCGTGCCTGGTCTCGCCGATTTCGTCCTACAGTCCGCCAGCGGAGCGATCGTAGTGCTTCGCGCCACAGCACGGACTATTCAAGAGCCATCGCCGTGCGCATCCTGTCGCCGAGCTCGCGCGTCTGCGTGCCCCGAGCCTTTCCTTTGACGTACGATGATTGCAACGGTCCGGGGACGACGATGAACCGTTGTCAGCGATGCATCATGCCCGACTCGGTACCTGGCATCACCTTTGACGCTCACGGAATATGTACCCTCTGTCGCGACTACCATCCTCCCACATATCGCGGCCGGGCGGCACTGGACGAGCTTCTCGCCTCGGTCCGGGGCCGCGGCGACAAGTACGATTGCATCGTCCCTCTCTCCGGCGGCCGTGACAGCTCATTTGTGCTCTACACCGCGGCCGTGGACCTTCGACTGCGCGTTCTGGCGGTCAACTATGACAACGAATTTCGGGCCGAACAGGCCGTTAGCAACATCAGAACCGCTTGCGATCGACTCGGCGTTGACCTGCTCGAGATCGGCTCGCGGCGTGGCATCGCTACGAAGATCGTGCGACGGGAGATCCGGCACGTGCTGCCTCAGGGATTGCCCGCCATCGTTGAGGTTCTTTGCATCGCGTGCAGCTACGGTTACAGGTCCGTCGTTTATCGGGCGGCGATCAAGCACAGAGTGCCACTGATCATCTGGGGCAGTTCGCAGATCGAGAAGACAGAAGGCTCGGCGCTGCGGGCTCTCAGCGAGGTGCGCCGTCGAGCAGGGCGCGCCGACTCTCGAACGAAGCTGGCCAAGCTGCTCGACATGAACTACCTGTTGCTCCAGTACGCTCACGTCCTGCAGCGCATCGAGTTCCACGTCCCGGGCAATTCGATCCTCGCAGACGGTCGCGTGACGCTCCACGATAACGGCATCCGGGAGTTCAGCCTTTTCGACTACCTGGAGTGGGACCGCCAGCAGATCAAAGATACGATCGCGACCAAGCTTGGCTGGCTCAAGCCGAAGGGTCATGTCTCCACGTGGCGAACGGACTGTGTTCTTCACGATATGGTCGCGTTCTGTTTCGTCAACCCGCTCGGCTGCAGCAAGGCATGCTTCGGCTACAGCAACATGATCAACAGTGGCCAGATGTCTCGCGAAGAGGCGCTTGCGCAGGAAGACGCGGTCAGCGGTTCCCTCAGCCCAGCCCTGGAGCGGCTGCTTCGGGACAGAGTCGGACTGACGTCACGAGAGCTGGACCAGCTGAGGAGCTTCGAGACCGCCTTCGCCCGACGGTAGTCGGAGCGCGCGGATCCATCGCTTGTGGTGGATCTGGTCTTCCTCTGGCAGAGTGAACACTGTCGCACGGCCTCCGTTGCGTTACCGATTGCCTACGGCCGCATGTGGAGAGGCTTCGCCGGGGAAGCGGTGATCGCCGCGGAGTTCGACTCGATGCGAAAGACATAGGCGTCTTCGAGCGTGGCGGCTGGTGTGACTCGCGGATACGCCGCTGTCCGGCCCGCGACCAGGTCCGCAACGAAGGGCCCAAATAGCTCTCGCCACTCCGCGTCGCAGCTGGCGCGGCGCCTCAGGATCAGCCACGCGGCGTTGTCCGCACCCGGGACGCAAGCTCGCGCATCGATAAGCTTCACAAGGTCGTCCTCACACAGGGGTTGCATGTCGGGGATTGCCGAGAACGACACCACGCGGCGTGGACCTCCGTCCGGGCCGTTAAGGTGGAGCGCTAGGTCGACTGCATCATCAGCAATGAGAAGGTCAGTCGGTCTCACGTGGTCGCGGATCCAGGACATGTGATCTGAGCGCGCAATTCCCAGGGCACTCGCGGGCGGTTCGGTACGGCCGTAGCGCATGAGGACGACCCCAGCGACCAGGAGCGTGATGGCTGCGGCGGCCGTGAGCCAGGTCCGCCGCGGAAGCACGAGCGCGTGGGTCGCGAGCGCGGCGGCGAGCAGGGAGACGACGGCAAGGGATGGGCCCAGGAGCCGGAGCCCGATCGGGTCAAAGTAGATCAGCGAGCGCAGCACCACGAGCGATGCGATGTACGTCACCGCCCAGAGCGCAACGAGCCAGCCCTCGGCACCCGGGACGAGGCGAACCGCCGCTCGCCAGGAGCCGACTCGATGCCGTAGCGCGACGAGGAGCAGCGCGACTACGCCCAGCGCCGCCAGCGCAAGGAGCGCGCCCCCGGGTCCGCTCGTCAGCGTGCCGGCCATCTGGCCGAGGACGCCCCCGACCGACAACTCCGAGTTGTTGTGCCCGGCCCCCAGCAAGCTGCCCGTCAGGTTCCAGTTGCGCAGCAGCACCGGACTCGCCACGAACGCGAATCCCACAGTGAAGGCAATCGACCCGGCCCGCCCTCGGCGCCCGTGCGCAGCCCAGCCGGCGAGGCCCACCAGCCAACAGAGTGCGAAGATGTAGCGGGTGGCGAAGGCGGCGCCCGCCGCGATTCCGGCCGCGAGTGCGAGCTTCTCCCCGTCCTGCAGCCGGCGCGCCGCGCGAATCTGGAAAACGAGCGCGAGGAGAGCGAGCGCGAGCGCAAGCGGCTCACTCCAGGCACGGCCTTCCGATCCCGGCAGCGCAACTGGGACGGTGAGCAGCCCGACGGCGACTGCCCCCGTCTCCCTGTTCCAGAGATCGCACGCCAGCTGCCACGCGATCGCCCAGATCGCGACCAGCGCGAGGAGAGGCACGAGGAGCCCCGCCCGCACCGGCTCGATACCGAGTCGGATCAGTGCGGCGATGGCCAGCGGGTAGAGCGTCGACTGCGAAGTAAAGGGCGCGGGCCAGTTGCCGTCCACGGGGAAGTGCGGCTCGTTGTATCCGAGCGCGCTCTGCGATAGGCCGCGTCCGAGGGCGGCATTGCGAGCTACGTCGACGTAGTTATAGGAGTCGTTGGACGCAAGGCAGGGACGCGCGATCACTCCGAATGCGAGCACACCGGCGAGCACCGCGAGCGCTGCGATTAACAGCAATCCTGGCGCACGATCGTACATCCAGGAAGGAATATCGCGAGCGAGTCTCGGTGCGTCAATGCCGCTGATGAGACGGGCTGCCGGGGACTACGGCGCCGCCCGGCTATCGCTGGAGTCTGAGCGGTGCGGTCGCAAGGGCTCACCCGTCCGAACGCCTACGGCCGCAAGGACTCCACCAGGTAGAACGCCGCCGCCCCCGGCGCGGGTCCAGTGACTCCATCGACCTCCGTGAACTCCGCCGCCAGCGGCTGCCCGATCTCCGCGAACCCCCCGCTCGCCGACGCCGAGCGCCGCACGCGATACCCCCGCGGCGGGTCGACGCCCCCCGCCGCCGACGGCGGGTCCCACGTCAGCAGCAGGTGCCCGCCGGCCGCGGGTGCGAGGCGCAGCGTCGCGCCGACCTCGTCCGGCGTCGGCCCGGCGGGCGGCGCGTACTCGCTGCAGGCGATCGCGATCCCCTCGAGCAGGACCTCGTCCAGGCCGCCCTCGACCGTATCGTCCGACCCCACATCCTCGACCGTCACGCGCAGCGCGGTGCGCGCGCCGGGTGCCAGCAGGTCGGACAGGACGATGGTCCGCGGGCGCCACGCCGGCGCCGGGGCGGTGATCTCCTCGATCGGACGCCAGGCGGTTCCGTCGCCGGTCGCCTCGACCAGCAGCCGGTCCTCGCTCGCCGCGTCGTTCGAGGCGAACCAGCGCGCGTAGCGCAGCTCGACGCGCGCGAAGCTGCGAGCGTCGCGCGGCGGCGCGGTCAGCGTCGTCGCGCCGCCGTCGACGTCGGCGGCGTCGGGCGTGGTCGGACCGTTGCCGGTCACCCAGGCCAGCGTGCCGGGCGCGGGACTGGCGTCGGACGCAGGGTTCATCGGCGCGCCGTTCTTCGTCGTGCCGACCGGCGCCTGGCGCACCCACTGCCCCGACGTCGCGCTGCCCGCGACGCTCCAGCCACGATCCTGCTCGGCGTCGTCGGCGAACAGCGCCTGGCGCGTCTCGGTGCCGATCGTCACGAACAGCGGCTCGACCCGGGTGCGGCCTCCCTGTCGCATTTCCAGCGCCAGCTCCGCGGCGCGCGCGCAGCTCCCGGCCGGGAACTCGACCGTGAACTCGGCGACAGCCGCCCCCTGCGCGGCGATCGAAGCCAGCCGCACGTAGCCGTCGCGCACGACCGCGTCGGCCCCACCGCGCAGCACGAGATCGACCCCGGAGAGCGCGTCCACCGACGCGTTCTCGATCGTCAGCGCCAGCCGCACGATCTCCCCCGCGTCCCCCGCTCCATCGCCGTCCCCGCGCGGCGGTCCGTCGTCGGACACCTCCTGCGCCGCGACGAACAGCGGCGGCCCGGCGGCGTCGATCGCGGCGTCGGCCTGCGGCATCCCCGCGCCGTGGCGCGCGTCGCGGCCGGCCGGTCCCAGGTCCTGCGCGCTGACCAGCAGCGCGCGGGCCAGCTCGGCCGGCGTCGCGCGCGGCGCCGCCTCGCGCAGCAGCGCCAGGATTCCGGCGACGCGCGGCGTCGCGGCCGAGGTCCCGCCAAAGGTCGTGTAGCCGCCGCCCAGCGCGGTGCTGGTCGAGTTCTCGCCGGGGGCGACCAGGTCCGGCTTCAGGAGCCCGGGCTGGCCGCTCCACGCCGGGTAGTCCTGGTGCGCGGGCGGCATCGGCCAGGGGTAGCTCGCGTCGCGCCGGGCCGCGATGTCGGTCCACTCGGCGGGGCCGTACGGGCTGGAGGGCGCGATCGCGTGGGTTCGCGCGTCGACGTTGCCGATCCCCAGCACCGACGAGACGCCGCCGGCCGGCACCTGCTCGGGCGCGAGCCAGGGAGGCGGGCAGTTGGCCGGCGCGGCGACGTTGTAGGGGATCGGCTCGGTCCCGAGCTGCTCGCCCGTGTTGCCGCCGCTGTTGGTATGGATCAGTCCGGCCGCCAGTTCGGTCTCCGCCTGCCGCCGCCAGGTCGAGTAGTCGGGCCGCGGCAGGAACGACCACTTCCACGAGACCGACTGCGACAGGACGTGTGCGCCATTCTCGATCGCGTACTGGCTCGCCTCCCACAGCGTCGCCTGCGTCGTGCCGCGGCGCAGCACCATCAGCGTCGCGCCCGGGGCCGCGCCGGTCTGCTTGCCGGCGCTCCCGTCACCGACGATCAGGCCGGCGGCGTTCGTGCCGTGGCCGGCGGAGTCGGACGGGTCGGGATCGCGGTCGGCGAAGTCGTAGCCGTGGACGTCGTCGGCGTAGCCGTTCCCGTCGTCGTCGAGGCCGTTGCCGGCGATCTCGCCGGGGTTGACCCAGATCTGCCCGGCGAGGTCGGGGTGGTTGCGATCGACGCCCGTGTCCATCAGCGCGACCACCGTGCCGCGTCCGGTGTACCCCCGCTGCCAGGCTTCGGGGACGCGCATCGCGACGAGCGGCGCCTCGGGCGGGACCGCCGGGTTCGGGCCGGCTGCTGAGTCGAGCAGCTCCGACTCCTCGCGCGGCGGGTCGTCGAAGACCGCGACCACACCCTCCTGCCGCGCGATCTCGTCCCAGGCCGCGCGGGGGGCGTCGGCGCAGACGACGCCGGCGCTCCAGATCAGCCGCACATCCCGCGCGCCCGCGGCGCGCAGCCGCAGGGTGACCGGGGCGGCCCGCCCCGCCGCGTCCGCGGAGAGGAGCGCGACCAGCCGGGCGCGGCGCTCGCCGGCCGGGCGGCCGGCCAGGCGCCGGGCCGCCTCGCCGGGCGAGACCAGGCCGGCGAGCCGCGCGCAGGCGTGGACCGGCGCGCCGGCGGGAGCGGGTGGCGCCGGCGGCGCCGCGGCGCACTCCATCCCCCCGCGGAGTCCCGCGAACAGAAACAAACCAGTAAGGACTGTCGAGAACTTGTGCCGCGGCATGGGTGCTTCAGGAAGTACAGGCAACTGTCACGCGGGGCAAGCTCGCCGCATCCGGGGGGGAAGCCTAGAATCGCTCCGGTACGGAAAGAGATACGGGCCGGCACAGAGGCCGGCCCTTACGGTATGCGGGCCGGCACAGAAGCCGGCCCCCCCAGGTGGCCTGTCGGGCCCGGATCTGAGGTCGATGCAGCGAAGAGATTTCCTGAAGATGGCGGCGGCCGCGGTTCCGGCGGGCCTCGTGACCAGCAGTACGGCGGTCTACGCGGTGGCGGTCGAGCCGACCTGGATCCAGGTCTGGAGCCACCGCCTCGCGATCCCGCGCCTGCCGGCGGCGCTGTCGGGGCTGTCGGTCGTGCAGCTCTCGGACATCCACCGCTCCGACATCGTCAGCGGACCGTTCGTCCGCGAGGCGGTCGAGCGCGTGCTGGCGCTGCAACCCGAGCTGGTGGTCTTGACCGGCGACTTCATCTCCGGTGACACCGACTGCTTCCGGCTCGTGGCCGACGAACTGGCTCTTCTGGCCCAGGTCGCGCCGGTCTTCGCCTCGATGGGGAACCACGACTACGACCACTGGTACCGCCCGGTCGCACCGCGCCTGCCCCACGGCGCGCAGCTGCTCGGGGAGGAATTCGCGCGGGTCGGGATCGAGCTGCTGGTCGACCGCGGGCGGGTCGTCGCGCCGCGCGGCGACGCGGGTGAGCTCGAGGTCCTGGGGCTGGACGACTTCTGGCACCGCGGGTTCGACCCGACGGCCGCCTTCCGCAGCCTGCCCGGAACCGGGGACGCCGGGCGCGCGCGGATCGTGCTGGGCCACAATCCCGACGCCTACACCGCGATCCAGGACCAGCGGTTCGAGCTGGCGCTGTTCGGGCACACCCACGGCGGGCAGATCAGCCTGCCGCTGTTCGGCGCGCCGTACGTCCCCTGCGAGGACCCGCGATTCATGAGCGGGCTGGTCGACACCGGCCGCCACCTCGTCTACACCAACCGCGGGCTCGGCTACAACCGGCGCGTGCGCTTCGGCGTGCGACCGGAGATCACCCACTTCACGCTCCTCCCCGCCTGACGCGGCGCGCGCCATGACGATGCGCCGGCGTGCGGGGGCACCTGGCGACCTGGTCGCCGCCCCGCTGCTCTCCGGCCTCGATGCACCGCCCGTTTCCGAGCGGCTCGAGTTGTCGATCGCGCCGCCGCTGGAGCTGGCCCGCCGGCTGGACGCGGGCGAGCTCGAGCTGGCGCTGCTCCCGTCGGGCGAGATCGCGCGGCGCGGGGCCGCGGTGCAGGTCGTGCCGGGGCTCGCGGTCGCCAGCGAGGGGCCGGCGGGCGCACGGCTCCACCTGCGCGTGCCGCTCGACCAGGTCACGCGGATCGTCTCGACCGCGCCGGGGCACGCGGCCGAACTGCTCGCCGCGACGCTGTTCGCCGCCAGCGGCCGGGCGGTGGCGGTCGAGCCCTGGACCGGATCGCTCGAGGGGGCGCTGGTCGCGCACGGCGCGGTGCTGGTCGCCGGCGACGACGCGCTGCGCTGGTCGCCCCCGGGCGGGCGGCGCGAGCCGCAGGTGCTCGACCTCGGCGCAGCCTGGACGGACCTGACCGGGTTGCCGATGGTCTGGTGGGCCTGGGCCGCGCGGCCCGGCGCGATCGGCCGCGAAACATACGCGTTACTCCACGCGGCCCGGACGCGGGGGCGGCGAGAACTGGAAGCGATCGCGGCGCGGGGGCCCGGGCGCGGCATCGCCTCCGAAAGCGCGCGGGCGGCGCTGAACGGCGCGCTCTACCGGCTCGGGCGGCGGCAACTCGCGGGCTGGAAAGCCTTTGGACGGGCGGCGTTCGAGCACGGCTTACTGCGTGAGCCGATGGATCTGACCTTTTTTCCGCTGCGGGCAACGGGGGGCTGCTCCGTCGTCGCGCCACCGCGCCGAAGCGAGAGCGATTCTCACCGGAACGTGACATCCCGACCCTTCCCCTCCGCCCCCCCACGCGAGTAGACTCCCGCGAGGTTGGCAGGAAGGGTTGCCCTTCGAGGTCCTCACAGCATCGCCCTCGGAGCGGAGCGGGAGGGGGGATGTCGAGCTTCGGCACTTCGTCGGCAGGGCGCCGGTCGTCGCGCCGGCTCGTGTCGCACTACCTCGAGGATGCGCGGCGGGTGCAGTGCGAGGTGCGTTCCGCCGCCCTGCCGCCCGCACCGCACGAGGGGCCGATCGACCGCGCCCGCGTGCGCGAACTGGTCGAACCCCACCTCTTCTTCGTCGTCCAGGTCGCGAGCGAGTTCCAGTCGCGCGAGGTCCCCTTCGAGGACCTGCTCGCCGAGGGGAACATGGGCCTGGTCGAGGCGGCGCACCGCTACGACCCGGCGCACGAGGTCAAGTTCCTGACCTACGCCGCGTGGTGGATCCGCAAGCGCATCCTGGACTACCTCTGCCGCGAGGGACGGTCGGTCCGGCTGACCCGCTACGCGCGCGAGCGCCGGCGCGACCTTCGGCTGATCGAGGAGTCGCTGCGCTCCGAGCTGGGGCGCGCGCCGACAATCGCGGAATTGGCGACCCGCGCCGGGCTGAGCACGGAACTGGTGGTCCACCGCAGCGGCGGCGAGCCTCGCGTGCTGTCGCTCGACCAGGAGGCCTCCACCGAGGGCGGACTGACGGTGCTCGACCGGCTGGTCTGCCCGCGCTCGCCGTCGCCCGAGGACCAGGTCGACCGGCACCGCGTCCGGACGCTGGTGCGGCGCGAGGTCGCGCTGCTGTCCGAGCGCCAGCGCGTGATCATCCTGAACCGCTTCGGCCTCGACGGCCGCCCGGCGATGACGTTCCAGGAGCTGGGCGAGATGCTCGGACTGTCGCGCGAGCGGGCCCGACAGATCGAGGAGGAGGCGATGGCCCGCCTGCGACGCCGCCTCGCCAAGGCGGCCGGCGGCGCGGAGCCACGCCATGGCCGCAACGGCCGCGCCGCCTCCGGCCGCCGCATCCTGGTCGAGTAGAAACGGGGACCGCTTCTACAGCAGCTCGAGGACGCGGCGCGCGATCCCTTCCTTCGACCCGACGCCGCTGTTGACGACGACCGGCCGCGTGCAGGCGAAGAGGCGTTCGTACTGCGCCCGCAAGGCCTCGTTGCGCGCCGCGTCGACGCCGACCAGGTGCGGGTTGAGGTACGGGATCGCCGGGCCGCGCGCGCCGGGCAGCTGGCCGCCCGACAGGTAGCGCGCCGCATCGCGCGGCGACAGCTCCTGGACCGACGGCAGTGCCGGGTCCCTGGCCAGCAGCACCGCGAGCCGTCCGACCGTCCGCCGCACGTGCTGTCGCCCGCCCCCCAGCCAGGCCGGGTCGAGCAGGATCCGGCCGCTTCCCGAGGCCATCAGGCAGGCGGCGGCGCCGCGGTCGAGCGTGCACTCCTGCGCGATCGGGCAGTACTCGACCGTGCACTGGTCGTGGGTCGTGACCAGGTTCTCCAGCTTGGCCCGGTCCAGCAGCTTCTCGATCTCGGGGAAGTGCTGACCCCACTTGGCCTTGAGGTAGAGCTTGCGCTCGACCAGGTCGACCAGCGCGTCGGCTCCCGACATCCGCACCAGCAGCGCGTCGTTGCCGACCAGCTTGACCCCCTCCTCGCGCAGCAGCTCGGCCAGCAGCCCGGTCCGCCCCGATCCCGGCATCCCCCAGAGCAGCGCGCCGCGACCGCCGCGGTCGATCGCCGCGGCGTGGACGAACAGCGCGCCGCTGATCCGCGTCGCGGCGTCGGCGGCCAGCACCAGGGCCAGCGTCCGCACCTGCCCGTAGAACGCGGTGTTGAAGGCGAAGGCGGTCGCGGTGGGCAGGCTGAGCAGCGCCGC
>JALOKP010000240.1 GCA_025456425.1 Acidobacteriota bacterium | reverse complement strand
TGGCCGCGCGCGCGAAGGACGCCGCCAGCCCGGAGACGATCGAGCTGGCCGAGGCCAGGATCACGGCCAGCGAGAGCGGCCGCAGCATCGCCAGCGTGCGCTCGGCGGGGCGCATGGCGAACGAGATCCCCAGCCAGAGCGCAGCCAGGCCGACCAGGGCGGTGAAGGCGAGCAGGGCGAGTCCCAGGACCATCGCGACCTCCTTTTGTTGTCGCCGGAATAACGCCGGGGGAGGCGCAGCGTGACGCGCCCGTGTCACGATGGCGGCGCCGGAGCGTTGATCCATCGTGGAGAGGGATGCCGAGCGGGAGCTGGTCGAACGGCTGCGGGCCGGGGATAGCTCGGCCTTCGACGCGATCTACGACGCCTACCGCGCCCGGCTGTTCGCCTACCTGCTTCGCATGGCGCGCCAGCGCGAGGTGGCCGAGGACTTGCTCGAGGAGACCTGGCTGCGGCTGGTCACCCACCCGCCGCCGGCCGGCCCGGAGCTGAACCTGGCGGCCTGGCTGTTCACCGTCGCGCGGCACCTGTTCGTGAGCTGGACCCGCTGGCGGCTGCTCGACGCGGAGCGGGTCGGCGAACTGGCGCGGGTCACGCTGCGCGCGCCGCCGCCGCCCGGACCGCTCGACGAGTTGGCCCGCGACGAGCGCGAGCGCGCGCTGGAACGGGCGCTGGCCCGGCTTCCGGCGCACGCGCGCGAGGCGTTGCTGCTGGTCGGCGGTGAGGGGCTGACGCCGACCGAGGCTGCCGCCGTCTGCGGGGTTGCGCCCGAGGCGATGCGCGCGCGGCTGATGCGGGCGCGGCGGCAACTGGCCCGGGAGCTGGCGGTTCCGGCGATCGAGAAGGAGGGGCGATGACGAACTCCGGTGACCTCGAGCGGCTCGCGGACGAAGCGCTGGCCGGGCTCGGCCCGCGCGACCTGTCGCGCGCGGACGCGGACGCGCTGCGCGCGCGCTGCCACGCGGCGCTGGCCGCCCGCCGCCGGCGCGGCGCGGGAGCCGCCGCCCGCTGGCGCGGGCTCTACGACCGCGTCGTCGAGCCGGCGGCCGCGGCGCTGCTGGGCGGCGCCGTCGTGATCACGATGATCATGCGCGCGCTCGCGGTGTTCACCGGGCGGGGGGCCTGAGGCGGCCGGCGCGCGAGGGGTCGATCCGGCGCAGTCTGTCGAGGCCGTCGAAGTGCCGGTCCGTGGTCACGATCGTGTCGATCCCGTTCTCGAGCATCGTGGCCGCGTGCAGCGCATCCCGGACCGACAGGTCGGTATGACCGCGGAACAGCTCGCAGGCCCGAGACACGACCGCGGGAGTCACGGAAAGCAATCCGGGGAAGAGCGCCAGGAGTGCGTCGGCCAGGGCAGCGGCGGCGTCGCGCCGACCGCGCCGGGCGGCGACGTGCATCACCTCCTGGACCACTTCCACGCTGGTCGTGGCTGCGAGGGCGCCATTCCCGACGCGTGTCAGCAGGGCCTGGCACGGTGCGCGCAGCGGGTGCCCCGCACCCGCCGCGTAGAGGAAGACGTTGCTATCGAGGAAGACCGGCGTCATGGCGTCCCTCGATCAACTGCTCGAGCTCGTCCCACTCGGCGGGCAGCGGGAGCTGCAGCGCGCAGATTTGCGCGACGGCCTCGCGCGGCGCCGTCGCGGCCCGCAGGTACTTCTCGCGCACCGCCGCCCGGACCAGGGCGCTGAGGGAGACGCCCTGCGCCGCGGCGATCGCGGCAAGCCGCGTGTACTCATCCGGTTCCATCAGGATCTGGGCCTTTCGGGTGGCGGCCACGGGTCCCTCCGAGGTAGAAGTATACGTATAACTATACTCCTACCCGCAGACTGCGGGAGGACCGATCGCCTCCATCGTCCGGCGGGACCTTCCGTGAGGAAAGGCCGAGCGGCTCGGAGCCGTTCCCGCCCCGGGAATCAGGGCCCGCCGTCCCCGCCGCGCTACGCGAACCGCGACAGCAGCTCGCTCTTGAAGGCCTCGTAGTCGACCGCCATCCGCCCGAAGCTTTCGGGCCGGTCCTCGATCCCCGCCAGGCTCGGCGGCGACTCCGGGTCGATCCCGATCAGCGCGCGGATCTCCTCGGGGAACTTGGCCGGGTGCGCGGTCTCGACCGAGACCGCGAGCGTTCCCCGCGCTGCGGCATCCTGCTCCAGGTAGCGCTGCAGCCCGGCCCAGCCGACCGCGCCGTGCGGCTCGAGCACGACGCCGAAGCGCTGGTGCGCCTCGCGGATCGTGGCGCGGGTCTCGTCGTCGGAGATGCTGACGGCGAAGAGATCGCGACGCATCCGGTCCAGGTCGGGCGGCTCGCGGAGCAGCCCGGTCTCGTCCATTCGGCCGCCGTAGAGGTCGACCAGCCGCGCCAGGTTCGACGGGTGGCCGACGTTCATCGCGTTCGAGATGCAGGTCCGGGACGGGACGATCTTCTCGTAGCGGCCAGTCTCCAGGAAGCGCGGGACCTCGTCGTTGGCGTTGGTCGCGATCACGAAGCGCCGCACCGGCAGCCCCATCCGCCAGGCCAGCACACCCCCCATCATGTCGCCGAAGTTGCCGGAGGGGACGCTGAAGACGATCGGCTCGCCGTCTGCCACGTTCGCCAGGCGGACGTAGGCGTAGACGTAGTAGACCGCCTGCGGCAGCAGCCGGCCGATGTTGATCGAGTTGGCGGAGCTCAGGCGCAGCCGGCCCAGCGCG
>JALOKP010000133.1 GCA_025456425.1 Acidobacteriota bacterium | reverse complement strand
CGGCCCGGTCTCGGCGGCGCCCTACGGCAGCCCGTCGATCCTGCCGATCAGCTACGCCTACATCCGGATGATGGGGCCCGACGGCCTGCGCCGCGCGTCGGAGGTGGCGATCCTCAGCGCCAACTACATCGCGCACCGGCTCAACGAGCACTTCCCGGTCGTCTACAAGGGGGACCGCGGGCAGGTCGCGCACGAGTGCATCGTCGACCTCCGCCCGCTCAAGGCCAGCGCCGACATCGACCCCGACGACGTGGCGAAGCGGCTGATGGACTACGGCTTCCACGCCCCGACGATGTCCTGGCCCGTGCACGGCACGCTGATGATCGAGCCGACCGAGAGCGAGTCCAAGGAAGAGCTGGACCGCTTCTGCGACGCGATGATCGCGATCCGCGACGAGATCCGCGAGATCGAGCAGGGGATCGCCGACCGGGCGAACAACCTGCTCAAGCACGCGCCGCACACGGCCCAGGTCGTGACCGCCGACGGCTGGGACCGGCCCTACAGCCGGGAGCGGGCGGCTTACCCAGACGAGCACGCGCGTCAGCACAAGTTCTGGCCGCCGTGCGGACGGGTCGACAACGCCTACGGAGACCGGCACCTGGTCTGCACCTGCCCCTCGGTCGAGGCCTACCTGTAGGGGCCGGCCTCCGTGCCGGCCCGTTCCGCGTCCCGCGCCCTTCGGGCCGGCACGGAGGCCGGCCCCGGGTCCTAACGGGAACTCCATAACGTATTAGTTGCATCGGTGAGCCGTTGACATTAGCCAACCATCGGTCGTAAAAGCCCGATTCAGTCTGCCGTGCTCGTACCCGGCGGCGCCGAAGGAGGCTCGATGAGGGATGGCTCGGTGAGACGGTGGGTGCTCTTCCTCCTGGTCGTCGCGACGCTGTGGCTGGTTTCGCCGCACGCCGCGGAAGCGCAGTGGCAGATCGCGTCGAAGGACGAGAAGCAGACTCTGAAGTTCGGCATCCTGGTCCAGCCGCAGTACGAGGCCCTCGAGACCGTCGCCGCCGACCACTACTCGCAGAACATCTTCCTCCGCCGGCTGCGCCTGATCTTCGGCGGCAAGATCTCCGATCACTGGAGCTTCTTCGTCGAAACCGACAGCCCGAACATCGGCAAGGGGACGGGAACCAGCGGCATCAAGACCGAGCCCAGCATCTACATCCAGGACATGTACCTCACCTACAAGTCGAACGATAACTTCATGGTCGACTTCGGCATGATGCTGATGGCGACCTCCTACAACCACAACCAGTCGGCGGCCCAACTGCTGGGGCTGGACTATGGCCCCTACACCTTCGGGACCTCCGCCTCGCTCCAGGAGAAGGTCGGACGCGACTACGGGATCCAGGTGCGCGGCTACCCGTTCGGGAAGAAGTTCGAATACCGCGCCGGGATCTACCAGGGCTACCGCGGCACCGACTCGGCCAACCCCTTCCGCTACACCGCCCGCGTCGCCTTCTGGCCCTGGGAAGCGCCCACCGGCTACTTCTACCCGGGCACCCTGCAGGGGACGAAGAAGATCATGTCGATCGGCGCGTTCTACGACGCCCAGAAGGACTACGACTCCTATGGCGCCGACGTTTTCGGCGAGTTCCCGATCGGCAAGAACGCGATCACCTTCCAGGCCGACTACGTGACCTACGACGGGGGCACCTACATCCCGGCGATCCGGAAGCAGGCCGACATCTTCGGCGAGCTGGGCTTCCTGATCGGGGCGATCCACCTGACCCCATACGTCCAGTACGCCGACCAGAACTTCGACGACGGCCTCTACGACGACGAGAGCCGGTGGCAGGTCGGCGCGGCCTACTGGATCGCCAACCACAACCTGAACCTGAAGCTGGCCTACACGAAGATCTCGAAGGACAACTTCCCGGATCGCAACCAGTTCCAGTTGCAGTTCCAGTTGTTCCAGTTCTAGCGCGGCCGTGGACGGGCCGGCACGGAGGCCGGCCCCCGCGGCGCCGATCTAGCGGATCAGCGCCGGGTGGCGGTCGTCGCCGGGGGCCGTGACCGGCGCATGGCGCAGCCGGTGGACCAGCTCGATCGACGGCCGGGCGTCCTCGATCCCGTAGCCGCGCCCGGCCAGCAGCCCCTCGTAGACGCGGGTGTGCAGGTCCGTGAACCCCTCCGAGAACTCGATCTCCTCGCCGTCCATCGTCAGCGAGCGGAAGGCGGGGCGCCCGGCCTCGAGGTAGCCGGCCGGCAGGTCCCTGCCGTCGACCGACAGGAACCAGCGCACGCGCGCCCGCTCCAGTTCCAGCAGGCCCGCCATTCGGGCCGGCTCGGACAGGTGCACCTCCGCCGCCTCGACCCGGCCGAAGATCCAGGCCAGGAGGTCGAAGAAGTGCACGCCGATGTTCATCGCCACGCCGCCCGACTTCTCGGCCGAGCCCTTCCACGAGACGAAGTACCAGGGGCCGCGCCGCGTGACGTAGCTCAGCACGACCTCGTGCCGGCGGCCCGCCGCCGCGCCGGCCGCCACGCGCTCGCGCAGGGCCAGCAGCGCCGGGTGCTCGCGCAGTTGCAGCACGGTGTGGACCCGGCGTCCGTACTCGGTCTCCAGCTCGGCCAGCTGGTCGAGGTTCCAGGGGCTGACCACCAGCGGCTTCTCGCAGACCGCGTCGGCGTGCAGCCGCATCGCCAGCCGGACGTGCGCGTCGTGCAGGTAGTTGGGCGAGCAGATCGAGACGAAGTGCGCGCGCTCGTCCTCGCCGCGCCGGCGCAGCTTCTCCAGGAAGCGGTCGAAGCGCTCGATCTCGGTGAAGAAGCGGACGTCGGGGAAGTAGCGGTCGAGCACGCCGACCGAGTCGTTGGGATCGGTCGCGGCGACGAGCCGGTTCCCGGTGTCGCGGATCGCCGCCAGGTGGCGCGGCGCGACGAATCCGCCGGCCCCGATGATCGCGAAATTCCTCATGCCGGAAAGCTAGCCGTCTACGGCCGCGCGCGCCACGGCGCCACGGCGGTTTCGAACAGCGCCTCGGCCGGGACGACGAAGACCGAGGCCCGGACCAGCCCCAGCGGCCAGCTGGCGTAGCGCCGGTCGGCCTCGGGGATGTCGCCCGTCCCGGGCCCGGCGCCGTCGGCGGGCGCGACCGGGGTCGGCAGGCCGGAGATCAGCTGCTGCCGCAGCAGCTCGGCGTCCTGCGCGACCACGACCGCCTTCCAGCGGTCGGCGCGCAGGTGCCGGACCAGCGCCGCCTGGAGCGTCTCGGGCGTCAGCGCCGCGAGCCGCGCGTCGAGCCGGGCCAGCCCGTCGGGCGTGCCGTAGAAGTGGTCGTCCAGCTCGCGCCCCAGGTGCTGGTCGGGGGTCTGGCGCCACAGCGTGAGCGACTGGCGCAGGTACTCGCGCTGGCGCTCGAACTCCTCGCGCGGGATCCCGTCGGCGATCGCCCGGTCCAGCTCGGCCAGCGCGGCGCGCAGGGCGAAGGCGGCGTTGGCCGGCGCGACCGGCCGGATCCAGACGCTGGCGTACTGCTGCGAGCGCGGGTGCCCCGGCGCGGAAAAGCGCGTGCCCGGGGACTCGACGAAGTGCTCGGCGTAGGCGTAATCGCCGTAGTTGAGCCCGCGCGCCTCGCGCAGCTCGCGGTAGAGCCGGCCGTAGGGGGTGCGGTGCTCGCCCAGCCACGACATCGCCACCAGCAGCGCGGCGAAATCGGGGTGCCCGCGGTGGACCGCGACGGGGAATCCCAGCGCGATCGCGGCGGCCGGGGACGGCTTCTCGACGATCACGACCTCCGGCAGGCCGGCCGGCGAGGCCGGCAGGAGCGGTTCCCGCTCGGGCGCGCCCGGCGGCAGCGTCGCCAGGTCCGCGCGGATCGCCTCCGGCAACTCCGGCGGATAGGCGCCGGCCACCCCGAAGCGGGCGTTGCCCGCCCGGTAGCGCTCGCGCCAGAAACGGCGCGCGTCGTCCGGGGACGACGCCGCCAGCCCGCGCACCGTCCCTTCCGGCAGGTGCGCGTAGCGGTGGTGCTCGAAGATCAGCAGCTCGAGCACCCGCCGCGCCAGCTGCTCGTCGTCGGCCCCGCGCAGCGTCGTGGCCAGCGCCGCGACCTGCGCCGACCGCACCCGCTCGAAGTCCGCGGCGTCGAAGCGCGGCGTCACCAGCCGGGAGCGCAGCACGGCGTAGAGCCCCGTCGCGTGCTCGGCCGGAGCCTCGGCCACGAAGGTCGTCGTCTCCTGGTCGGCCCAGCCGCGGATCGTCCCGCCGATCGGGTAGAGCCGTTCCTGCAGCGCGAAATAGCCCTCGTCGCGGGATCCGCCGCCGGCGACCAGCGCCGCGGTCAGAGCCGCCAGCCCTTCCTTGCCGGCGGGATCGTCCACGGCCCCGACGTCGAACACGACCCGGATCGAGACGACCGGGGCTCCGCGGCCCGGTGGCGGCACCGATTCCTCCCCGCCGGCGGCCGGCTCGGCAGCGGCCGGCGCCGTCCCCGGCTCCGCGCTCTGCCGCGGCCGGCAGCCCGGCAGCGCCAGGCCCGCCAGCAGCGCCAACGCCGCCGTCCCGAGCGCCAGGGCCGCGCGCCGCCGTGCGCCGCTCACGGCGTGGCCGCGCCCCGCTCGACGATCACCTCGATCACCCCGGCGTCCACCAGCCAGCGCGCCGCCGCGGCCTGAACCGCCTCGGGCGTGACCGCCGCCAGCGCCTCCTCGTAGCGCGCCAGGGAGGCCAGCCCGCCGGGCAGCGCGGTGTAGGGCGCGAGCGCCCGCGCCACGCCTTCGCCCGACTCGAGCTGGCGCCGGAACAGCGCGCGCCGCCGGCTCCTGACCGCCTCGACGCGCGCCGCGTCCGCCGGCGCCAGCGTCCCGGCGAGGGCGGCCTGCCGGACCGCGCTGCGCAGCAGGTCGGCGTCGGGGCCGCCCGGGCTGCGTCCCGCGGCACCGCGCAGCTCCACGACCGCCAGGTAGGGATCGCGCCGCACCGGCAGCTCGACCGCGATCGACTCCGCCTCCCGCCGCTCGACCGCCAGCTCGCGGGCCAGCGGCGAGACCGGCCCGAAGAGCAGCTCGACCGCGACGTCGAGCGCCGCGAACTCCGCGGCCGCGGCGGGGTCCGCGCCGGCCAGCCCAGGCGCCCGCCAGGCCACCAGCACGACCGGCTGCGTCGCGACCGGCCAGTCCCGCTTCACCGCGCCGCGCGGTGCGGACTGCGGCCCTTCCACGGGCGGCTCGAATGCCGGCGCGCTCCCGCTCCAGCCGCCGAAGGCGCGCTCGACCAGCGCCGCGGCCCGTGCCGGCTCGACGTCGCCGACGACGATCACGGTGGCGTGGTCGGGGCGGTACCACTGGCGGTAGAAGGCCAGCGCGGCGTCGTACGCCTGCGGCAGCGCGGCCACGTCGGCGGCGCGGCCGATCGGGTCGTGGCCGTAGCCCCCCAGCGGGAAGGCCAGCCCGCGCAGCAATGCCCGGGCCGCGCTCCCCGGATCGGCCGCGTCGCGGCGGAACTCGCCCTGGATCGCGGCCGCCTCGAGCCGGAAATCGGTGGCGGTGAAGGCCATCGCGGTCAGCCGGTCGGCCTCGGCTTCGAGCACCCGCTCCAGCCCTGCGGCCGGGGCCGTGACGAAGTACCCGGTCCAGTCGTCGGCGGTCTCCGCGGCGGTCTCGGCCCCGAGCGACTGCATCAGGCGCGCGTAGGCCGCGGCGTCGTAGCGCTGGCCGCCGCGGTAGGCCATGTGCTCGACGGCGTGCGCGAGCCCGGCCGGGCTGCCCGCCGGCTCCAGCCGCGAGCCGGCGCGCACGATCGTCGCCACGGCGACCAGCCCGGCGCTCTCGTACGGCACGACGACGACGGCCAGGCCGTTCGGCAGCGCGCGTTCCTCTGACGAGAACGGCAGCATCCCGGGCTGGGCCGCGCGCGCCGGCGCGGCGGCCAGGGCCAGCGCGGCGCCGAGCGCGAGCCACCAGGCGGCGAAGTCCAAGCTACCTTCCTCCCGGGGCGTCAGGCTAACATCCGCGCCATGAGAACGCTGCCGCGCCTGCGCGCATCCCGGTCCCTCGTCGCGCTCCTCGTCCCCGTCGCGCTGCTCGCCGCGGCCGGCCTCCCCGCCGTCGCCGAGGCACCCGCCGCGCCCGCTCCCGCACCCGCGCCGGAGACCGCGATCGCGCGCCACGAGCTGTCGGTCACGCTCGACCCGGCCCGCCACGTCCTGGAAGGGACCGCGCGCCTCGCGCTCGCGCCCGGAGCGCGCGAGGCGACGCTGGTGCTCGGCCCGGCCTACGCGATCACCGAGGCGCGGCTCGAGCAGGCCGGCGCCGCCCGCAAGCTCGCGCTCCCGGCGCCGCGGCCGCGCCCCGCGGAGCCGGGCGGCTCGGCGGCGCAGCTCTGGTCGTTCGAACTCGGCGGAAGCCCGGCCGGGGAGCGGGTCCTCGTCGTCGCCTGGTCGGGGCCGCCGCCCGAGCTGCCGAAGGACGTCAAGTTCAGCCGCGAGGAGATCGCCGGGATGCCCGACGGCTACCTCGCGCCCGAGGGGGCGTTCCTGACGCCGGGCGCCGGCTGGTACCCGACCGGCACCCAGCGCGAGAGCCGCTTCACGCTCGAGGCGAAGGTCCCCGCGGCCTGGCGCGTCGTCTCCGAGGGGCGCCGCGACCCGGCCGGCGACGCGCCGCAGGGCGAGTGGCGCGTCGAACGCTACGACGCGACGCACCCGCTGGAAGGGATCCACCTGGTGGCCGCGCCGTGGAAGGTCCAGCAGCAGGACTGGGAGGGGCAGCGGCTGGCGGTCTACACCCTGCCCGACACGCCCGAAGAGCTGGGCCAGAGCTACCTCGACGCCGTGAAGTCCTCGCTCGAGCGCTACTCCAAGGCGATCGGCCCGCACGCCTGGCCGCAGTTCGTGGTCGCCGAGCACATCCTGCCGACCGGCTACGGGATGCCGTCGTTCACGCTGCTCGGCGCGGGCGTGATGCGCCTGCCGTTCATCCTGCGCACCAGCCTGCCGCACGAGGTGCTGCACGACTGGTGGGGCAACGGCGTCTTCGTCGACTACGCGCAGGGGAACTGGTGCGAGGGGCTGACCGCCTACATGGCCGACCATGCCCTGGCGGGCGAGGACGCCAAGGGGGGCGACGTCGACTACCGCCGCCAGATCCTGCGCGACTACGCCGAGTACGTCACCCGCGCCGGTGCCGGGAGCGAGCCCGCGGTCGCCGAGTTCCGCGAGCGCCACGACCGGGCGACCCGCTCGCTCGGCTACGGCAAGGTCGCGATGATCTTCCGCATGCTCGAGGTCCGGCTGGGGACCGAGCGCTTCCACGAGGCGCTGCGCGCCTTCTACGCCGAGAAGAAGTACCGCGAGGCCGGCTGGAGCGACATCGAGGAGGTCTTCTCGCGGGTCGCGAAGGAGAACCTCTCCGGCTTCTTCAAGCAGTGGGTGAAGCGCCCGGGCGCGCCCTCCCTGGTGCTCGAGCGCGCGGCGGTGACAGCGGCCGGGGACCAGTACCGGACCGACGTCGCGGTCCGGGTCGCCGGCGGCTGGCTGATCCCGGTGCCGGTCGACATCGTCGGCGGCGAGGGGGAGCGCGCGCGCGGGATCGGGCAGGCGGTGGACGGGACGGCGCAGGTGACGGTCGTCACCCCCTTTGCGCCGCAGCGGGTCGAGGTCGACGCCGACGTCGACCTGTTCCGGCTGCTGACTCCGGGCGAGATCCCGCCGACGCTGGCCCGGCTGCTGGCCGCGCCGCCCGACCTGGTGCTCGTCGGCACCGGCCGCGGCGAGGCGTTCGTCGAGGCCGGCCGCGCCGCCGCCAACCAGTTGGCGCAGGGGAAAGGGCAGGTCCGGCTGGACCACGACGTCACGAAGGAACTGCTCTCTGCGGCGTCGCGCGTCTGGCTGGTCGGGCGGCCGGGGTCGCAGCTTGCGGCGCTGCTGGCCGGCCGGCTGCCGGAGGGGACCATGCTCGGCGACGACCAGATCACGCTGGCCCGCACGGCCGCCTCCGGGCCCGACGCGGCCGCGGTGATCGTGATCGACCACCCGGCGCCGGGGAAGGGGGCGCTGGGGATCGTCGACGCGCTCAAGCCGGAGGGGCTGCTCTTCACGGCCCGGCGGCTGACGCACTACGGCAAGTACTCGTACCTGCTCTTCGCCGGGAGCCAGGCGACGGTGAAGCAGGTCGCACCGCCGGCCGAGACGCCGCTGGTGCGCGCCGTCGCGCCGGCCGCCCCCGCCGCGGCGAAGTGAGCGTGCCGTGAACGGGCCCGACGACCGCAGGGTCTTCGAGAGCGTCGCCGGCGCGGGGCGCGAGGCGCTGCGCGCGCTCTGGGCGCGGCGCGACGAGCGCGACGCGCTGCACCCGACCGAGCGGCGCCTGCTCGAGCTGCTCGAGAC
>JALOKP010000132.1 GCA_025456425.1 Acidobacteriota bacterium | reverse complement strand
GTGGACGGCTGGCGCTCCGCCAGCAGCCGCCCGACGCCGTAGATGAAGTCCCGGTCCAGGCTCGGCTGCGGGCGATCGGGACGCTGCACGAACTCCGCCAGCGGGCGCCCCCCCGGGTCGCGGAGCGTCAGGCGGGGCCAGCCCTCCTCTCCGGGGCGACCCAGCGCCTGCGTCACGACGCGCAGCCCGTCCACTCCGTAGATCGAGCGCAGCGCCGGTACGGCGGAGACGGTGTCGATGCTGCCCTCGAAGAAGCCGGCCAACTGGTTCAGGTCTGTCCAGATCGAGCTGACGTCCTGGCCTGCCTTTCCCGGGTAGCGCGTCGCGTTCCCGTTGAGATCGAAGCTCCAGGTGAAGGTCCCTGAAGCCGGCTCGGGGTGGTTCTTGGCGTCGTAGGTTCTTGAGAACTCCAGCCCCGTCGGGACCTGCGACAGAAAGCCGCTCACGCGGTCCTGCGACGTCACGTTCCCATACTCGTCATGTGTGTAGGTGAGATGCTCGGGGACCGTCTGTCCCGGGTTCTGGGCCTGCGGCAGGACCTTGGCGTCGATCAAGCGATCGGCGCTGTCGTAGATGAAGGTCTGGGCGCCGATCGCCGTGATGTTGCCCCGCCCGTCGAACGCGAAGTTGCCGCTGTTCCACGCGCTGATCAGCCCGCTCTGCGCCGGACGCAGGACCTGCATCGACTGGAGTCGGCCGATCTGATCGAGCGTCACCGTCTCTTCCGTACCGTTGCGGAAGAGAAGTCCGGTCGCGACTCCGTTCGCACCGTACGAAGTCAATTCCAGGACTGCACCCCACCCGGGAGTTTCTATCACGCTCAGGAACTCGCGCTTATACGAGTTGGTGACCGCTCGCTCGAATGTATCCCCCGGGATCCCCGGCGCGACGAGACGCTCGATTCCGCCGTGGGGAGCGTACACGTACCGGCTCACCCACCGCGACCACCCCGACGCGAGGTCGCGCCCCGCGGCCGCCGTCCAGTCGATGTCGTGTTCTTCGCCAGAAAGCCTCCCGTTGCGCCCACGGTAGACGAAGCGGCGCACGTCGACCGGCTGGCCGTCCAGGTACCCGATCGCCGCCGTCAGCTTCCCCTGTTTGCGGTCCGTGGCCTCGACCGCGTCCAGCTGTGTCTCGGCAAGCATCGGGCCGGTGATCGAGTTCGTCAGGGGATTGTCGTCCGCGTCGGGCTCGTTCCCATCGTAGGCCCACTCTCCGATGACCTCCTCGGCGTCCCGGCCGAGTCGCACGTTGTCGATCACGACGCCGACCAGCGGATTCGTGCTTGGAGTCATACTTCCCTTGTCGAACGAGAAGAGAACGTAGATGTCGTGCGAGTAGTCATTCAGGGCGATGTTGTTCGCCAGCAAGTCCATGGGGCGAAGGGAATACCGCTGCCAGCGTGGGAACGACGAGTGGCTGCTGTCGAGCGTCAGCACGATGCGCCGGTAGCTCGTGTCCTGGTCGTTCCCGTGATTCACCAGAGCGACCGCGACCTCCAGCCTGTCGAGTGACGACACCCCCTCCCGGACCTGCCGCCAGAGCTCGAAGCTCAGCACATCGTCCCGACCCACGCCGTCGACGCGACGCCGGATCGTCTGAACACCCGTGGCAGCGCTGTCGTAGCCGCCGGCCGAGCCGAAACGCAGGGCCGAAGTGCCCGACCCCGCGGAGGGCGGAAGGACGCCCGGCAGCGCCGAGTACGGCACGATCTCCCAGGCCGTTTCACCGGGAATGAACGAGCTGTCGCCCGACCCTTCCTTCCAATTCGTGGAGTCGATCTCGAAGCCGCCCGCGTCGTCGGCCAGCGGACGCGACGCCGACGTCTTGACGCGGGTGAGCGCGGTGCGCCGACCCGCGACATCGAAGTACTGCCGGAACGTGGCACCCCGCGCGGCCGCGAGCGGATCCTCCCATTCCAGGAGGTTACCGGCGTTGTCGTAGGCGAGATAGCTCGTCACGCCTCCGGCCGCCGCTCTGCCGGACTCCGGCACGGTGGCGGAGCGCATGCGGGCGAGCAAGGCGTCGTTGTTCAGCCATTTCGTGAACGGATCGCCCGGCAACTGACTCACCAGTCGAACACCCGTGAGCTTCCCGCTGACGTTGTAGTCGTAGATCGCGTCGGCGCCGCTCGGAGCGTCCACCATGACCGTCCGTCCCAGCCCGTCGCGATAGTACTTGTAGATGACGGGCGGGTCGGTCCCGGCATCCGCGACCCCGTTCCCGTCCGCATCTTGGTAGATCGCGACGGTTTCGTGCGGTCCGACATAGCTGATGTCGGCCACGGAGCCGTCCGGGTTCTCGATCCGGCGGACCCGCCCCAGCGGATCGGGGTCGATACACAGCGGGTTGTGGGCTCCGCAGCCGGGCTTGCGGGTCCCGAAGAAGACCACCGTCCCGAGCGGCCGATTCGCGCCCTGCACGGGAACGCCGTCGATTCGGTAGTCGTCGCCGCCTCCGTTCCGATCCACGGGCCAGCTGCCCGTCCCGGGATAGGCACTCTCAGAGAGCCAGACGGACTCGAAGACCTTGCGGTCCAGCTCGTCGTAGCGAGAAACCCGCACGGCTCGCGTGCTTCCCGGCAAGGCACGCCATTCCTCCTTGACTCCCGCCAGGATCCGCCGACGGGGTACTCGATCGCACCGTCCAGAGGTCGGGGTAGTAGAGCCCGGTCGCGGACTCCGTGCCGGCGGGGAGGATGTACCTGAGCCGTCCGAGGGCGTCGAACTGGTAGCTCGTGGCGACGCCCGCCGGGTCGCGTGAGGTCGTGATGAAACCGGCCGTGTCGATCGTCACATCTTTCGATTTCCACGGCAGATTGCCCTGCGTCGCGGTCTGCACCAAGCCGTTGGCAGAGGTGAAGGTCGTGGAGTAGCTCGGCGCGTTGCGTGAGCCGCTCGAGTACGTCTCCCCGCCGGACCAGGACGACGACTGCAGATTCCCGCGCGAGTCATACCCCAGCGTCAGGGTGGGATCAGCTGTTCCCGGGGCACCCGACCACGCACTCCGCGGTGTCGCCGACTGCAGCTGGCCAGAGCACGCGAAGATCGTGTCCGTGGCAACGGTCTCGACTCCGTCGGTCAGTTCCTGTCGCGAATAGGGTCCGACAATTCCCTTCGCGGTCCAACAGCTGGTCGGATTGTTGTCGAACGCCGTTCGAGTCGTGACGGAGGACCACTCCGAAGTCGACGGCGCCTTGCGCAGGTAACCCCGGTTCTGGTTCGCTCCGTCCCGTCCGTTCTCAAGCGCCTGCTCCGACCAAACGCTGTTCTGGGTCCTCCCTGCAGCGCGGGCCGTCATCTGCCTCGGGTACGACGCGGTGCCGTCGACGACGAGGTCGTCATGAAACGTCGTGATCGTCGCTTCGAGGATCGGCTTGAGCAGTTCACCGTCCGTCGAATCGGTCGTCGCGTCGTAGCCATATTCGACTGTCCGAAGCGGCGTGTTGGTTTCGTCCGCCACGACGAGTTCCTTCAAGACCCCGTGCGGACCCCATGGGTCATTGTTGTACCCGCAGGGATGGCCCCAGTAACTGCCGCGGCGCCGCACACCGGTGGGATCGACGAGGATGTACTCGTTCGTCGGACTATCTGGACTCGCGCAGTTCAGAGCGCTGAACGCACGTGTCCACGACCAGCGAGCGCGATTCGCGGTGGCATCGGTCGCCAGCGTCCATCCATCGGGAAACAGGACGCGCCGTGTCACACCGACGACGACCCGGTCGACGTCCACGCCGCTCACGCGGCGCCTTCCAGAGGAGAATGACCCGTATGCGTATGCGCTCATGGAACCGTGCGGGTAGGTGAGTCGATCGAGTAGCGGGCCGTTGTCGGCGGTGATTCCTTCGGACGGGAGGCCGGCGCCGTAGCCGTACACGACCTGCCCTCCGACACTGCCGTCACTCCCCGACTTCGACACCGTTTGCAGGAGCGCGATGGTGACCGAACTTCCTCCAACAGGGACCGTGGCCGTACCGTAGGCGAGGTCGTAGTAGACGGAGTGTCCGTGGGGTCCCAGGGCGGTCAGGCGCTTGAGCATCCCCTGCGCTTCTGCCGGGCATCGGCCCGCCTCGATCGCCTCGCACAATTCGGTTTCGAGGAGCGTAACCGGCGAGCCGCCGCTCGGCGTCCTCGTGACCCTGCGAATCGCCTCCGGAAACGCCTTTTCTGGACCCCAGTACTCGATGTCGAGCCTGTTTCCGAAGACGTCCGTGATGCGCGTCGGGTAGTAGCCGTTTCGATCCTGGTTCACGGTGAAGAACGTCGTCGCATCCGGGGCCTCGGCCACCAGTCGCTCCATCCGGTACCTGCTTCCATCGGGAAAGGTACCAATGTAGAAGACCGTGCCCGGAGCCTCGCCGTCGCACTCGGCAGGTGGGGGTGGTGGATCGCAGATCGGAGCGTCCACGCACTTGAAGGTCAGACAGCATTGACGGTCCGGCGGGTCGCTGGGTCCGCACCATACCATCTTCATCTGCGGATAGGCCTTCTTCTCCTTCGGGCTCACGGGGACCAACTCGCCGGTCGGCAATTCCCAGAGTGCCTCCCGAGTCTGGTAATCGTCAGCTGAACTGTCGAAGATTCCGCGGAAGAAGTAGCGGCCGAGGTGAAAGCGCCAGCCCCAACCGACCCAGCTCTTTCCGAGGAGCACGCTTCGGGACGCTACCCCATTCTGGTAAACATCGGCCACGTGGAGGGAGTTGCTGTTGTAGGAGCGCACCAGAGCGAACGAGCCGCCGCCGTCGAGGGGATACGCTGGACTCGTCTCATGGAGAACCTGGAGGTTCCCATTGAAGAAGCTCACGCCTTCCCCGTTCTCGAACGGCGTGTCCGCTTCGCCCGGCGCCCAGTTCTTCTCGTCTAGCGGGTCGTTGTAGCGGGTGTCTCGTGAGGGAAGGCCCGCAAGCGCGGGTCCTACGATGACCAAGCACGCGAGGGCGACGACCAACACGCGAGTCCAGAACTCTGTCTTCATGGCGATCTCCTCGGGACCAGCGGAGAGAAGGAGCCAGGTTGTAGTCGGGGCGCCTGCGCCGCGGCGCGTCCCTGTGCGTGAATGAACAAGCGGCGGGACGCGAGCAGACAAGGAGAGGCGGGAGCGACCAAGGTGACGCCACCTCGGCGGTCCGACCGTCTCGAGCGACGCGCCAACCCACGCGGCCTCCCCGGAACGGTCGGAGATGATCGCGACGGTCCGCCGAGACGCGTCGGCGACGCGAGCACCCCACCGTTCTACCGGAGCCGGCGAGCTGGCCCCGTCGTGCACATCCCCCTTGTTTCGCAGGTAGGAAACGCCGGTCGGATCACGCGGTCAAGGGGGCCCGTGTGAGAGGTCCGCAGGATTCACACGTTGTCACACTTACCGGAATCGGCGGGCTTGGCAGTTCGGTGCGTCATTTCGGCGAGAAGCCGCGTCGGACGCGAGGTAACTCATGTCGTGTTTCCATGATTCGGCGAGGTTCCCGCTTCACGGCGGTGCGCATTCCCGGGTGGACTCTCGCCTCCTCACCCCAATGACGCAAAGAACGGGCGATTGCGCCGCGGCACGGCTCTCTCGACGATCGCGGAGAGGAAGAGAGCGCTCGAACCCCCGGCGCCGACAGGACGCTCAGCCGGCCTCGCTCCAGGAAACTCGCGGAGAGCCGCCACCCGTCGGCGACCCCCCGCCCTCCCGCGGCTCCTCGCGCCTCTCCGCCCCCCCGGCCACCCCCGAACACAGAAGTTCGAAAAGTGGAGGATTGGCTCCGGGGGAGGGACTCGAACCCCCGACCCGCTGGTTAACAGCCAGCTGCTCTACCGGCTGAGCTACCCCGGAACCCGTGGAAAGCCCGGAGAAAATACCGCCCGCCTCCGGGGGTGTCAATTCGTGCTGCCGAGCACCGCACTTCCGCCACAAAAAGGAAGCGCCGCCCTGGGGGAGTAGGGCGGCGCTTTAAAGTGTCGAGGAGAACGCTCCAGCATCGGCCCTCACCCGGGCGTGCGGTCGGGGCAGGGGGGGAGTGCGCCGACGGTGTTTGGTTGGGGTGCAATGCCCGGGGGAGTGGCCCCGATCCGATCCTGAGTACGTCCTCCTCGACTTCCGTGGGTGACAGCGCTCGCACGCCATCACCGCATGTCGTTCGAACCGTGCTGCGGAAAGCCAGTGACTCGGGGCGACCTTCCAGCCGAAAGTCTACGCCAGTCGCCCCACCGTGGCAATCCGGTTTACTGCGCGCGGCCGGCCACTGAAGCGGCCCGCCGAATGATCGCAGCTTTGAATCCGGTCACGATTCCGGCAGTTCTTCCGGAGTCCCCCGCAGGTTCTCGGCCAGCCATCCGACCGCCCGCGAGATCGCCTGTCCCCGGTGGGATACGCGGTCCTTCTCTCCGGCGTCCAACTCGGCGAAGGTTCGTTCCGCGGGCGGGAAATAGAAAACGGGATCGTAACCGAACCCGCCTGAACCTTTAGGCTCGAAGTCGATCACCCCTTCGACGTCCCCCTCGAAGGTCGCCAGAACGACCCCTCGCTGCGCCACCGCGAGCACGCAGACGAAGCGCGCCGTGCGGGCCTCCCAGGGCACGCCCTCGAGCTTCCGCAGCACGAGCCGGATCCGGTCGCCGTCGGTTGCCGCAGGCCCGCCGAGCCGGGCCGACCGCACCCCGGGCTGCCCGCCCAGCGCGTCGATGCAGAGGCCGCTGTCGTCGGCGATGACCGGAAAGGGCACGTACCGGCTGTAGTGGATCGCCTTCTTCCGGGCGTTGGCGACGAACGTGGCCCCGTCCTCGTGCGGGGCCGGCAGCTTGGCCAGGATCTCCGTCCCCACGACCTGGATCCCGGTCTGACCGAGGATCGCCGCCAGTTCCGCAGCCTTGGCCGGGTTCTTGGAGGCGACCACCAGGGCCGGTCGGTGCGGGTTGACCCGACGCGGGCTGACCGGGCGGACGGCCTGCGGCTCGTCGGCGGGCCGCGGGCGGGGGCGGGGGTGGGGCGGAGCAATCCCCGGCGACAGCTTCCGGCGCTGGATCCGAGGGGACCCGTCGGACTGTTTCGGCCTCGCCAGCCCGGATGTTTTCCGCGGGCCGGTGTCTCCCGGACGCTTCTGCCCGGCCGGCTTACTCCGAATGCCGGGGCGGTTCGCGCCACCCGGCCTCGACGGCCCCCCCGGGCGCTTCGGCCCGCCGGGCCTCGCCGGCCCCCCCGGGCGCTTCGGCCCGCCGGGCCTGGCCGGCCCCCCGGGGCGCCTTGGCCCGCCGGGCTTTCCCGGCCGCGCGGGCGGCCGGCCGCCGCCCGTCTTGTTCGGGGGACTCATCGCCGCTCGCCCTGCACCCGGACCGCGCCGCTCACGGCCGCGGCCGCAGCAAGCCGCGCAGCGCATCGCCCAGCGCCGCGCGCTGCGCGTCGATCAACTGCGCGATCCCCTGGTCCGCCAGGTCGAGCATCTGCACCAGCCGCTCGCGACCAAACGGGTGCTCTTCCGCCGTCCCCTGCACCTCGACGTAGCGCCCGCCGCCGGTCCGCACGATGTTGATGTCCACCTCCGCCGCCGCGTCCTCTTCGTAGTCGAGATCCAGCAGCAGGTCGCCGGCCACGATCCCGGCCGACACCGCCGCCACCGTGTCGATCAGCGGGTAGCCATTCAGCACGCGCTGGCCGCGCAGCGCCTCGAACGCCAGCGCCAGCGCCACGAAGCCGCCGGTGATCGACGCGCAGCGCGTCCCGCCGTCGGCCTGCAGCACGTCGCAGTCGACCACGATCGAGCGCTCGCCGAACACCTTGCGGTCGACGACCGCGCGCAGCGAGCGGCCGATCAGGCGCTGGATCTCGTGCGTGCGCCCGGCGGTCTTCCCCTGCCGGTCGCGCGGCATCCGATCGTGCGTGGCGCGCGGCAGCATCCCGTACTCCGCCGTCACCCAGCCCTCCCCGCGCCCCTGCAGGAAGGGGGGGGTGCGGGCCTCGATCGAGGCGGTGCAGAGGACGTGCGTGTCGCCCGCCTTCACCAGGCACGACCCTTCGGCGTGCCGGTTGACGCCGGGGACGATCTCGAACGGGCGGAGCGCGTCGGGGGCGCGCTGGAAGGAACGGACGCTCACGGAGACCTCGGAAGGCCCGGCCCCGCGGGGCCTGGGCGAACCGGGAGAGTCTATCCGGGAAATCCGGGGCGCGGGCCGCACGCCCGGGCCCGATGCGGTGTAGACATGGACAGGAGGCGAGCATGGACGACGGCGCCAGCTCCCGGGCCTGTCCGATCGGCGACGCGGTCCCCTGGACGGGAGACGCGGACGCCGCCGGCCGCGCCGACGCCGACCCGCTGGCCGGTCTGGCGGCGGAAGCCGGCCGCGGCTGCGCCGAGGCGGCGGAGCGGCTGCTCGCGGCGCTCCGCCCGCGGCTGACGCGGATCGCGCTGGCCGTCGGCGCCCCCCCCGACGACGTTCCGGACCTGGTGCAGGAGACGCTGGTGGCGGCCCTGCGCGCGCTGCCGCGGTTCGATCCGGAGCGCGGGCGGGTCGAGGCCTGGGCCGCGACGATCCTGGTCCGCCGGGTCCGCAACCTGGCGCGCGGGCACCGCCGCATGGCCCGCGCGCTGGCCGCGTTCGGTCGGCCGCGCGCGATGCACACCTCCCGCGAGCGCACGGCTCCCGACGAAGTCGCCGCGCTGGATGCCCGGCTGACGCTGGAGCGGCTGCTCGGTGCGCTGACGGCCGAGCAGCGCGAGATCGTCGCGCTCTACGAGATCGCGGAGTGGAGCGCGGACGAGGTGGCGGCCGCGCTGGGGAACGCGCCGACCACGGTGCGGTCGATCGCGCGCGACGCCCGGCGGCGGCTGGCGCAGGAAGCGCAACGGCTCGCGGCACGCGACCAGGAGGCACGGCGATGAACGGGTCCGAGAACGGACGGCGGCCGCCGGGCGGCGGCGCCCCGAACGGCGACGACCGCTCCGGCGTCGAATTGCTGCGCCGGGCGGTGGAGCGCGTCGCGGCGGAGCTGCCGGACCGGCGCGAGGCGGCCGAGGGGGCGGGTCTCCTGGCCGCGCGGTCGATCCGCTCCTCCCGCTGGCGCGCGCTGGCGGCCGCCGCGGCAGTCCTGGTGGCGGTCGCCGGGGCCGCCTGGGTGATCGGCACGCGCGGCCCGGGCGAAGGCGGCGCGCGCGTCGCGGAGAGCGAGCTGCGCGTCGAGCTGTTCCGCGTGCGCGGGCGCGCGGTGCCGGCCACCGTGACCGCGCCGGCCGGCGCCGGGTCGGTCCTGGTGATTCCACAGGTCAGGCGGGAGCAGGGGCCGCCGGCGCCGCGGGGCGAGGATGCGCCGCGGCCGGAGTCGAACGCGCTCCCCGGAGGTGCGTCATGAAGCGGTGGTGCGTCATGAGCCGGAGGTGCTTCGTGAGCCGGAGGTGCTTCATGAGAATGCCCCTGCTGCTCGGATTGATGGCTGTCGTCCTCGTCGCGTCCGGCCTCTCCCTCGCCGGTCCACCCGACCCGCCGGCCACGCCGTCGATCGCCTCGGCGGCGCCCTACTACCACCTGCGCGTCGTGCGCGTGACCGGCGCCGAGGCGTCGCTGGGGGCCGCGGTGCGCTGCGACGGCTTCTGCGGCCGGCCGATCGTCGCTCCGGCGGAGGAGGCCTGGGGCACGCCGGCGCAGCTCGATGCGTTGGCGAAGGGACTGGGGGGCACACGGGCGATGCCCGTGACCGGCTACATCGTCAGGCCGGACCCTTCCGGCACGGCCCGCTTCGAGGCCACCGTCTACCCGGGTGAGACCAGCGTGCGGTTGCGCTTCACCGGGAAGGCACCCATCGACGGCGACGCTCCGCACGATCTGTCGCTCGAGCTGTTGCCGATGGATGGTGGCGTGGCGCTGGCCGAAGCGCGCGTCCTGGCTGCACCGCAGCGGACCGTCGCGATCGCTGCGCCGTCACCGCTGGCAGGTGAGTGGCTGGTGCTGGCGGTGACCGCGCTCGCGCCTTCGGAAGCCGAGCGGCGGATCGCAGCCGATACCCCGATCGAACTCGTTGTCGGCGAAATCGAAGCGCCTACGCTGCTCGAGAAGGTCGAACCGGCCTACCCGCCCGCGGCCCGCAAGGAAGGACGTCAGGGCAAGGTGATCATCCAGGCGGTCATCGACGCGGAGGGCCACGTGCGTGCGCCGACACTTCTCAAGGTCCCCGAGGGGTGCGAGGACCTGGCCGCCGCGGTCGTGGATTCCGTCTCGCGCTGGAAGTACGCCCCGGCGACGCGCCACGGTGTGCCGGTCACCGTCTACTTCACGGTCGTCGTGAACTTCAAGCTCGAGTAGTCGTGGCCGCTGTGCGGGGCCGCCGCGCGTCTCAGGCGTGCGGCCCCAGCACCGCGACCTCCGGCTCCGGCAGCGGCGCCCCCAGGAACCGGTCGGCCACGCCGCGGAACGAGCCGCCCGGGTCGGTGACAAAGATCCGGTCGCGCCCCGGCCGCAGCAGCCCGCCGTCGCGCAGTGCACCGCGGCCGGCCGGCGCGAGCGGCTTCCCCTCGTGCGCCGCCGCCGCGCGCGCCACCGCCGCGGCCGAGTCGACCAGCGACACGCCGGCTCCCATCGTCCGCGCAATCGTCGCCGCCAGCAGCGGGTAGTGCGTGCAGCCCAGCACCAGCGCGTCGATCCCGTGCGCGCGCAGCGGCGCCAGGTAGCGCTCGGCCACCAGCGCCGGGATCTCGCCGTCGGTCCACCCCTCCTCGGCCAGCGGCACGAAGAGCGGGCAGGCCGCGGAGTGGACCTCGATCCCCGGGCGCAGCTCGCGCAGCCGGCGGCCGTACGCGTCGGAGCGGATCGTCGCCGGCGTCCCGATCACGCCGACCCGCCCGCTCGCCGTCGCCGCCAGCGCCTCCTGCACCCCCGGCTCGACCACCCCCAGCACCGGCCCCGGGAAGAGGTCGCAGAAGACGTCCAGCGCCAGCGCCGAGGCGGTGTTGCAGGCCACGATCAGGCCGTCCGCGCCGCGCCCCGCCAGGAACTCCGCCGCCTCGCGCGCGTAGCGCCGCACCGTCTCGACCGAGCGGATGCCGTAGGGAACGCGCGCCGTGTCGCCGAGGTAGTCGAGCGGATCGTCGGGCAGCAACTCCTTCAGCGCGTGGACGACCGTCAGGCCGCCGACACCGGAGTCGAAGACGCCCCACTTCACGGCGCGGCCTGCGGCGCGGGGGCCGGCGGCAGCAGCGAGGCCGGCGGCGGCGGCCCCGGCCACTCGTAGCCGGTGTAGGTGCGCGTCGCGTCGACGTGGCCCGCCAGCGTCTCGGCCGGCTCCCCCGAGACGAGGAAGCCGACGCGGACGACCGCCTCCAGGTTCTCGTTGAGCGAGCGCGCCAGCGCCGCGACCAGCGCCATCTCCTCGTCGGATCCGCCGACCGCACGCAGGCTCGGCCCGTCCAGGTCGACCCACGCGATGCCGCGGTCGTCGATCAGCGCCTCGCGCAGCCGGACGCCGGGGCGCGCCGGGGCCACCGCGCCCGTCGCATCCGGTACGCCATCGAGCACCAGCCGCGCGATCTGCCGCGCCCGCTCGACCGGCGACGGGAAGTCGACGATCCGCGCCGGCACCGCGGCCAGCGCCAGCGCCTCGCCGGGGGCGCGCAGGTAGATCGTCACCTCGCGGTAGGGGACCTCGGTGTCGGGGGGCGCGACGGGGGCCGGGGCGCCGGCGCCGCCGGGCGCCGCACCCGCGCCGTCCTCCCGCCCGCGGGTCCCGCGCCCGCACGACGAGAGGCCGAAGCCCGCCAGGATCAGCAGCCCGCCGACGACGCCCGCGGCCAGGCCCACAGCAGCCGCGGACCGACGGTTCACCGCGCCGTCCCGGCCGCGGCGCCGCGCGCGCCGACCCGGGCGCGGAACTGCTTCAGCGCGGCGGCCAGCGCCTCGGACAGCTTGCGGCGGTACTCGCCGTCGGCCAGGCGCTTCTCCTCCTCGGGGTTGGTGAGGAAGCCCAGCTCGACCAGGACCGCCGGCATCGTGGCCCCGACCAGCACGCGGAACGGCGCCTGCCGCACGCCGCGGTCGGTGATCTCCAGCGCGCCGTTCAGCTCGCGCTGCACGATCTCGGCGAGCTGCGCGCTCTGCTCGAGGTAGATCGTCTGCGCCATGTCCCAGAGGATCAGCGGGATCGCGGGATCGTTGGCGTCGGGGGCCGCGGCGGCGGTCGGATCGTCGCCGACGCCGGCCGCGTCGTTCTCGAGCGCGGCCACGGTGCGCGCCGCGTCGTCGGTCGCGTGACGCGACAGGAAGTAGGTCTCGGCGCCGCGCGCCTTCGACGAGCGCGAGGCGTTGGCGTGCAGCGAGACGAAGACGTCGGCGCGCTGGACGTTCGCGACCTCGGCCCGCTGGTCGAGCGTTGGGCCGTCGTCCCCTTCGCGGGTCAGCACGACCTCGAAGCCGTCGGCCCGGAGCAGGGCCGCGAGGCGGCGCGCCATGTCCAGCGCGAGGTCCTTCTCCTTGAGGCCGGTGGGGCCGATCGCGCCGTCCTCGGTCCCGCCATGGCCCGGGTCGAGCACCACCTTGAAGGCGGCCGGGGCGGCGGGAGGCGGCGGGGCCGCGGGGGACGGGGGCTCAGCCGTGGGGGCGGCGGGAGGCGGCGTCTGGGCGCCGGCCCCCGCGCCCGACGCGGCGGCGAGCAGCAGGATCGCGGCGAGGGCGGCGGCGACGGGGTGGGCGGAACGGATCGTCACGGCGCGGATTGTAGTCTCACTGGGGGGCGGGTCCACGGCCGGCCAGGCCCCGTGCGTTGACACCCCGGGCGCCGTTCCTATACTTCCCTCGCCCGCCGCCGGGCGGCGGGCGTCACGGTCCGAGCGACCCCATCGTCCAGCCAGGTCAGGACACGAGCCTTTCAAGCTCGCGACACGGGTTCAAATCCCGTTGGGGTCGCCATTCCGTCCACGGGGTGACACGGCCGGCGGCCGGCCCCCCCGGCTCCCCCGGCTCAGCCGACCAGCGCGTCGACCTTCGCGGCGCAGATGAAGTCGTTCTCCGAGATCCCGTCCACCGAGTGCGTGCTGAAGCGCACGCGCGCGTAGTTGTAGCCCAGCTCGACGTCGGGGTGGTGGTCCTCGGCGTTCGCGATGAAGGCCACCGCGTTGATGAAGTTCATCGTGCGGTAGAAGTCGGGGAACTTGAACTCCCGGCGGATCCCGGCGCCGTCGGCATCGACGCTCCAGCCCTTGACCTGCCCGATCAGCTCCTGGACGCGCGCCGGGGAGAGCTTCCCCTCCGCGGCCCCTTCGTACGGCCGGCAGTGCCGGTCCTTGAGATCGCTCATCGTCGTTTCCTTTCGCCGCGGGCCGGGCCGGGGGCCCGGAAGGCGGCAATGTAGCACCCGCGCCCGGTTCGCTGGTAACTTTCCCGCCCCCCAGGAGCCCGCTCCGGATGACCCCCCCGGTCCACGACCCCGCCAACAGCCGGCAGCGCATCGAGCACGCCTTCACGGTCTTCCCCGCCCTCGCGGAGAAGATCAGCCGGGCGCTGATGGTGGCGCTGCACAGCCGCGGCGTCGTGACGATCGACGAGATCTACGCCGAGGCGCGGCGCCGGATCGGCCGCCCGCTGGAGCACGCGGCCGAGAGCGCGAAGGACGACAACGTCCAGCTCGCGCACCGCTGGGACGAGCTGGAACGCGCCGAGATCGAGAAGGTCACGCTGGAGCGCGCGGCCGAGACGCTGTCGCCCGACGAGATCGACGACCTGGTCAACCTGACCCGCAAGCGCGAGGAGGCCCAGAGCCTGGAGGAGATCGCCAACCTCTCCCAGGTCTCGTTCCGGCTGCTGGCCGAGGCGGTCCACCGCTTCTGCCGGCTGCCCGAGGGCCAGACCGCGATCCCGGAGTGGGAGTCGCTCGGCGTGCGCGTTGCGCTGACGCGGCACTTCATCTCCGACCAGCTCGAGTTCATCCGCGTCGCCAAGAACTACTTCCGGATCCGCGACTTCGAAGGGCTGATCGACCGGATCGTCGGCGACGACCACGGGATCGGGCGGATCGGCGGCAAGGCCGCGGGGATCATGCTGGCCGGGCTGGTGCTCGAGCGCGCGCGGCAGGACGACCCGGGCGCGCCGAAGCTCCCGATCCACCTGCCCGAGTCGTACTTCCTGCGCTCGGACGTGATCGAGCAGTTCATGGACCACAACCAGCTCAAGGAGTTCCTGGGGCAGAAGTACAAGCCGATCGACACGATCCGGCAGGAGTACCCGGTCGTCCTGAACCTCTTCAAGAACGGCCAGTTCCCCGGCCACATCCTGGACCGGCTGCGCAAGCTGCTCGAGCGGGTCGGGCCGTCGCCGCTGATCGTGCGCTCGTCGAGCCTGCTGGAGGACCGCTTCGGCGCCTCGTTCGCGGGCAAGTACCGCAGCGTCTTCCTCGCCAACCAGGGGCCGATCGAGCAGCG
>JALOKP010000239.1 GCA_025456425.1 Acidobacteriota bacterium | reverse complement strand
GCCGAGCAGGAGAGCCAGCGGATGCAGTTCGTGCTGGAGCGCGAGAAGCAGGAGGCCGAGCGCAAGCGGATCGAGGCCCGCGGCATCGCCGACTTCCAGCAGATCGTGGCGCAGGGAATCTCCGAGCAGCTCCTGCGCTGGAAGGGGATCGAGGCGACGGAGAAGCTCGCAGCGTCTCCAAATGCCAAGGTGGTCGTGATCGGCGCGGGCAAGGACGGGCTGCCGCTGATTCTCGACACCAAGTAGCCGGGGCGCCGGCGGGCCGGAGGGGCGCCGGCACCTTCCCGGGCGCGGGAAAAGCGCGCTGGCGCCGCTCCTGTATTTGCTACATAATTTGCTCTGTATGCGGCAGATGAACCTCGTTGTGACCAGCCAGTTCGAGCGCGATCTGGCGCGCTACATGCGCCGGCGCGGCCTGTCGAGCAAATCCGAGGCGGTCCGCGCCGCGGTGCGGGAGGCCTTGGAACACGCCGAGGCCGCCGGGCGAGCGACCGACTTCCGTGTCTGGCTCGGCTTCGGGCTGCGCGCCCCGCAGAGCCGCCGCCGGCGCTTCCGGGACGAGGACGACCTGTGGTCGTCGACACCTCGATCCTGATCGCGATCCTCTTCAACGAGGAACACGGGCCCTGGGCGCTCGACCAACTCCAGGCCCAGCGCGGCGCGCTGTGCATGTCGACGCTGAACCTGGCCGAGGTCCTGATCCTGTGCGAAGACCGCCAGCCCCGGCTCTTCGCCGAGCTGCAGGAGATGGTCCTCTCCTCCTCGATCCGCTTCGTTCCCCCGTCGGTGGGCCAGGCGGCGCTGGCCGCCGCCGCGCGCGGCCGCTTCCCCCTCAACCTCGGCGACTGCTTCGCCTATGCCCTGGCCAAAGAGGAGTCGCTGCCGCTCCTGACGCTCGACCGCGACTTCCGGAAGACCGACATCCCGGTCGTGCTGCCGCCGCGCTGATCGCTAGCGCGGCGTCGCGTCGGGCAGGCCGCCGTCGACCGGGATCGTGGCGCCGGTGGTCGGCGACTGGCGGGTGGCGAAGTAGAGGACCGCGCGCGCGACGTGCTGGGCCGTGACCCGCGCCTTGAGCAGGTTGCGCTGGCGGTAGTACTCCTCCAGCCCCGCCTCGTCGAGGCCGCGGGCCTTCATCCGGCCCGGACCGACCTCGGCCCACAGGCCGGAGCGCCGCGAGGCGTCGCCGAAGACCGCGTCGGGCGCGACCATGTTGACCCGCACGCCGAGCGGAGCCAGCTCCAGGCTGGCGATCCGGGCGAGTTGGTGGCTGGCGGCCTTGGTCGCGCTGTAGGCGCCGAAAGTGGCCCCGGGCGCGAAGACGTTCTTGGTGGAGACCAGCACGACGTCGCCGCCGGTCCCCTGCTGCTCGAACAGCCGCGCCGCCTCGCGCAGCACCAGCAGCGTCCCCTCGATGTTGACCCGCTCGAGCCGGCGGAACGCCTCCAGCTCCATCGACGCCAGCGGCGACACGTGCGCGATCCCGGCGTTGACGACCACCAGGTCGACCCCGCCCCAACTGCGCACGACGCTGCCGAACGCCTGCGCCACGGACGCTTCGTCGGTGACGTCGAGCGGCAGCGCGAGGACCGCGTGGGGGTACTCGCGCCGCAGCTCCCCCGCCAGCCCGTCGAGCGCCGCGCCCGGCAGATCCGTGATCACCACGCCGCAGCCGGCGTCGAGCAGGCCGCGCGCCACGCCCGCGCCGATCGCGCCCGCCGCGCCGGTGATCAGGGCAACGGCGCCCGCGAGCGGGTCCGGCCGGCGCGCGAGCTTGGCGTGCTGCTGCGGCTTGTACTCCATGTCGAAGAGCTGCTCTTCGCTGAGCCCCTCGTACTCGCCCCCGACCCGCGTCTTCACCGCCAGCGTGTGGGCCGTGATGTCGGCCGCCACCGCCGCGGCCCGGGCGTCGCGACCGACGCAGAACGCGCCGACGCCGGGCACCAGCACCACGCGCGGCAGCGGGTCGAAGGGCACGATGCTGTCCGGCAGCCGCGCCGCACCGCGGGCGATGTACGCCCCGTACTCCGCCGCGTAGGCCGCGACGGCCTCCGCCACCTGCTCGCGCAGGCGGGCCGCGTCACCCCACGCCAAGCCTTCCAGGAACAGCGGCCGCGCCTTGGTCCGGATCAGGTGATCGGAGGTGAGCGGCGGCGTCAGCGCCAGCTCGCGCGCCCCCGATGCGTCCACGAATGCGCGCACCGCGGGATCGGTCAGGGAGCGCAGGACGATCGGCTGCTTCGGCCGGTCGGCGTCGCCGCTCTCGGGCGCCAGAACGCCGCGGAGGATCGGCGCCAGCTCCTGCACCCGCGCGGCGGTCGCCGGCTCGGCGGCCGCGGCGGCCGCGCCGACCGGCGCTGCGACCGCGCGCCGGTCCAGGAACGCCTCGGCCCGCGTCACGAGGTCGATCGTCCGCTCGTAGGCCTCGCGCTCGTCGTCGCCCCAGGTCACGAGCCCGTGTCGGCTCCAGACCATCCCCAGCGCGCCGGGCACGCTCTCGGCCAGCTTCGCCGCCGCCCGGGCCAGCGCGAAGCCGGGCTCGAAGTACGGCAGCACCAGCACGCCGCCCCCCAGCGCCTCGCGCGCGGTCGCCTCGCCCCCGCGCCGGTTGGTCAACGCCAGGATCGCGTCGGCGTGGGTGTGCAGCACCACCCGCGCCGGCAGGAAGGCGTGGACCAGCGCCTCGATCGACGGGTCGCCGCAGCCCGGCCAGAGCGTCGCGCGCCGCAGCTCGTGG
>JALOKP010000032.1 GCA_025456425.1 Acidobacteriota bacterium | reverse complement strand
GATCGCCTGCACGCTCTGCGGCGACTGCCTGCCGTCGTGCCACGGGACGTTCATCCGCTACCGCTGGCTCGGGCTCTCGCCGCGCGCCGCGCGCGGCCTCTTCGTCGCGCTGATCGCCGCGTTCCACGCGGTCTTCCTGGGGGTCGCGCGGATCTGACGCCCCGCCGCGGGGTGCTACCATTTCCGCCTGCACGGAGGCGGCGATGGACCTGGAGCGGCTGATCGGATCGGTCATCTCGGGCGCGATGGGCGCGAAGGGGAAGAAGGGGCGCAAGGCCTACGGCTACCTGGCGGGCGGCCGGCGCTCGTCCGGCGGGCTCGGGTCGCTGATCACCCCCGGCACGCTGCTCGGGGCCGCGGGCCTGGCGTGGGGGCTCTTCGAGGTCCTCAAGCAGCAGGGCGGCACGGGGCAGTGGGCCAGCCCGGGCGGCTCGCCGGGTCCCGCCGCGCCGCCGCCGCCGCCGGGCGCCGCCGGCGGCCCGGTCGTACCGCCGCCGCTGCCCGGCGGAGCGCCCCCGGTCCCGGCACCCGGCGCCGCCGGCGCGGTCCCCCCGGAGGCGCTGCGCCTGGTCCGCCTCGCGATCTCCGCGGCCCGCGCGGACGGGTCGTTCTCGCCGGCCGAGCGCGGGATCCTGCTCGAGCACGCCCGCGCCGCCGGCGCCGAGGCCCTGGTACTCCAGGAGCTCGAGCAGCCGCGTCCGCTCGCCGAGATCGTCGCCGGGGTCACCGACGCCGCGGCCCGCGAGCCGATGTACGGCCTGGCCTTCGGCATCGTCCGCGCCGACGAAGGGGTCTCCGGCGCGGAGCGGATCTTCCTGGCCCAGTTGGCGCACCGCCTCGGGCTCGACGCCGCGGACGTGGCGCGGATCGAATCCGAGGCCGCCGCCGCGATCGACGCGCAGCCCGACACCCCCTGACCGAGCCCCGGGAGGACGCACGATGGGAGCGAGCCCGCAGTGGTACATGGCGATCGGCGGCCACAAGGTCGGCCCGGTCGGCGAAGCCGAGATTCACGCCAACCTGAGGAACGGCAGCATCGACGCCGAGACGCTGGTCTTCGCCGGCGGGATGGCGAACTGGACGCCGCTCAAGCTGGTCCCGCAGTTCCAGGCCTACTTCGGGGGCGGCCCCAGCGGGCCGGTCGGGATCCCGACGATCCCCGGCCGCACCGCGCACGACATCGAGTTCGACATCAAGGGCGCCGAGATGCAGTACGTCGAGGTGGTCCTCGATCCGGGCGAGGCGGTCGTCGCCGAGGCCGGCGTGCTGATGTACATGACCTCCGGGATCGAGATGGACACGATCTTCGGCGACGGCTCGGCGGCCGCGCAGCAGGCCGGACTGATGGGGGCGCTGCTCAGCGCGGGGAAGCGGGTGCTGACCGGAGAGGGCCTGTTCATGACGGTCTTCACCAACCGCGGCGGCGGCAAGGAGCGGGTCGCCTTCGCCGCGCCCTATCCCGGAAAGGTCCTGGCGCTCGACCTGCGCACGCTGGGCGGGCAGTTGATCTGCCAGAAGGACTCGTTCGTCTGCGCCGCGCGCGGCGTGTCGGTCGGGATCGCGTTCCAGAAGAAGATCGGGGCCGGGTTGTTCGGTGGGGAGGGGTTCATCATGCAGAAGCTGGAGGGGGACGGGCTGGTCTTCGTCCACTCCGGCGGGACGATCCACACGATGGAGCTCGGCCCCGGCCAGACGCTGCGCGTCGACACCGGCTGCCTGGTCGCGCTGACCCCGACGGTCAGCTACGACATCCAGTTCGTCGGCAAGGTGAAGACCGCGCTGTTCGGTGGCGAGGGGATCTTCTTCGCGACGCTGACCGGGCCGGGAAAGGTCTGGCTGCAGTCGCTCCCCTTCAGCCGGTTGGCCGACCGGATCTACAAGGCGGCACCGGCCGCAGGCGGCGGGCGGCGCGAGGAGGGCTCGATCCTCGGCGGGCTGGGCGGGCTGCTCGACGGCGACAATCGCTGAGGCGACGCGAGGCGAGACGGGGCGAGACGCGGCCCGCCACCCGCTACGGTCCGGGCAGCGGTGAGGTGCCGGGGTCCAGCAGCGCGGCCAGCTCGGCGAACAGCGGCTCGGGGAACTCGGGCCAGTCCTTCGGCACGGCTCGAATCGCGTTCAGCTCGCCCGCGTCGATCGCCCGCGCCAGGAACTCCCGGGTCCGCGGCTCGGCGACCGCCCGCGACAGCAGCTCGACCAGCCGATCGAGCTCGACGGCATCGTACTTCGTGCGTGCGCCCAGTGCGCGCAGCGGCTCGCGCCGCAGCAGGACCGACTCCGCCGTCATGAGCCGGTCCTCCGCGGCGAGCCGCTCGTCGGGAAAGCCCCAGACCGCCGCGCCCTCGCCGTCGGGCACGCCATTGGTGCGCAGCAGCCGGCCGGGCAGGGAAAGGCGCCACTCGAACCGGATCGTGGTGAAGCGGTTCGGGGCGCCGTACGCGCCCCAGAGGTAGACGCCCAGCAGGTCGAACGCGTCCTCGGCCTCGCCGCCGGGCGCCGCCGGGTCCTGCGAGGCGGTGTAGTCGTCGAAGGCCCGCAGCACATCGCGCGGATCGGCCGGGGTGCCGTCTGCCGCCAGCCGCTCCGCGAGCCGCTGGCACAGCCACCAGGTCTCCGGATCCGCGAGCGCGTGGCCCCCGGCGTCGGTCGGGACCTGGTCCGGGAGCGGCGGCAGGCCGAGCGCGGCGAACGCGGCGGGTGGCAGGTCGATCTCGCCGCGCTGCCGCGCCTGTTCGGCCAGCCGCGGCAGCTCGCGCCGGAGAAAGGCGTCGACGCCCGAGAGATCGGCCCCGGCGCCGAAATGGCGGCGCAGGATCTCCTCGACCAGCGCGGCGGCCCGGTTGGTCGCGCGGTCGAGCGCGCCGGAACGCGCCGTCTCGTCGAACGGGTCGCCGTACTCCTCGCGGTAGGAAAGGCGGGTGGCCAGCAGCAGGTCGAGCCGCTCGAGCCGGATCGTGTCCCGGTCCAGGGCCTCGCCCTGCGGGAGGCGGTGCCCGACCGGGGCCGGAACCTGCGCCGCGTCGCCGAACCGTCCGCGGGCGGCGATCCAGCCCGGCCCCTCGTCCACCCGGGCCCAGCGCGCCCGCTCCGGGAGCCCGACACCGGCCTGGTCGCTCCACCAGGCGGCATCGACCGGCTCGGCCGGGTCGCTCGAAGTCCCCGACAGCCGGACCTCGCGGTCGATCGTCCCGTCGGGCTGAACCGAGGTGGCAATCCGCGCCACGACCCGGCGCGTCGTGCACTCCTCGCCGGAGGCGAGCGCGACGAGCGCCAGGACGAGGGCGAGACGGCCTCGGGGCATCGGGTTCTCCTGCGGCCCCCCACCGTAATCCCGCCGCGCGGCCGCGGGCAACGGGTGTGGACCGTCCGCGGAGCGCCGCCCGCCGCCGGGTTCGCGTGGAATGTGAAATTCCTCCGATCCTGTCGTAGCTTCTCGGGACCTGCACGAGGAGATCCCGATGCGATCCGACCGCCCGGCGTCCCGCTGGGACCACGCCGCCCGGTTGTTCCCGGCCGCCGCCATCGTTCTGGCCGCCGTCCCCAGCCTGCTCGCTGCCGAACCGCCGGCATCCGGCCCCGCCGCCGCGGCCGCCACGACCCTGGTCGACCGTGAGCGCGGCGAGGACGACAAGATCCGCGCCCGGCTCGAGTGGTTCTACTCGACCCGCCGCGCCGGCGCCGAGGCGCCGGACGAGCTGCGCGCCCTGCGCGCCCGCGCGGCGCGGGAGACCGCCGCCGCGCTGGCGGCGCAGGCGACGCGGCGCGCGCGCGGGAGCGACGGCCCGACCAACTTCTGGGCCCCGGTCGGCCCGGCCAGCTCGAACTTTGGCGGCTGGTCGTTCGGCAAGGTCTCCGGTCGCGTGACCGCGATCGCCAAGGGGTCGGACGGCGCGCTCTACGTCGCCGGTGGCGCGGGCGGGGTCTGGAAGTCGACCAACGACGGCCTGTCGTGGACCCCCTTGTTCGAGTCCGCCGGCACGCTGGCCGTCGGCGCGATCGCCGTCGACCCCAACGACCCGAACGTGATCTGGGTCGGTACCGGCGACTACAACTCCGGCTGCGAAGGGTACTTCGGGATCGGGATGCTGCGCTCGACCGACGGCGGCGCGAGCTGGCAGGAACGCAACGGGGCGGGCGGCACGCTCGCCGCCGGGTCCTCGTTCTCGAGCGTCCTGGTCGACCCGCGCGACTCGAACCGGATCGTCGCCGCGGTCGTCACGCGCGGCTGCGTGACCGGCGGCGGCAGCGCGGGCGGGGTCTTCACCTCCGAGGACGGCGGCGCGACCTGGACCGAGCGGCTGGCCGGCCAGGACGTGCACGGTCTCGACCAGAACCGGCAGAACCGCGACATCTGGTGGGCCGCCACCTCCAACGGGATCTGGCGCTCGGCCAACAACGGCCTGGCGTGGACGAAGCAGACCGCTTCCGGCCTTCCCAGCTCCGGGACCGGCCGGACCGAGGTCGCGGTCGCGCCGAGCGACGGCAACACCGTCTACGCGATCTTCTCCGACGGTGCGGCCAGCGACCCCGAGGTCTGGCGCACGACGAACGGCGGCACCTCGTGGACGAAGATGTCGTCGGGCGGCGATGCCTGCGACGGCCAGTGCTGGTACAACATGACGATCGCGGTCGATCGCTCCAACCCAAGCGTCGTCTATCGCGGCACGATCCTGCTCTTCAAGTCGACCAACGGGGGCGCGAGCTGGACGCAGCTGATCAACGGCTGGGGCGGCTCGCAGCAGGTCCACCAGGACATCCAGGAGCTGCTGGTCGACACCTCGCAGGCCAACACCTTCTACGTCGGCTCCGACGGCGGGCTGTGGAAGAGCACCGACGGCGGCGCGAGCTTCCTCGAGAAGAACGCCAACCTCAGCTTCGCGATGTTCTACGCGATCGGAGTGCACCCGACCTCGATCGGCACGGTCTGCGGCGGGGCCCAGGACAACAGCTCGCTGGCCCGCGAGACCTCCGACGTCTGGGACCTGCAGGCGGTGACCGGGGACGGCTTCGTCTGCGCGATCAACCCGCTGGAGCCGAACTACGCCTACATCACCTCGTACCCGAACGGCGGCTATCCCAACGTCAGCCGGTCGAGCAACGGGATCTACGGCAGCTTCTCCGGGATCACGGGAGCGGGGAGCGGGATCATCGGGGGCGACCGGATCAACTGGGTCACGCCCTACATCCTGGACCCCGTCACGCCGAGCACGCTCTACCTCGGCACCCACCGGGTCTACAAGTCGACCAACCACGGCACGCGCTGGGATCCGGTCTCGGGCGACCTCACCGGCGGCTCGGGCGAGGTCCTCTCGCTCGAGGTCAACCGCAGCTTCCCAACGGTAGTCTACGCCGGCACGACCTCCGGCCGGGTCTGGCGCAGCGCCGACGGCGGCGCGAAGTGGACCGACATCACGAGCGGGCTCCCCGCCTCGCGCTCGATCAACGACCTGGCGGCCGACCCGACCGACCCGGGCCGCGCCTTCGCGGTGGTGGGGGGATTCAACACGGCGCACCTGTGGGAGTGGAACGAGGGGGCGGGCTGGACCGCGCGCGGCGCGGGCCTGCCGAACCTCCCGACGAACACCGCGATCCTGCTCGACGCGGACGACGTCATCGTCGGCAACGACGTCGGCGTCTTCCGCAGCGGCAACGGCGGCGTCGACTTCGTGCCGTTCATGGACGGCCTGCCGCAGGGGAGCGTCGTCACCGACCTCAAGTACGTCTCCGCGCTCAACACGATGACCGCCGGGACCTACGGCCGCGGGGCCTGGCAGGTCTCGCTCGACCCGGTGGCGCCGATCCTGCTGTTCGATTCGGTCGTCCTGCCACTGATCGAGGTCGACGGTGATGGCGACGGTGCCGTCGAGCCGGGCGAGTCCTGGGCGGTCACGCCCCGGCTCTTCAACGTCGGGGGGATGACCGCGACGGGGGTCGGCGCGCGGCTGCGCACCCTGACCCCGGGGGTGACCGTGGAGTCGCCCGACCGCCGCGGCTTCGGCGACATCGCGGGTGGCGCGCGCGGCACGGCCGAGAGCGGCTACGTCTTCACGGTCGCACCGGAGTTCGCGTGCGGCGGGACGATCGCCTTCGACCTGGTCGACATCACCTCGACCAACGCCCCGGGGGCCTACGCCGACCGCGAGGGGGCCTTCACCGTCACGGTCGTCAACAACTACGAGCCGCCGATCCCGACGACGCTGCTGAGCGACACCTTCGATCCGGCGCCCCAGCCGGTCTGGAGCCACGCGCTGGTCAACCCCGGGATCTTCGGCTGCAGCGTGCAGTACAAGGACGAGTGGAAGGTCGCGACGAAGGATGCCACGCACGGCAACAGCTACCACTGCGGCCAAGGTCCCGGGCTGGCCTACTCGCGCAGCAACTACGCCTGGCTCTACCTCGGGGGCAAGGACTCGGAAGGGGGGACCGGGATCGTTCTGCCGGCCGACGCGATCGCCGCGCGGCTGACCTTCACGCACTGGTACGACACGCAACTCGGCTCCGACGGCGGACAGGTCGTGATCGACGCGATCGACGACGGCGTCGACGCCTACCAGACGATCGACCCCAACGGCGGCTATCCGGGCACGCTCTCCTCGAGCAACTCCTGCAACCCGCTGCAGAACAAGCCCGCCTACACCGGATCGTCGGCGGGCTGGAAGAACGCCACCTTCGACCTCACCGAGTTCCTCGGCCGTCGGATCCACCTGGCCTTCGTCTTCGCCTCCGACACGATCAACAGCGTGGACGAGGGGTGGTACGTCGACCGGGTCGTGGTCGAGAGCCAGGTGCAGGGGGCAGCCATCTGCCAGGTCACCGAGTGGCCTGGGCTGGTGCCTCCCGACGCGACCTTCCGGCGCGCCGGAGGGCAGGTCGAGGCGGCCTGGAACGCGGCCTGCAACACGGCGTCGCTGCCAGGGCAGGGGTACGCGATCGAGGCGGGAAGCCTCGACGCGCTGGCGGCGAGCGGCTCGTACAGCCACGCGCCGGTCGGTGGCGCCTGCGGGCTGAGTTCGCCGGCGAGCTTCACGCCGGGGGCAGGGAACGAGTACTACCTGGTCGTGGCCACGGAAGGGGGCCGGGAGGGCGGTGCGGGAAGCGCGTCGAGCGGGATCGCCCGGCCGCAACCGAGCGTGCTGTGCGGTGCCCGCCGCGAGGCGGCCTGCCCCTGACGTGGCTGGAGCGCGAGCCGGGCCGGCACGGAGGCCGGCCCCTACCGGCCCGCCGCGCTCAGCGCTCCGCGTAGTGCGTCGCGCCGAAGAAGTCGACCAGGACCACGGGCTCCTTCCCGACCACCCAGGCGTCGTGACCCGACGGCAGCGAGGTGACCGAACCGGGCCCGGCGTCGAACTCCGAGCCGTCGGCCATGACGACGTGAAGCGTTCCCGAAACGTGGTACTGGAAATGAGGCGCCTCGCAGAGGGCCGTCCCCGCGATCGGCTTGACGTGCGTCGACCAGCGCCAGCCGGGCTCGAGAACCAGCCGCCCGACGGCCCCAGCCTCGAGATTCAGCAACTCCACGCGGCCCTTCTCGAAAGTGCGAACCTCGTTCGGGTGGGCGAAGTCCTTGTGCTCGGTCATCTTCATGGCGTGGCCCTTGTTCGCTATCGACCCGGCCGTCGCCGAGGGGGCGGCGCCGACGGACGCCGCACGGACAGCCCTCCGACGAAGGCTAACTGAAATAATAGCACAGTTAGTCGACAGCCAGAGAGCGGATCGAGGGGGCGAGCCGGCCCGGACCGGAGTCCGCCCGGCGAGCTAGGTCCCGCGGGCCTTCCACGCGGCGATCAGCTCGGCTTCGTCCTTCTCCGTGAAGCCGCACTTCAGGTCCGCCTGGCGTTCCGCGGGAAGCGTCCTGAACCAGGCCAGCGTGTCGGCGATCGTCTCCGGCAGCGGTCGGAAGGTCAGCCCGGCCTTCACCGCGCGCGCGTTGCTCCATGTGTGGTAGCCCTGCGTGTCGCCGTCGGCCGGGGCCCAGATCGGGATCTTCCCCTCACCGTTCTCGCCTCGCGCGCGCAGGAAGGCGCCCGGGACCCAGGCCAGCGTCGCCTTGCGCCCGGTCGCCGCCAGGCACTGCTCGAGCATCGTCCCCATCGTCAGCGGGTCCTTCGGGCCGCAGGCGTTGAAGGTCCCGAAGACGCGGCGCTCGCCCAGCCGGAGCATCCACGCCCCCAGGTCGCGGACATCGATCACCTGGAGCGGGTCGGCCGGTGCGCCCGGCGCCAGCATCTCGCCCCCCTTCGCCGCGCGCACCGGGTACCAGGTGAAGCGGTCGGTCGGGTCGTTGGGCCCGACGATGTAGCCGGGGCGGACGATCGTTGCCCGCTCGCCGAACGCCTCGCGCGCCTCCTTCTCGCACAGCGCCTTCAGCGCGCCGTAGTACTCGTAGTTGGCCCCCATCGACTCCAGCGTCGGGTCGGGCATCGTTGCCACGGCCGCGGTCTCGTCGGCGCCGGCAACCTTGTTGTCGCGGTAGGCGGAGATCGACGAGACGAAGACGTACTGCCCGCTTCCGGCGGCGGCGAGCGCCTGTGCGCTGGCCCGCACCATCCGCGGGTAGTAGCCGGAGTCGTCGAAGATCACGTCGAACCGGCGGCCGAGGAGCGCCTTGACCCCGTCCCCCTTCTTCGGGTCGCGGTCGCCGCGCAGCTTCTCGGCCTCGGGGAAGAGCTGCGGGTTCGTCTTGCCGCGGTTGAACAGCGCTACCTTGTGTCCGGCGGCCAGCGCCGGCTCGACGATCGCCGGGCCGAGGAACTTCGTTCCGCCCAGCACCAGGATCGAGAGCTTCGCGCCCGGGCTCGGCGCGGGGGGCTTCTCCTCCGCCAGCGCCAGGCGCGGACGGGAGAGGGCGAGCGCCCCGCCGGCACCGGCGGCGAGGGCGAGAAAGCGGCGGCGGCTCGTGCTCATGAGTTCCTCCCGGACGCTGCCACGCCGGGCCAGGGGGGGCCCCAGTCCTCGCGCGGCGGGTTGAAGTAGCCGAAACGCAGGTGGGGCAGCGCGCGCTGCGCGCGCTTCACCCAGCGGTCGATCCCGAACCCGGGCGGCAGGTCGGCCGGCAGGCCGAGCGCTCGCAGGTAGTGGTCGGGGTCCAGGTTGAGGTTGCGCATCTGAACGCGGCGCACGCCGGCCCGCGCCGCGAACTCCTCGAACGCGGCGAACTCGGCCTCGTCGTCGCTGATTCCCGGGAACATCAGGTAGTTGATCGAGACGTGGCCGCCCGCTTCGGCGACGGCGCGCCCCGAGGCCGCGACGTCGTCGAGCGTGTACTTGTGGGGCCGGTAGTAGCGGTCGTACAGCTCGCGCCGGCAGGCGTTGAGGCTGATCCTGATCTCGTCGAGACCGGCGTCGACCAGCCGCTTCACCGCCTCCGGCTTCGAGGCGTTGGTGTTGATGTTGATCGTTCCGGCCGGGGTTCGCTGCCGGATCAGCCGGATCGCCGCCTCGATCCGCTCGGCCTGGAGCAGCGGCTCGCCTTCACATCCCTGGCCGAACGAGACGACCGGACGCGCCGCCGTCTCGAGGTGGAAGACGGCCAGCTCCGCGATCTCCTCGGGGGAGGGGACGAAGTCGAGCCGCGGCTGGGTGACCGGGATCTCGCCCTCCTTCTGCAGCGAGATGCAGCCGACGCAGTCGGAGTTGCAGGCCGGGCTGGTCGGGATCGGCGCTTCCCAGCGGTTGAGGCAGAAGTTGCGCGCCGCGGGGCAGCAGTAGGTGAGGGCGCAGTTCCCGACGATGTGAGCGACGACGCGGTTCCCGGGAAAGCGCTCGCGCATCCGCGCCGCGCCCGCGTCGATCTCCTCCTGCCGGAACAGGACGGGGTCCTGCCGCCGGTCGGGATCGACGCGGAGGAAGGGGCTGACGAACCCGCCGTCCCGGAACCCGAGGGCCGCGTAGCAGTAGAGCGGCAGCGGCTGGACCTCCGGCTGGCGCTCCCACGGGGCGAGGAACAGGGCGGTGTGGGCGGGCGCCAGGAAGGCGGCGGCGGCGAAGACCGGCCGGCCGTCGACCTCCTCCACCGTGACCGCGCGCCCCTTCCGCGGGTCGAAGCCGACCGGCTTGCGGCCCGGGAGGTGAAAGATCAGCGAACCCTCCGGGAGCGGGGCGAACTGCTCGGGGTGGGCCCGGACCGTCGTCCCCCCGGAGCGCGCCAGCGCCAGGTACTCCGGGACCTCGAAGAGGTTCCCGTCGGCGTCGGAGACGACCAGCCAGGGATCCGGGGTGGGGCGCGAGCGGCGCGGCATCGCGCGATTCTAGGCCCCGGGAGCCGGGCCGTCAGGAGCCCCGAATAGTGGTGGACAAGGGATACCGATCTCCTTTAGAATCAGGCAGTTTGAATTTGCGCTCGGGAAGCGTTCGGAGCCGTTCCGGAGAGACCGGACCGGTGTGGGCGAGGGTTGGATGGAGCGACGCAGCGCGGCAGCGGTGGTCCTGAAGTTCAAGGTGGGCGACAAGGTCGTCTACCCGAACCACGGCATCGGGGTCATCAAGGAGATCAAGGACATCTCCTACGGCGGGACCCTTTCGACGTTCATCAGCCTCCAGATCCTGGCGACCGACAGCACCGTCATGGTGCCGGTGCAGAACAGCAAGGCGGTCGGGCTGCGCAAGCTGGTCTCGCGGGCGAAAGTCAAGCTGGTCCTCGACCGGATCAAGACCGCGAGCGTCGACATCCCTCAGGACTGGAAGGGCCGCTACCAGGAGAACCAGGACAAGATGCGGTCGGGGGACATCGAACTGGTGGCCGAGGTCCTCAAGAACCTGACCTACCTGAACTCCGTGAAGACCCTCTCCTACCGCGAGCGCAAGATGCTCGACCGGGCCCGCCTGCTGGTGGTCAGCGAGCTGGCCGAGGCGAGCGGGCAGATCGCCGCCCGGGTCGAGGAGCAGGTCGACGAGGCGATGTCGGACGTGCTCGCGACCGATCACTGACGGGATGGACTGCGCCGCGCTCCCCGCCGCGGCTCCGGCCCATGGCTCGCCCGTCCGTCCGCGCCCCTGAGCGATGGACCCGCTCGTCCTCTTCGCTCTCTTTCCGTCGCTCGTCCGCGCCACGGCCGGGCGCCGCATCGCGCGCGTCCTGCCGGTCGGACGCCGCGGGCTGCACCTCGTGTTCGACGGGCCGGGGCCCGGCCTGAGGCTCGACACCGGGCCAGGGCGAGGCGCCGCATTGCTGCTTGCCGCCTCCCCGACGCGAGTGCGCGGCGGTCGCGGGGCTTGGCTCGACCTCGCCGCCGCGCTGGATCGTGACCTGGCCGGTGCGCCGTCCGGGGAGCCGCGCGTCGGGGGAGCGCCGGCCACGCTCGAGTGGGCGTCGCCGGGAGCCGCGCTGCTCCACCTCGTCTGCGCGCGCGAGGGGGGCGCGCTGCGGGTCGAGACCCCCGGGAGCCTGCCGCGCACGATCCCCGACGGGCGGCGGGAGCCGCGGGTCGAGGAGGACGCGCTGCGGAGCGAGGTCGCGACGCTGGCCGAAACGTGGCGCGCGGCCCTCGCCGGTTCCGCGGAGGAACTGCCCGGGCGGCTCGCCGCCGCCGTTCCCGGGCTGGGGCCGCGGGCCGCGGCGCGACTCGTCGATCGCGCGCGGCGCGCGGCCGACCCGGCCAAGGCGCTCGACGGGGTCGCCGCCCGCCTCGAGGGGCGTGACGGGCCGGCCGCGGTCTCCGGCCTGGGGCACGCGGACGAGCCCCCGTGCGTCGCGTGGCGCGACAAGCTGCGGATCGAGCTGATCGTGGTTCCCGGCGCCGCCGGAGAACTGGTCCTTGCCACCCTTCCGGACGCCGTCGCGGCCTGGTACCGCGCGGCGCTGGCCGGGGAGGAGTTGGGCGCACGGCGCGACGCCGCGGAGCGGCTCGCGCGGCGCGAGCTGGAACGCGCGCGCCGGGCGCTGGCCGCGATCGCCCGCGACGAGGCCGCGGCCCGGCCGGCCGAGGAACTCCGCCGCCTGGCCGACGCGCTCTTGGCCGCCGGCCCCGGCGCGCGCGCGCTCCCGGCCGGGCCGTGGCAGGTCGCGGACCCGTGGGACCCCGCGCGCACCCTCGAGATTCCGCGTGAGCCGCCGGGTGCGGCGCCGCACGAGACCGCCGCGCGGCTCTACGCGCGGGCCCGCCGCGAGGAGCGCGGCCGGGCGGCGCGTGCCGCCCGGCGCGGCCAGCTGGCCGAACGCGGCGCGGCGCTCGAGCGGTTGCTGGCGGGGGCCGCTGAAGCCGACCTCGAGCCGGAGGTCGAGGCGCTCGAGGAGGACCTGCGGCGGCTCGGGATCGCGGTCGGACGCGGGCTGGAGGCGGTGGCTGCCGCCGGCCGCGGACCCGGCACGGAGGGGGGCGGAGCGCGCCTGCAGCGTTCCCCCTCGGGGTTCGTCGTGCTCGCCGGCCGCTCCGCGCGGCAGAACGACGCGCTGACCTTCCGCACTGCGGCTCCGGACGACCTGTGGTTCCACGTGCTCGGCCGGCCCGGGGCGCACGTCCTGATCCGGACCGGAGGGCGGACCGTTCCGGAGGCCGACGTCCTGTTCGCGGCCGGGCTGGCGGCGACGCTGAGCGGCGTTCCCCGGGGGGAGGCGGTCGACGTCACGGTGGCCCGCCGCCGGCATCTCCGGCGCCCCCGCGGGGGGGCGCCCGGTCAGGTCCTCGTGAGCCGCGGCCGGACCGTTCGGGTCCGCGCCGGCGAATCGCCCCCTTCGCCATCAGATCCCCGCTGAGCGGAATCGGATTCCGCGAATCGACCTGCCGATCGGCCGGCCAGCGGGTCCGATCGGCCGGATCGGCCTCGCGATTGACCTTTCCCGGGCCGCCCACTATCGTCCCCGCGACGCGGTCCGGACGGCGCCGAACGGCCGGCCCCGGGCCGCCGGAGTGCCTGTGCTGCGCAAGCTCCTCACCTGGCTGTCCGGGCCGCTGCTCGCCGCGTTCTTCCTGTGGCTGGCCTTCCGTGGCGTCCGCCTCGAGCAGCTCGCGGCGCACCTGCGCGGGGCGTCGTGGATACTGGTCGGGCTGTCGATGGTCTCGGTGCTGGTCCACCTCGCGCTGCGCTCGCTGCGCTGGCGGACGCTGCTCGAGCCGGTGCGCCCGCGGCTGCCGTTCGACGCGCTGATGTCCGCGGTCGTGGTCGGCTACATGGCCTCGCTGCTGCCGGGACGGGTCGGCGAGGTGCTGCGTCCGATCCTGCTGTCGCGGCGCACCGGCACGCCGCTCGCCCCCGCGATCGCGACCGTCGGCGTCGAGCGGATCGTGCTCGACGTGCTCGGGATCCTGGGCTGCGGCGGGCTGGCGCTGGTCCTGCCGGCGCGCCTCACGGCGATCGGCACCGGCGCCGACCCGACGCTGCTGGCGACGCTCCGGGCCTGGGGCGTGGGGCTGTTCGCCTTCGCGGTGGCGGGGCTCGTGGTCGCGGTCCTCGCGGCGCGTCACCGCGAGGCCGTGACGCGCCGGATCGACGGGGCGTCGGCGCGCAGCGGATCGCCGGCGGTGCGCAAGGTTCTCGGACTGGTCGCGAGCCTGCTCCCGGGCCTCTCCGCCTTCGCGACGCCCGGCGGCGTGGCGCGGCTGGTGGCCGAGACGGCGGCGATCTGGGGCGTGATCGCGGTCGGCAACTGGCTCGGGATCCGGGCCGCGGGGGTCGAGATCCCGCTGCTCGGCGCGATGATCCTGATCCCGATCCTGGCCGTCGGGATCGGGATCCCGACGCCGGGCGGGACCGGGACCTTCCACTTCGCGATGAAGATCGGGCTGACGCAGATCTTCGGCGTGCCGGCCGACGCCGCGCTCGGCGCGGCGCTGCTGGTCCACGCCATGACCTGGCTGCCGGTGCTGGCCGGCGGCGCGGTGTACGTCGCGCGCGGCGCGCTGCGCCGGGGCGACGCCGCGGGCCCGGTCACGGAGGCCGCGCCATGAAGTGTCCCTACTGCGGGGACGTCAACGACCGTGTGATCGACTCGCGCGAGGGGCAGGGCGGCGACGTGATCCGCCGCCGCCGCGAGTGCCTGGCTTGCCACCGCCGCTTCACCTCCTACGAGCGGATCGAGGAGGCACCGGCGATGGTGGTCAAGAAGGACGGCCGCCGCGAACTGTTCGACCGGCGCAAGCTGATGGACGGGCTGCTCAAGTCCTGCAGCAAGCGGCCGGTCAGCCCGCGGGCGCTGGAGGATCTGGTGGACGAGATCTCCGTGATGGTCGCCGAGGCGCCCGACCGCGAGATGTCGACCGAGGCGATCGGCCGGCGCGTGATGGACGGGCTGCGCGAGCTCGACAAGGTCGCGTACGTGCGGTTCGCCTCGGTCTACCGCCGCTTCGAGGACGTCGAGGAGTTCCTCGACGAGTTGCGCAGCCTGGTCGGGCCGGGCGCGGCGAAGAAGAGGGAGGGGAGATGATCGGCAAGGGGAAGGGCGCCCATCTCGAGGTGGCGCGGATCCAGAGCGAGATCAACCGGCTGTTCGACACGCTGCTCCGGCTCCGCGACGGTGGGACCGAGGAGGCGAGCTGGACGCCGGCGGTCGACATGATGGAATCCCCCTCCCACCTCGTGATCGAGGCCGAGGTGCCGGGGGTCGATCCGGCCTCGGTCGAGGTCGTGGCGGAAGGGGGGAACGTCGTGCTCACCGGCGAGCGCCGCCCGCCCGACACGCGGGCCGGGAGCGGGCTCGAGATCCTGCACGACGAGCGCGAGTACGGACGGTTCCTGGTCGCGGTCCCGCTGGCCACCGCGGTCAACACGCACGAGGCCCGGGCCACGCTGACCCAGGGGCTGCTGCGGATCGAGATGCCCAAGGTGCCGAACCGTCGCGGGCAGGCCCGCCGGATCGCGGTCCAGACCGCCTAGCCGCGCGGAGGGGGAGGCACGTCGATGGCCGCTGAGCAGTCCAAGGAGCCGGTCCGGATCCCGGGCCAGCTGCCCGTGTTGCCGCTGCGCGACATGGTCGTCTACCCGTTCATCATCGCGCCGCTGTCGATCGCCCGGCGCTCGTCGATCCGTGCCGTCGACAAGGCGCTGGCCGACAACCGGATGGTGCTGCTGCTGACGCAGCGCGATCGCGACGAGGACAACCCCGGGGTCGACGACCTGTACCAGGTCGGCACGGTCGCCGTGATCATGCGCATGCTCAAGCTGCCCGACGAGCGGATCCGCGTGCTGGTCCAGGGGGTCTGCCGGGCGCGGGTCAAGGCGCTCGAGGGCGGCGTGCCGTACCACGTGGCCCAGGTCGAGCCGCTGCTCGAGCCGGCCCGCGTGCCGGGCGAGGACGAGGACTCGATCGAGAGCGAAGCGCTGATGCGCACGGTCAAGAAGGCGCTCGAGCGCGGGGTCAACCTGGGCAAGAACCTCCCCTCCGAGGTCCAGGTCATCGCCTCCAACCTGGAGGATCCCGGGCGGCTGGCCGACCTGGTGGCCAGCAACCTCGAGCTCGAGGCCCCGGCCGCCCAGAGCGTGCTGGAGCTGATCGACCCGATCGAGCGGCTGCGGCTGGTCGCGCAGCAGCTCAAGCGCGAGCTCGACCTGCTCTCGATGCAGCACGAGATCGACTCCCTGGCCCGCGACGAGATCGACCGCAGCCAGCGCGAGTACTACCTGCGCCAGCAGATGAAGGCGATCCGCAGCGAGCTGGGGGAGGGCTCCGAGACCGAGGAGGAGATCGAGGAGATCCGCGAGAAGATCAAGGACCGCGCCCTGCCCGAGGCGGTCCGCGAGGAGATCGAGCGCGAATTGCGCCGGCTCGAGCGGATGCACCCCGACGCGGCCGAGACCGCGACGATCCGGCACCACCTGGAGTGGCTGGTCGAGCTGCCGTGGGACATCGCGACCGAGGACGCGATCGACCTGAAGGAAGCGCAGCGCGTGCTCGACGCCGACCACTACGGCCTCGACCCGGTCAAGGAGCGGATCGTCGAGTACCTGGCGGTGCGCAAGCTCAAGCCCGAGCACAAGGGGCCGATCCTCTGCTTCGTCGGCCCCCCGGGCGTCGGCAAGACCTCGCTGGGGCGGTCGATCGCCCGCGCCGTCGGCCGGAAGTTCGTGCGCGTCTCGCTGGGCGGCGTGCGCGACGAGGCCGAGATCCGCGGCCACCGCCGGACCTACATCGGCTCGATGCCGGGCCGGATCGTGCAGTCGATCCGCCAGGCCGGCTCGCGCAACCCGGTGATGATGCTCGACGAGGTCGACAAGCTGGCCAACGACTTCCGCGGCGATCCACAGGCCGCGCTGCTGGAAGTGCTGGATCCCGAGCAGAACAACGGCTTCCGCGACCACTACCTGGGGATCCCGTTCGACCTGTCCCAGGTCCTGTTCATCGCCACCGCGAACCTGATGGACACGATCCACCCGGCCTTCCGCGACCGGATGGAGGTGATCCGGATCCCCGGCTACACCGAGGAGGAGAAGCTCGAGATCGCGCGCCGGCACCTGATCCCCAAGCAGTTGGGCGAGAACGGCCTGGGCGACGCCGAGATGAGCTTCTCGGACGGCGCGCTGCGCGAACTGATCGCGCGCTACACGCGCGAGGCGGGGCTGCGCAACCTCGAGCGCCGGATCGCGGCGATCTGCCGCAAGGCCGCGCGCAAGGTCGCCGAGGGCGGCAAGGCACCGTCGCGCGTCGCGGCCTCGTCGATCGAGGTCTACCTCGGACCGCCGCCGCCGCAGGCCGAGGAGAAGCTCGAGGGGGCGCTGACCGGCGTCGCGACCGGCCTGGCCTGGACCGCGGCCGGGGGCGACGTGCTCTACATCGAGGCGATCAAGATGCGGGGGAAGGGGCGGCTCACCCTGACCGGCCAGCTCGGCGGCGTGATGAAGGAGTCGGCGCAGGCCGCGCTCTCGTGGGCCCGCAGCCACGCGGCCGCGATCGGCATCCCGGAGGCGGCGTTCAGCGAGTACGACCTGCACGTCCACGTGCCGGAGGGGGCGATCCCGAAGGACGGCCCGTCGGCCGGGATCACGATCGCGACGGCGCTGGTCTCTGTCCTCTCCGAGCGGCCGGTGCGGCGTGACGTCGCGATGACCGGGGAGATCACGCTGCGCGGCCGCGTGCTGCCGATCGGCGGGGTCAAGGAGAAGGTCCTGGCGGCGCGCCGCGCCGGGGCCCGCGACGTGATCCTCCCCAAGGCCAACGAGAAGGAACTGGGCGAGCTGCCCAAGGGGGTCGCCGAGGAGCTGCGGTTCCACGCGGTCGAGGGGATGGAGGAGGTGCTGCCGCTGGTGCTCGGGCCCGCGCCCGAGCCCGCGGCCCGCCCGGCGGGCCCGCCCGGCGGCGCGCCGGCCGCCGATGCCGCGGGCGACGGTGACGACACCGGGGCGGTGGACGAAGCGCCGGCTAGCGAGGAGGTCGGGGTGCGCCGGCGCTAGTCGCTGCCGTCCCCAGCTTCTTCAGCAGGCGGCCCAGTTCCTCCTGCTCTGCGGCCGGGAGCGCGCCGATCGCCTCGGTCACGCGCTGCGCGTGGGCCGGGAAGGCCCTGGCGATCAGCCGCCTCCCCGCCGCGGTCAGATGGACCGTCACGAACCGCCGGTCCTCGGTACCGCGCACCCGCTCGACCAGCCCGCGCCTCTCGAGGTTGTCCACGACCAGCGTGACGTTGCCGCCGGAGGTCAACAGCTTGCCACCGATGTCGCGCTGGCAGAGCGGGCCCAGGTGGTACAGCGCCTCCAGCACGCCGAACTGGGTCTCGGTCAGGTCGTGCGCCGCGAGCCGCGGGACCAGCCGCGCGCGCAGCGTGTTGGTCGCGCGCAGCAGCTTGATGAAGACGTTCAGCGCCCGGACCTCCGCGGCGCTGCCGGCGTACCGCGTGCCCACCCTAGCGCTCCAGGCCGCTCGCGACGAAGAGCGTCGCCGGGTTCGAGCTGTGGCTCAGGCAGAAGGTCTTCCCGTCGGGGGTGAGCTGGAAGGTGACGGCGTTCCCGTCGCCGACCAGCGTCGTCGCGTCGGCGATCGCCTGCACCGTTTCGATCTTCCCGCTGGCCAGGTCGTAGCGCTTCAGCTCGAACCGGCGGTCCTTGCCCTGGCCCAGCAGCAGCGCCGAGCCGTCGGCCGTGAAGGTGAACGGGGCCATCCCTTCGAGCCCGGCGAGCGGACGCGGTGCGCCGCCGTCGAGCGGGCAGAGCACGACGGTGCGGTCGGCGCCGATCGTCGCGAGCAGGCGGCCGTCGGGGCTGATCGGCGACCGACCGAGCCCGTCGAACAGCCCCTCGGGAGTGACCGGGACCGGGGTGCCGCCGTCCAGCGCCTGGCGCCAGAGCCGGAGGCCTTCGCCGGGGCGATTGCCCAGCAGCAGCAGCGCGCTGCCGTCCGGCATCCAGGTGAGAGCGGTCACCGAGGCCAGCCCGGCCGGCTCGAGGAAGCGGGCCTGGCCCACGCCGGTGGGCCAGAGCGCGATCCGCAGCGGCCCCTTGATCAGGATCGAGGCGACCCACTTCCCGTCGTGGGAGATCTGCCCCCCCGAGCCCTCGCCCAGCCGCACGGCCGGTCCGCCGTCGGTCGGCTTGAGGTAGACCGAGTAGCCCTCGCCGCCCCCTTCGCCGCTCTCGACGATCACCGCGGTCCGGCCGTCCGGCGAGAGGTCGGAGATCAGCGAGAGGTCGAGCACGGAGACGTCCCGCGGGCGCTCGGCGCCGGCCGTGACGCAGGTCGCCCGCATCCGCCGGTCGAGCGTCGCCAGGAGCACCCGCCCGTCCTCGGAGACATCCTCGACCCGCAGCGACTGGGGCGAGGCGTACATCAGATCCGGATCGTCGCCGTCCAGTTCGACCCGGTACAGCGCCGCGATCCCGCCGCGCCGCGTCCCGGTGAACCAGACCGCATCCCCCCCGGGGTCGAATGCGAGCCCGCTGAGGCTGGCCCAGCCTTCCGACAGCACCCGTTTCTTGCCGTCGCGCGTGACCAGCGCGACGTCGCCGCGGTCGTCTCCGCGCAGCCTGTGGTCGAGGAAGGCCACCGCGTCGCCGCTGGGCGAGACCCGCACGCTGGCGATCTCCCCCGCCGTTTCGTAGAGCGGCTTGCCGATCGGGTACTCCAGCCGGATCTTCCCCTCGGCGGCGCGGACGACCGCGATCTCGTCCCCCTTCGGTCCCCAGTCGGCGTCCTGCACCCCCTCCGCGATCGGACGCGGCGCCCCTCCGCCCAGCGGGACGCGCGCCAGCACGGCCGGCCCCTTGTCGGAGAACTGCTGGATCAGCAGCTCGTCCGAGTCGAGCGCGAGCCCGGCGAGCGCCGAGCGCGGGAAGCCGAGCGCGCGCGACTCCGGGCTCTCCTCGCGCACGGTGAAGATCTCGTTGAGCTCGCCCCCGAAGCGGCCGGAGTAGACGACGGTGTGGCCGTCGCGCGCGAAGCGGGCGTTGCCGGCCTGGCCGGAGGGAAAGGTGACCTGTCGGAACGTCGGCACGCGGTGCACCGCGACCGGCGCGTCGCCCGAGGAGAGGCACATCCCGAGCGGGATCCCGGCCGCCACCAGCAGGCCGATCCGCCCCCAGCGGCGCCAGCGCGGCACGGCCGCGGCCGGCGGCAGCGCGGCGCCGGCCGGCGGCTCGATCCCCGAGACCACGGTCGTCCCGGAGGTGCCGCTGATCGCGTCCAGCGCGAAGGCCAGGTCGCGTGCCGACTGGAAGCGGTCGTCGGGCCGCTTCTCGAGGCAGCGGCGCACGATCCGGTCGAGGGCGGGGGAGGCGGCCGGGGCGGAGATCGACAGCTCCGGCGGTTCCTCGCGGATGATCGCGGAGAGCGTCTCGACCGGGCTCTCGCCCTTGAAGGCGCGCCGCCCCGCGACCATCTCGTAGAGGATCGCGCCCAGCGAGAAGATGTCGGAGCGGCCGTCGGCGGGCAGGCCGCGGGCCTGCTCGGGGGACATGTAGCCGACGGTGCCGAGGATCCAGCCCGGCGTGGTCGCGTCCGGCACGCGCGTCGGCGCCTCGGATGTCCCCTCCTCGAGCGCCGCCGCCTGGACCAGCTTGGCCAGCCCGAAGTCGAGGATCTTGACGTGGCCGCTGCGCGTCAGGAACAGGTTGTCCGGCTTGAGGTCGCGGTGGACGATCCCCTTCTCGTGGGCCGCCGCCAGCCCCTGCGCGATCAGCAGCGCGGTGTCGGTCGCGCGGCGCGGCCCCAGCGGACCGTCGGACAGCCGGTCGCGCAGCGAGAGACCCTCGAGCAACTCGGTCACGATGTAGGGGGTCTCGATGTCGGTGCCGATGTCGAACACCGTCAGGATCGAGGGGTGGTTGAGCGAGCCGGCCGCGCGGGCCTCCTGGAGAAAGCGACGCAGCCGCTCGGGGTCGCGCGCGAACGAGGCCGGCAGGACCTTGATCGCCACTTCGCGGCTGAGGCGCGGATCGAGGGCCTTGTAGACCTCGCCCATTCCGCCCGCGCCGAGCGTGCCGAGCACTTCGTAGGGTCCGATCCGCTGGCCGGGGGTGAAGGAGGTCATGAACGCGGATCATACCGGAGCCGGCGCGGACCGGCGGCGGGCTCCCGCCCCGCCGCGACGAGCGGTTGACCGGGGTCGACGAACGACTCCCGGCGCGCCGCCCGGGGCTTCAGGGGGCGGGCGGGCCGATCCCCAGCTCGGCCAGCAGGGGCGAGGCCCCTGCGACGCGATCGAGCATCCAGAGCACGAAGCGCACGTCGACCATCACGTTGCGCGAGTAGAGCGGGCTCCAGCCGTAGTCCCCGGCGACGTTCTCGAAGACACGGTCGAAGTTGAGCCCGACCAGCTCCCCCTTCCCGTTGAGCACGGGACTGCCCGAGTTCCCGCCGGTCGTGTCGGAGTCGGACAGGAAGTTGACCGGCACGCTGGCCAGGTCGGCCTGCGCCCACCGGCCGAAGTCCTTTCGGCCGGCGGTTTCGACCAGCGCGGCCGGGGCGTCGAACGGCGCCTTCCCAGTGTGCTTCGCCAGCAGCCCGGCGAGCGTCGTCTGCGGCGCCATCGTCACGGCCTCGCGCGGCGAGTAGCCGCGGACCGTGCCGAAGGCGACGCGCAGGGTGCCGTTGGCGTCGGGGTAGACGCGGCCGCCGCGCCAGGCGATCAGCAGTTCAGCGTGCTTCGGCCGCAGCCGGGCCAGCGCGCCGTCCCTCGCCTTGTCGCGCGCCTCCATCTCCAGCCGCTCCGGCTCGAGCGCCAGCGCGAGCCCGATCGCCGGGTCACCGCCCGCCGCCAGCATCCGGCGGCTCGTCCCGAACATCGCGACCCGGCTCGCCAGGTCGGTCAGCTTGGTCCCGGCGTAGATCCGCTCGGTGAAGGCCGCGACCACCGCCGCGCGGTCCGCTCCCGGCTCCAGCGCGGGCGCCAGCAGGCGGTCGACGGCGACGATCCGCTGGTCGGGCGGGAGCTCGAGCGCGCGCCGGAGCAGGTCGGCCAGGACCTGGCGCTCGGCCGCGGGCGCGAGGTCCTGCTGCCCGCGCTCGAGCGCGGCGAGCAGGCGCGCGCGGTCGCGCTCCTGGTAGCCCGGCTCGCGCTCGAGGTCCGGGCTGGCCTGCTCGCGCGTCCAGCGGGTGATCGTCGTGGCCGCCGCGGGGACCACGCCGGTCCGCGGGAACAGCCGCAGCAGGAAGTCCTTCTCGCGCATCGCGCGCTCGCGGGTGTAGACCGCGTCGAGCTCGTCGAGCACGCCGGCGAACCGCGCCGCGCGGGCCGGGTCGGCGGCGATCCAGGCCCGCAGCTCGGCCTCCTCGGCCCGGCGCCGCGGCAGCACGCCGTTGCGCGTGATCCCGGCGATCATCCCCTCCGCGTTCTTGTGGCCGTTGGCCAGCGACTTGACCGTCCCCGCGACCCGGACCGCGGTCTCCGGGTTCGCCGCGGCCGCGGCCTCGAGGATCGCGATCCAGTCGCCGAAGACCTCCTCCCGGCGCGGGTACCACCAGGTCAGGTCGCGCTCGACCGCGACCGCGGGCAGGTAGCGCTGCGTGCGGCCCGGGTAGCCCGCGATCAGGACCAGGTCGCCCGGTCGCACCCCCGAGGCCGACAGCGCGAACCAGCGCTTCGGCCGGTAGGGGACGTTGGCCGCGGCGAAAGGCGCCGGGCGGCCGTCGGGCGCGACGTAGGCCCGCACGAAGGCGAAGTCGCCGGTGTGCCGCGGCCACATCCAGTTGTCGACCTCGCCGCCGTACTCGCCGACGCCGTCGGGCGGCGCGTAGACCAGCCGCACGTCGCGGATCTCGCGCGAGCGGTGGAGCCTGTAGCGCAGCCCGCCCCAGTCGGAGCCGACCGAACAGCGGTAGCCGGGCTCCTGCTCGCAGGCCGCGACCAGCTCCTTGCTCGCCCGCTCGATCGCCCGGGTCCGCGCCAGGTCGTCGGCGCCCGCGCTGTCCGCGGCGGCTTTCACTTTCGAAGTGACATCCTCGATCCGCTCGAGCACCAGCACGCGGGCGTTCTTCGCCGGCAGTTCCGCGGCGCGGCTGCCCGCGGTGTAGCCCAGGTCGATCAGGTTGCGCTCGGCGGTGGCGTGCTCCTGGATCGCGGCGTAGACGCAGTGGTGGTTGCTGGCGATCAGCCCGTCGGGGCTGACGAAGGCTGCGGAACACCCTTCGAGGTTGACGACGGCGCGCAGCAGCCCGCCGTCCGCGTCGTTCCAGAGGTCGGCGGGGCCGAGCGCCAGGCCCCGTTCCTTCAGCGCCGGCCAGTCGAGCGCGCCGAGCTGGTCGGGGGGCCAGATCCCCTCGTCGCTGGCGGCCGGTGCGGCCGCGGCGAGCAGCAGCAGGCCGAGCGCGAGGGCGAAACCGGTCGGTCGGTCAGTCATGATCACGGCGTGCTCCGTGGGGCGGCCGGCCGAGGGCCTGCCACAGCAGGTAGAGGGCGGTGTTCGCGGCCAGCGCCGCGATCGAGTCCCGGTCGAGCGGGAAGTGGATCGAACGGACCTCGGCCTGGCCGGGCGTGGTGGCGGCGAGGACGACGAGGCCGACCGGCTTGGCCGGCGTCGCGCCGCCCGGTCCGGCGATCCCGGTGATCGAGAGCGCGCAGTCGGCACCGAAACGCTCCTGCGCGCCGCGCGCCATCGCCAGCGCGACCTCCTCGCTGACCGCGCCGTGGCGCTCCAGCAGCGCGGCCGGGACGCCGAGCAGCTGCACCTTCGCCTCGTTGGCGTAGGCGACGATCCCGCCGCGGAAGTAGCGCGACGCCCCCGGGACCGAGACGATCCGCTGCGCCAGCCGGCCGCCGCTGCACGACTCGGCGACCGCCAGCGTCAGCCCGCGCGCCAGCAGCCGCCCGCCGGTCGCCTCCGGAAGACCCGTCCCGTCGAGGCTGACGAGGTGCTCGCCCAGGCCGCGCGCGAGGTGCGAGCGGGCCTCCTTCTCCAGCGCGTCCAGCTCCGCGGGGTCGGCCGAGGTCAGCGTGAAGGTGATGTGGAGCACCCCCAGCGAGGGCAGGATCGAGACCGCGACGCCGGGCCGCCGGTACCAGGGCGCGAGCACCGGCTCGGCCGAGGCCTCCGGGAGCCCGGCGGCGACGGCCCGCACCAGGCGCGCCGCCGGCCGGTGCGGAAAGCGCTCGGCGATCCGCGGCAGGACCGTTTCCTCGAGCATCTGGGCGAACTCGGGCGGCACGCCCGGGAGCAGCGCGACCAGCCGGCCGCCCGTCTCCAGCAGCGTGCCGCAGGCCAGTCCGCGCCCGTTGGCGATCGCCTCGCCCCCCTCGACGACGTGGGCCTGGCGCCGCGAGTGGTCCGACATCGGACGCCCGCGCGCGACCAGCCGCCGCTCCAGTTCGGCCAGCCAGCCGGCGTCGATCACGACCCGGCGGCCGAGCGCGCGCGCGACCCCCTCGCGCGTCAGATCGTCGCCGGTCGGCCCGAGGCCGCCCGAGAGCAGCACGATCTCCGCTGTCGCCAGCGCGGCGCCGACCGCGGCCGCGATCGACTCCTCGCGGTCCTCGACGCGCGCGAGCTGCGCCAGCGGGATCCCCAGCGCAGCCAGCCGCTCGTGCGCGAGCGGGCCGTTGGCGTCGGCCCGGCGCGGATCGAGCATCTCGGAGCCGACGATCAGCAGCGCAGCCCGCGGCATCGTCCCTCAGCCCCCGGCGCGCCGGGCCGGGAAACCGCGCCGCTCCAGCTCCGCCACCAGCCGCTCGGCGTGGTCCCCCTGCAGCTCGAGCGCGAAGGCGGGCGCGCCATCGGGCCCCTCGACCGCGGCCAGCGTGCCGCCGCTCCCCAGCCCCTTCTTGAGCGCGGCCAGCAGGGCGGAGGCCTCGGCGCGCGCGAGGTAGAGCGGCCCGGCAATGGTGACGGTCTTGCCGCCGCCGCCCGCCTTCTCGCGCCGCACGCGGAGCGCGTGCTGGTGCGGCGACCTCGCGGCCGGCTCGTCCCGTGCCGCGGACGGGGGTGGGGCGGAGGCGGCGCCGGACGGCCCCGCGCTGTAGACCAGGCGGCCCTTCGGAGGAGTTCCCACGGTGGCGCGACCTCGTGCGGCGAACCGCGAGGTTAGCACGCGCCCCCGGTCGCCACCGGGGCCGGTTGCGCCGACAATGCGCGCGTGACCGGCCCCTTCGCGCACGGCGAGGACGCGTTCCTCGAGCGGCTTCGGCGGCGCTTCGCGGTACCCGCGGCTCCGCGCGGCGGCCTCGGCATCGGCGACGACGCGGCGGTGCTGCCGGGGCGCCCGCGGCGCGTCGTGACGACCGACCTGCTGGTCGAAGGTCAGCACTTCCGCTTCGACCTGCTGGCGCCGGCCGACCTCGCGGTGCGCGCACTCGAAGCCAACCTGTCGGACATCGCCGCGATGGGGGCGCAGCCGGAGGCGGTCTTCCTGGGCCTGGCCTGGCCCCGGGGCGCGGCGGCGAGCCGGCGGCTCGAGCCGTTCCTCGCGGCCCTGGCGCGCGCCTGCCGCGCGCGGCGCGTGCCGCTGCTCGGCGGCGACACCGTGCGGGCGCCGCAGGGCGCGACGACGCTCGCGCTCGCCGTGACCGGCCTTCCGCACCGCGGCGGGCCGGTGCTGCGCTCGGGTGGCCGACCGGGCGACGCGCTCGTCGTGACCGGCGCGCTGGGCGGGTCGGCGCTGGGGCTGGCGCTGCTGGAGGGGCGGGTGCGCGTGTCGCGCGAGGCCGGCGCGCGCCGGCTGGCCGAGCGGGCGGCGGCGCGCTACCGCAGGCCCCGCGCGCGCCTCGCCGCGGCGCCGGCGCTGGCGGCGCGCGCCAGCGCGCTGATCGACCTGTCGGACGGGCTCGGGCTGGACCTGCCGAGGCTGGCGCGGGCCAGCGGCTGCGGGTTCGAGGTCCGGGCAGACCTCCTCCCGGTCGATCCGGCCGCGGCGCGGCTGCTGCCGCCGGACGAAGCGCTCCGGCTGGCGCTGCGCGGGGGGGAGGACTACGAACTGCTTGCGGCGGTCGCGCCGGGACGATTGGCCGGGCTGCTGCGCCGGCTCGCCGCGGTCGGGGTCCCGGCGGCCGCCATCGGGCGGCTGCTGCCGGCCCGGGCCGGCGGTCGGCTGCGGACGGGCGGGACCGTCCGGCGCTGGGTCGCAGCCGGCTGGGATCCGCTCCGGACCGGGCGCTCGCGGGGACTAGACGCGGCCGCCTCCCGGTCCGTACTTCCTGCAGGACGGCGGAGGCCCGCGGCCGGATGAGCGGTGAGGCGGACCTGATCGTCCGGGCCGCGGCCGGGGACCGGGAGGCGTTCGACGCCCTGCTACCGGATTGCCGGGCGGGTGACCGGCGACTGGGACGAGGCGCGGGACGTGGCCCAGCAGGTGGCCCTGAGGCTGTGGCAGACGCTCTCCCGCTTCCGCCCCGGCGAGGACCTGGACGGCTGGATCTACAGGATGACGGTGAACCTCGCGATCGACGCGCTGCGCAAGCGCCAGGCCCGGCGGGAAGACCTGCTGGCCGAGGTGCCCGACGCCGCGGCCCTCCGGCCGGCGGGCGCGGGGCGCGGCCCGCTCGAGCGCGCGCTGGCCCACGAACTGGAAGCCGCGCTCCAGGACTGCACCCGGGAACTGCCGCCGCGGCAGAAGGCGGTCTTCGTGCTGGCGCGCGTCGAGGGGCTCGAGCCGTCCGAGATCGCGCGGATGATGGACCTCGCGCCGTCGACCGTGCGCAACCACCTGTTCCAGGCGCGGGCCGCGGTCGCGCGCCGGATGCAGGTCCGCTACCCCGACCTGTGCTCGAACTGGAAGCTGGCCGGCGACGAGCCGGATCCCGGCGGCGCGCCCGACGGCGAGGACCGGCCGTGAGCCGGCCCGACCGGACGCTGCACCTGCCGGCGGCGCGCGCCGCCGCGATCGCGGCCGGCGCGCGCCCCGAGACCGCCGAGGCGGCGCACCTTCTCGACTGCGCCGCCTGCCGCGCCGCGCTGGCCGGCCGGGACCCCTCGGCGCTCTTCGCACTGCTGGCGGCCGTCCCGCCGCCGGTCGCGCCGCCGGCCCTGGCCGGGCTCACGCTGCCGGCGTCTCCGGGGCGCGCCGCGGGCGGCCCGGCCCGCCTGCTCCTCGCTGCGGCGGCGGTGCTGCTGGCCGCGGCCGCGCTCGTCCCGCTCGTCGCGCGCCGCGCCCCCGCCGCCGGCGAGAGCCTGATCGCGGCGCGTGCCGAGCGCACGCGCACCTCGACCGTGGTGCGCCGGGTCGACCAGCCCGGCACGCGGATCGTGACCCTACTTCCGCCGAGCCCGGACGCCCCGTCCGTGACGATGATCCTCGGCACGGAGCTCGACCTGTGATGCGCGCTGCCCTCCTCCCGCTCCTGACGGGCCTCCTGTTCGCCGGGGGGGCCGGCCCCGCGCGCGCCGCCGAGACGGGCGGCGACCCGGCGTGCGACGGCAAGACGATCGAGGCGCGCGTGATCGCCGTGCGCTACAAGCCGCTGTCCGAGGCTTCGGCGGTCGTGGAGGAACTGCTCGGCCCCTGCGGCGCGGTGCGGGTTCCCAAGTCCTCGCGCCTGCTGACCGTCGAGGACGAGCCGGAGCGGCTGGAGCGGATCGCGCGCGCCTTGTCGGCCTGGGACTCGCCGCCGCGCGCGGTCGACCTTTCGATCAGCCTGATCCTCGCGACCCGCGACCCGGCGCCTGCCGGAGGGATCGCCAAGGAACTGCGGGGCGTCTCGGAGTCGCTCTCGCAGCTGACCCGCTACACCAGCTACAAGCTGCTGTCGTCGACCACGCTGCGGGCGATGGAAGGGAAGCGCGCC
>JALOKP010000131.1 GCA_025456425.1 Acidobacteriota bacterium | reverse complement strand
GCTGCCGCTGGCGGCCTGGACCCGGCCGGCGGTCACGCTCTGCAACGAGGAGTCCTACTCCAACGCCGAGATCTTCTCCCACGCCTTCAAGACCCTCGGGCGCGGCAGGCTGGTCGGTTGGCCGACCTTCGGCGCGGTGATCTCGACTGGCGGCACGCAGGTCCTCGACGGCGCGCTGGTGCGGCTGCCGATGCGCGGCTGGTACGTCGCCGGGACGGGCGTGAACATGGAGAACAACGGCGCCGTCCCGGACGTGCCGGTCGAGCAGCCGCCGCCGCAGGACATGACCGCGGCTGAGGACGCGCAGCTCGCGAAGGCGGTCGAGGTGCTGCTGGCCGACCTGCCGGCCGATCCGCGCCGCGGGGCCTGGTAGCACCGCGCGACGGGACCGTTCCTTCTCGCCGGTCGCGGCCGGAGACGGGTTCTTCCCATCGGGGATGCCTCCGGGCGACGCACGGTGGCACCTCGATTGCACCTGTCCGGGCGGGCCCCTTCGCGTGAGACATCCAGCGCGGACCGGGCCCGAAGGGGGGACCCATGAACCGCACCATCTGCCAGACCGCACGCTGGGCACGGACGCCCGCGGTGCCGGCGATCCTCGTCGCCGCGGCACTCGCGCTGGGCGGCACGGCGCTCGCGGGCGGGGGTCACCAGGCCGTCCGCACCGACGGCCCGATCGCGATCGGCGGGCGCGTCTACCCCGCAGGCCTGCTCGAGTTGGAGAAGCTCGCCGGGTCCGGGAAGCTGTGGGCCGTGACGCTCGACGGTCGCCGGATCGCCGCAGTCTTCCGCGAGACGACCGCCGGGGCCACCGGTTTCGCCCTGTACCGCGACGAGGTCGGGTTGCTCCACCTGCGCGGGGTGCACGTGGCCGGCACGGCGGGTGGTGCGTCCGAGTATGTTTACCGGCGCAGCGGTTTCGTTGAGCTGCACGCTTCGGCGCCGGCGCTCCGGCAGGACGCCGACTGAACCGGCCGCTCCCCGGGCCCCGCGCGGGCCCGGGGAGTCCTGCGGCGGGCTCGATCCAGATTGACCCGCAGGCAATTCGCTCCTCCTCGCCCCCGCGGCTACCATGCGCAGATGTCTTCCCGCCGACCGGTCGCGCTCGCGCTCGCGGCAGCCGCCTGCCTGGCCGCGAGTGTCGCGCCGGCCCGCTGCGAGCCGTCCGCCCTGCCGCCGCTGACGGTCGGCGAGGCGATCGAGCTGGCGCTGCGCTACAACGAAGTCCCGCGGATCGGCGCGGCCCAGGTCGAGCGCGCCCGCGCGCTGCGCGAGGTGGTCGTCGCGGAGCTCTGGCCGGCGCTCAACGCCGGCGCCACGGCGACCCGCCGCGCCAACGAAGTCTCCCGAACCTTCGAGGGGGAGTCGATCACGGTCCAGGCGAAGAACGCCTATTCGGGCGTCGCGACGCTCGACAGCGTGCTGTTCGACGCCCAGGCGCTGACGCGGATCAAAGCCGCGGACCAGGACGTCGTGGCGCGACAGGAGATCTCGCTGGACCAGGACCGGCTGCTGGCCTTCGACGTGGCCGACGTCTACTTCGCCGTGCTCTCGGCGCAGAAGCTGGCCGAGGCGGCACGGCGCCGGCTCGAGGTCGCGGGGGCCACCGTCGACGACGCGCGGGCCCGCTTCGAGGCCGGGCTCGCGGCGCGTAACGAGGTCACCCGAATCGAGCTGGAGCAGGCGACCGCGCAACTCGCCCTGACACAGGCCGAGAGCACCGTGGTCAAGGCGCGGCTGCGGCTGGAGTACCTGCTGGGTGCGCCGGTCGACCGGCCGCTGGTGGAGCCGCCGGCGGCCCCGCCCGAGGTGCGCTCGACCGACGAGCTGGAACGGATCGCGCTCGCACGGCGACCCGATCTGAAGGCCCTGCAGGCGCTGGCCGAGGGCACGCGGCTGCGGGCCCGGGCCGAGCGCCAGGGGTTCATCCCCGACCTGGGCTTCCTCGGGACCGCGCGGCTGACCAACGAGTCCGGCCTCTCGGGGAACGACACCGACTGGAACCTGGCCGCGACGCTCGGCTGGTCGATCTTCGACCGCGGCCGCACCGCGCGCGCGGCGACCTTCGACGCCCAGCGCAGCGTCGAGCTGTTCGAGACCGAGGCGCTGCGCCGGCGGATCGGGAACGAGCTGCGGGTCGCGCAGCAGGACCTGCTGACGGCCCAGGCGGGCTACGCGCAGGCCGAGGTCCAGGCCCGGGTCGCGCGGCAGAACGAGGAAGAGGTCGCCGAGCGCTTCGCCAGCGGCCTGGCGACCGCGCTCGAGCAGGCCGACGCCAACGTCTCGCTGTTCGAGGCCGAGGCCAACCTGGCGCGCCAGGGGTTCGCCCGCTGGCTGGCCGAGCAGGCGCTACAGCGCGCGCTGGGCGCGTGGCCGCTGGGGCGGGACGACTGGGCGATCCGGGAGAACGCGGAATGAGGCTGAGGACGGCGGGACGGGGCGGAATCGCGCTGGCGCTCGCCACCGCCGCGGCCGTGCTGGGCGGGTGCGGAAAAGGGGGCGGCGGCGCGGCCCCCGCGACGGGTGGCGCCGCCGCCGGCGGGGCGCCAGCGATCGTCTTCCCCGTCGAGGTGGCCCCCGTCGCCGTACAGTCGGTCGAGTACCGCGTCGCGGCCGTCGGCTCGGTCGAGGCCTTCGAGACGGTGCAGGTCACCGCGCGCGTCGCCGGCGTGGTGGACAAGGTCGAGTTCGCGGAGGGGATCACCGTCGCGACCGGGCAGAAGCTCGCCGAGATCGAACCCGATCGCTACCGCGTGCAGGTCGACTCGGCCAAGGCCACGCTGGCCCGCGCCGAGGCCAGCCTGGCCGACGCGCAGGCCGGGCTGCGGCGGCGCGAGCAGGTCAACACGCGGACCCCGGGGCTGGTCAAGGAGGAGGATCTCGAGACCTTCCGGACCCGCGTGCGCGTCGCGGAAGCCGACGTGGCGCAGGCCCGCTCCGCGCTGGACATGGCGCAGCTCAACCAGCGCGACGCGATCGTGCGGGCGCCGACCTCCGGCACGATCGAGACGCGGCGCGTGGAGACCGGCCAGTACGTACAGCCGGGGAGCGTGATCGCGACGCTGCTGCGGCGCGAGCCGCTGCTGCTGCGCTTCAAGGTCGCCGAGTCGGACGCCTCGAGCCTGCGCGACGGGATGCAGGCGCAGTTCACCGTCCAGGACTCGCCGCGGACCTTCCGCGCCACGATCACGCTGGTCGGCGGCGCGGCCGAGGAGTCGTCGCGGATGGTCGCGGTGACCGCGCGGATCGACGACCCCGAGCGCGCGCTGCTGCGGCCGGGCCAGTTCGCCGAGGTCGCGGTCCCGGTCGGGCGCGCCGACCGTCCGGTCGTGCCGGAGATGGCGATCCGGCCGAGCGAGCGCGGCTTCCTGGCCTACGTCGTCGAGGCGGACACGGCCCGGGTGCGGGTCCTGAAGCTCGGGATGCGCACCGCCGACGGGCGGGTCGAGGTGCGGGACGGACTGGCCCCGGGTGAGACGCTCGTCGTGCGCGGAGCCGAGGCGCTGCGCGACGGGGCCGCCGTGCGCGCCGCCGGGGGGCAGACCCCGTGAAGCTGACCGAGGCCAGCATCGAACGCCCCGTCCTGGCCTGGATGATCATGGCCGCGCTGGTCGTCTTCGGCGCGGTTGCGCTGAGCAAGATCGGGATCAGCCAGTTCCCCGACGTCGACTTCCCGACGATCTCCGTCTCGGCCGAGTTCGAGGGGGCGGCGCCCGAGATCATGGAGAACGACGTCGTCGAGCCGCTCGAGGAGGAGCTGATCCAGATCGAGGGGATCCGCTCGCTGACCTCGGTGGCGCGGCAGGGGAGCGCGTCGGTCACGGTCGAGCTGGACCTGGCGCGCGACGTCGACCTCGCGCTGCAGGACGTGCAGGCCAAGGTCTACCAGGCCCGCAACGATCTGCCGCGCGACATGGAGCCGCCGACGATCTCCAAGAGCAACCCCGAGGACAACCCGATCATGTGGCTCGGGCTCTCGGGGCCGTTCCCGCAGCAGGTGCTGGCCGACTACGTCCGCTACCGGATCAAGGAGCGGCTGCAGACGATCCCCGGCGTCGGCGAGATCGTGATGGGGGGGTACCTCGAGCGAAACGTCCGGATCTGGATCGACGCCTCGGCGCTCGACCAGCGCGGGCTGGTCGTGGGGGACGTGCTGCGGGCGCTGCAGCGCGGGCACCTCGAGCTGCCGGCCGGCCGGCTCGACACCGAGGGGCGCGAGATCAACGTCCGCGTGCTGGGCGAGGCGCTCGACCTGGCGAGCTTCCGGCGGATCGTCGTCGGTGGGGCCTCAGGGCAGCCGGTCTACCTCGAGGACGTGGCGCTGGTCGAGGACGGCTTCGAGGACGTGCGGCGGCTGGCGCGCGTCGACGGCGCCCCGGCCCAGGGGATCGGGATCAAGAAGCAGCGCGGCTCCAACGCCGTCGCCGTGGCCAAGGCGGTGCACGCCGAGCTGGACCAGATCCGCAAGGGGCTGCCCGAGGGGATGGTCCTGGGGATCAACTTCGACTCGACCCGCTTCGTCGAGGAGGCGGTCTCCGAGATCCAGTTCGAGCTGGTGCTGTCGGTGGCCCTGACCGCGCTGGTCTGCTGGCTCTTCCTCGGCTCGATCGGCTCCACCCTGAACGTGATCCTGGCGATCCCGATGTCGCTGCTCGGCACGGTCGCCGTGATCTACTTCCTGGGCTTCACGCTCAACACCTTCACCCTGCTCGGCCTGGCGCTCGCGGTCGGGATCGTCGTCGACGACGCGATCATGGTGATGGAGAACATCTACCGCCACGTCGAGATGGGGAAGGACCGGGTGCGCGCCGCGCGCGAGGGGACGGCGGAGATCGCCTTCGCCGCGCTGGCGGCGACGATCGCGGTCGTCGCGATCTTCTCCCCGGTGATCTTCATGGAGGGGATCATCGGCAAGTTCTTCCTGCAGTTCGGCGTCACGCTCTCGGTCGCCGTGATGTTCTCGTACCTCGAGGCGATCACGCTGACGCCGGCCCGCTCGGCGCAGATGCTGCAGGCCGGGCACGAGCGGAAGGGGCTGGGCGGCTGGGTGGACCGGGCCTTCGACCGGCTGGCGATCGGCTACCGCTGGCTGCTGGCGCGGATCCTGTTCTACCCGGTCACGGCGCTCGTCGTCGCCGCCGCGCTGACCGTCCTGGCGGCCTGGGTCTTCACGGTGCTGCCGGCGGAGTTCGTCCCCTCACAGGACCAGAGCCGGCTGATGGTCCGGCTGCAGACCGCGGTCGGGTCGGACCTCGAGGAGACCGACGCGCTGTTCCGCAAGGCCGAGGCGATCGTCAACGGCAGCCCGGTCGTCCGGCGCAGCTTCGTCGTCGTCGGCGGCTTCGGCGGCGCGGGCGTCAACGGCGGCGTGATCTTCGTCACGATGGTCCCGCCCGAGGCGCGGCCGGTCACGCAGCAGCAGTTCCAGGCCCAGCTGCGGAAGGACCTCAACGCGATCCCCGGGCTCAAGGCGATCGTGCAGGACCTCTCGCAGCAGGGGTTCACCGCCCAGCGCGGTTTCCCGGTCGAGTTCTCCGTCCGCGGCCCGGACTGGGACCGGCTGGTCGAGATCGCCGACCAGATGACGCGCGACCTGCAGTCGACGGGGATGGTGGTCGACGTCGACACCGACTACCGGATCGGCGTCCCCGAGCTGCGGATCACGCCCAACCGCGCGCGCGCGGCCGACCTGGGCGTCCCGGTCGAGGACGTCGCGACCGGGATCAGCGCGCTGGTCGGCGGGGTACGGGCCGGCAAGTACGAGACCGGCGGCCGCCGGATCGACATCCGGGCCCGCCTCCTGGCCAGCCAGCGCAGCAAGCCCGAGGACCTGGCGCGGATCAAGGTCCGGGCGCGCTCGGGCGAACTGGTCCCGCTCTCGTCGCTGGTGACCTACGAGGAGGTCCCGGCGCTGCAGGCCGTGACGAGGCGCGACCGCGAGCGGGCGATCTCGGTCTTCGCGAACGTCGCCCCCGGCTTCGACCAAAAGACGGTGCTGGAGCAGGTCGAGAAGCTGGGGGCCGGCCTGCCGACCGGCTACCGCGCGGTGCTCGGCGGCGCGTCGCAGGCCTTCCGCGAGTCGATGGGGAGCCTGATCTTCGCGCTGGTGCTGGGGATCGCGGTGGCCTACATGGTGCTCGGCGCGCAGTTCAACTCGTTCCTGCACCCGGTGACGGTCCTGACGATCCTGCCGCTGTCGGTCGCCGGCGCGGCCTACGCGCTCTGGCTCTCCGGCCGCAGCCTCAACATCTTCTCGATGATCGGGCTGCTGCTGCTGATGGGGATCGTCAAGAAGAACTCGATCATCCTGGTCGACTACGCCAACCAGGCCCGGGCGCGCGGCGCCGGGGCGCTCGAGGCGATGCTGATGGCGGGCCCCGTGCGCCTGAGGCCGATCCTGATGACGACGACGACGACCTTCATGGCGGCGCTCCCCCCCGCGCTGGGACTGGGGGCGGGCGCCGAGATCCGCACCCCGATGGCGATCGCGGTGATCGGCGGGCTGCTGCTCTCGACGACGCTCAGCCTGCTCGTCGTGCCGGCGTTCTACGTCGTGGCGGATCGTGTCCGCGGGCGGGTCGCCGGCTGGTTCCGTCGCGGCAAGCGCGCGGCGGTAGCGGACGCGGCCGGCGCGTCGGGGGTCGTGCTGGCGCTGCTGCTGGGGGGGGCCGGCTCGGCCGGAGCGGCCGGCCTGCCGCCGGCGACGGCCGGGCGCGAGGCGGCCTGGCGCGCGGTCGTGGCGACCGAGCTGGCGTTCGCGCGCGAGGCCGAGGCGCGCGGCACGAAGGAGGCGTTCCTGGCCTTCCTCGCCGAGGACGGCGTGGTCTTCCAGCCGGGCCCTGTGAACGGCAGGAGCTGGTGGAAGGACCGGCCGAAGCAGCCGGGCGTGCTGCGTTGGCGTCCCGCCTTCGCGGCGGTGGCGCGCGACGGCGAGCTGGGCTTCACGACCGGCCCCTGGACCTTCGAGGCCCCGCCGCGCGAGGGGACGCCGCCCCCGCCGACGCCGCACGGCTGGTTCGCGACGATCTGGCAGCGCCAGGCCGACGGGACCTACCGCTTCGCCGCCGACGGCGGGATCGGCGCCGGCGGGCCGGCGCCGGACTTGTCGGCCGTGGCCGCGCGCGAGTCCTTCCGCCCGTCGCAGGCCGACCCGGCGAAGGACGAGGCCGTGCGCGTCATGTCGCTCGAGGCGATGGAAGCGCGGTTCCTCGCGCTGGCGAGAGAGCAGGGGCTGGCGGCGGCGTACGGCGAGCTGCTCGACCCCGAGGCGCGCGCGCTGCGCGGCGAGCGGGGCCTGCTCTCGGGCCGCGACCCGATCGTCGCGGCTGCCGCCACGCAGCCGGTTCCGGCGGGCTGGACCGTGCAGAAGAGCGGTGTCGCCGCGAGCAACGACCTGGGCTACACCTGGGGCGCGTGGGTCGCGGCGGGCGAGAAGCCGGCCAGCGGCTGGTTCCTGCGGGCCTGGCGCCGCGAGCCGGGCGGCGGCTGGCTGCTGGCGCTCGACCTGCTGATAACCGCACCCGCCGGGTCCTGAGGCGGCGCGCTACGCGGGCAGTACGGACGCGATCGCCAGGCTCCAGGACGGGAAGAGCGCGGGACGGAACTCCTCGTCGAGCGCGGTGACGCTCCGCACGCGGTAGACCTCCCGCTCGAGCAGGTACTCCTCGATCGTCCGCGCCTCGAGATCCACGATCCAGTAGTGCGGCACGCCGAACCGCGCGTAGAGCTCCAGCTTGCGCAAGCGGTCGATCCGCTCGGTGCCCGGCGAAAGGACCTCGACGCAGAGGTCCGGCGCCCCCTGCAGGTTCTCCGGCACGACGATCCCCGCGCGGGCGTCGGAGACGAAGATCACGTCGGGCTGCAGCACGTTGCGGTCGTCCAGGACCACGTCGAGCGGCGAGACCATGACCCGGCCGAGCCGGAGGTGATCGACGTGCTGCCGCAGGCGGTAGTAGATCTCCCCGACGACCAGCTGGTGCCGGGTGTTCGGCGAGGCCATCACGACCAGTTCCCCCTCGACGAGCTGGTAGCGACGCCCGTCGTCGGGGAGGCTCGCGTAGTCGGCGTAGGTCAGCCGGCCGCGCGGTGCGTCCGCTCCCGGAATCGACATCGGTCGCTCCCTCCATCGAGGAGACTACGTCGCAAAAGAATACCGCGAAATCAGGCGACGGGCCGACCGTCCCGCTCGCGGGATCGGGCGGTCGGGAGTTGCGCTCGAATACGCGGAACACGAGGTGTAAGATCGGCATCCTGAGGATTCACGACCGATGAAGCGCGCGTTCCGCTTCGGTGCCGTCCTGCTCGCGCTCGCCTTGGCGGGCGCCGAAAGTCTCGACGCAATCTGTTCCAGCGAAGGGCCTTCCCTGCCGAGACCGCTGCTTCCCGCGGGTGATCGCGATCTCATTGGCGCGAGTGAACCCTACCTTGTTCTGGAACCCGTCGAAGCGCCCATACTGCGGAAGCGCGTGGCGCCGCGATACCCGAGCCTCCCGCTTGCCGCACTGTGGGAGGGATGGGTCTCGTTCCAGCTCGTGATCGACCGCGATGGGAACGTCGTCGAGGCGCGCATCCTCCACTCCGATCCGATGTTCGATGAAGCAGCCCTCGAAGCG